>CANOFW010000013.1 GCA_947565425.1 uncultured Lachnospiraceae bacterium
CCTTTCACAATATCTGATAATGTAGTATATGGTACATGGCTTTCTTTCGCACACTGATAAACAGAAAGCTGCTTTTCCTTTAACAAATTCATCAATTCCATTTCTCTATTCTCCATTTCATGGATTCTTTTCTATTGATTATAACGGTATATCGTGACAGTGTCAAGAAATGAAAATTCAACATAAAACACTAAAAACCCCTGCAAATGGCGCATACACACCACTTACAAGGGTTCTCATTCCTATCTCTATTCGCCTTATTTCGACAAATTTCTACGCATTCATCTGCGCTGCAACCTCAGCCGCAAAATCTTCCTGCTTCTTCTCTAATCCTTCACCAGTCTCAAAACGTACAAATCTCTTAACAGCAACTGTCTCTCCAACCTCCTTAGACACCTGCTCTAAGTACTTGCCAACTGTCTGCTTGCCGTCTTCTGCCTTTACGTATACCTGATCTACCAGGCAGATTTCCTTAAGCTCTTTATTCACACGTCCCTCAATCATTCCGTTGATTACCTTCTCCGGTTTCTGGGATTCTTTAGGATCGTTCATAATCTGTGCACGCAAGATTTCCTTCTCATGTGCAATGTAGTCGTTGCTGATTTCATTTCTGGAAACATATTTCGGAGAAAGCGCTGCAATCTGCATAGCTATATTGGTCATTGCCTCTTTCACGGCGTCATTGACAACTGCGGTTTCTGCTTCTACGATAACACCAATTCTTCCGCCGCCATGAATATAAGATACAACACATCCATTTTCTGCAACAACTTTCTCAAATCTCCGGATATTCAAGTTTTCGCCGATAACTGCTACTTTCTCTACCAGCGCGTCTTTGACTGTCTTGCTGGAATCCTCGTTCCATGCCTCTGCCATAAATGCATCCAAATCTGTTGCGTCAGAATTAACTGCCTGTGTTGCAACAGCGTCAACAAATGCTTTAAACGTATCATTCTTAGCCACAAAGTCTGTCTCGGAATTAACCTCTACGACTGCCGCCGTCTTATCGTCTTTGAGCATTACCGTGCAAAGTCCTTCTGCCGCAATTCTTCCAGCCTTCTTCTCTGCCTTAGCCTGTCCATTCTTCCGCAGAAACTCTACTGCTTCATCCATATTGCCGTTTGTTTCATTCAAAGCCTTCTTGCAGTCCATCATTCCTGCACCGGTCATTTCTCTTAATTCTTTTACCATTGCTGCTGTAATAGCCATCTCTATGCCCTCCGTTTGTGATTTATAAATTTCCAGTAACTATTCAAACCCCCACGCCACAGACATGCCAGCAAAGCCGTTATTCGCCCCTCGGGTAACGGCACGCGTCGCTTCGCGTCACCTGCCATATCGTCGAAAGGCATGATAGAAATGCTTCGCATTTGCCTTCCTCCTAGGGCTTCTGTCTGTGGCTGAGGGGATTATCACCTCCTTGGTAATAGCAATTCATCTTTATCAAATAAACTTGATTGAACGTTCTATATTGCTATTTCCAGAGTGTTCTGAATAGTTACAAATTCCAAATAATTACCATAATTGAGGACAGGCAATATTGTCTGTCCTCGCACTTATATACATAAATCTGCCGCTGGTACAACGAATATCAATACTTCATTGTACTCATTATTCCTCTACTGTCTCCTCCGCAGCTACTGCTGCCTCTTCTTCGATTGCTCCCTGGTTCGCTTCCACAACAGCATCTGCCATCTTAGAAACAATCAATTTAACAGCTCTGATTGCATCGTCATTACCCGGAATTACATAATCCAGTTCTTCCGGATCACAGTTTGTATCACAAATACCAATCAGAGGAATACCCAATGTATGAGCTTCCTGCACGCAAATTCTTTCTTTCTTAGGATCAACAACAAAAATTGCATCTGGGATTCTCTTCATCTCCTTGATTCCACCAAGGTTCTTCTCCAATTTCTCCCATTCCTTCTTTAATGCGATAACTTCCTTCTTTGGAAGTACATCAAACGTACCATCTTCTGCCATGGTCTCAATTGCTTTCAATCTACCGATACGGCTCTGGATTGTCTTGAAATTGGTAAGCATGCCACCCAACCATCTCTCATTAACATAGAACATTCCACAACGCTCTGCTTCTGCTTTAATCGCATCCTGTGCCTGCTTCTTCGTACCTACAAAAAGAATTGTTCCGCCTTCCGCTACAAGCTCTGCAACTGCCTTATAAGCCTCATCGACCTTGCCCACAGACTTCTGCAAATCAATGATGTAAATACCATTTCTCTCTGTGTAGATGTAAGGAGCCATTTTCGGATTCCATCTTCTTGTCTGATGTCCAAAGTGAACACCCGCTTCTAATAACTGTTTCATTGAAATAACGCCCATTTTTCTTACCTCCATTGGTTATAATCTTCCATGTGCTTCTTCTCAAAAAATTACCGTAAGGCACCGATTTTTCAATCTGCACATGTGTTTACTTAGCTTCAACATTGTCATATATACACACAATGTCTGGCGACATTATAGCATACCGACATTTTACTGGCAAGCCTTTTTTCCCTATTTCTGTAAAATTTCAATAATCTCATCTGGAGTTGCGCCTGCCGGAATTTGATAAACGCCCACCTTCAGATCCTGGTCTGCACCCTTCTGTGTCAAATATTTATTAAAGGACGCCGCATCGGAAATCAAACCAGCCTGAAAAAGTTTTTGACTAACTGTGTCAGAATACTCTCCTTGTTTAATTTCAATTTGTACAGAACCCTTACTGCTATCTAACACCGTACTGCTGTTTGGCAACTTTACCGTACTATCCGTCTCTTGTTCATCGACTCGCGTTTTATCATCCCCATCTTGCGCTGCATCAGTTTGACTCTTGCTTGAATCAATCTTACTGTCGTCTGCTTGAACCTTAGCGCCTTCTCCTTTTGCCTCCGGCTTTGAGACTTCATCCTCTGTCTGCTTGACATCCTCTTGCCCGGAAAGATCATCTGCATCCTCCGGCATTACCATCCCTAATAGCCTGGCACGCTCTATGATTTCCGTATCCGTCATCGTTTCTTTCTTATTGCCGGAAAGGGCAATTCCCATAATGATTGCCGTGCAGATAATTCCAATGCCCAATCCTCGCAAATAATATTTTAGCTTCATAACTTATAACTCTTCCTCTCTGAATAATCCAATCACAAGCCTTACCTCTCCAATGCCTAGCCCCAATTCCCTAGCAATCTCTATCGCTGACTTGCCATCCTTGTATTTTTCCAAAATCAAGCGGTTATGGTTTAACTGTTCGCCTTCCTGCGGTTTTGGTGCTGCTTCCTTCTTAGCTACCACCTCATTGGCAACAGGTTCTGCAATCACAGGCGGCTCCTGTTGTATCTGCCGGGCTTCCTGGACTTTGCGGATGATTTCATCAGATTCCGCTACCGTTTTCTCCACATTCTGTTCCAATTCTTCCAAATGGATACCAAGCTGTGCAAGATTTCCGGCATATTTCGTCAATTCCGAATGTTTGTCATTTAGCATACTATACAAAAACATAACTTCATTATGCGTCTTATTAATAGATTCCAGAACGGTATCTGAATACTCCGTCAGTACTCGCATTTTTTCATTGGTCTCTTTGTCTAGCGCCCGCTCTACAATCTCCATGGATTTTTCAATGGAATGGTCAATGACCTGGTCTACCATGTTATCCACTTTCTTTTGAGCATCATTCAAATTCCGTTCCAGAATCTTTTGCATCTCTTCCGTACTCAGCTCTGAAAGCTTGTTCAATTCACTATTAGATAATTTCTCTGTGATAAAAAAACTGGCAATCATCAGAACAATCCCAACTACTAATAAACAAATTTCTAATGTGCTCATCTCTATACCTACACCTTCATGTCAAAGCCTCCCACACGAGTCTTTGCGCTTGCCTTTCCACCGTTCTCTTTCTCTTTCTTTTTCTTCTTCTGATTCCGAAGATTCTCATATTCATTACTTCCTTTTTCGCGAGCGTCATACTTCTGCTCCGGATTCTCCGAATCATTTGCCTGATTCACCTGATGCATATGCTGTGCCGTTTCTTTGGCAAACTGTGTCTGCACATTTTGCTGTTGCAGCATAGGTCTGTTATCTTCATTTTGCTTTAAAGCGCTCACATCCTGGCTTCTCTGTACTACTCCATGAAATTCCACTGGCCTGATAGACATTTCACACCACTCCTTCCTCCCTGCCAATCTCCGTTTTTACAAAGGACGAGCCACAATCTCTCCATGATCCTTGACATATCTTGTGCAAGAACGTTCTGATTTGATATTCATATTCACATCAGAAATGGTAATGCTCACGCCAGGATAAATGGTTCCTTTTATTTTTATCTTTGCATTGTTAGACATCTGAATCTTTTCATGCAGCTTTTTCATCTCCAACTGCAATTCCGCCAATTTTTCCTGCTCTTTCTTGAAACTTTGAGCCACTGCCTGGACATGCTGTACACGCTCCGGCGTAACCTTTTCCTTCTTCTTTAGCTTTTCATTGAAATTCACAAGAATTGGACGCATCTTATCCATATTTTCTTTTACTTTTGCCGCTTGCTCATTCAATTCATCATAACGAACTTTAACCGCGGGCGGCGCGCCGACTTCTATCTGAGTCACTGTTCCCATTGCAGAACCCATTGTCTGAGCCTCCACAACATTTCCGGCACGAATCAATCCTCCGCTTACAAATCCTTTCTTTCCGCTAACACGGATATCTGCTTCCGCAGAAACCTGGCTATGCAAAATACATCCTGTCTCGATAAATCCACCAGAAACTACAATGGCATTTTCAATAAATTTTGAAATAATATTTCCTTTTGCCTCTACCCGCCCCTTACTTCTTCCGTTAATTCCTCGTTTAACAATAATCTGTCCGCCAGCCGATAAAAATGCCGCCTCCACAACACCTTCAACGATAATATCTCCTTTTGCCGTAACAGAAAATCCCGTTTTCACATTACCTTTTATGGTAACATTCCCATCATACACAATATTTCCCGTAGCATTATCTACATCCGCTGGAACGTCATAAACGTCTGCCACAAAAACTTTACCATTTACCAAACTTGCATGCCCGGTAACATTGGAATAAATTTCTGTTTTATCTTCTGAAAGTGTAATATTATTTGAAAAATCAAGTTTTAAATTTTTTTCCTGACGTCCCTGTACGGGACCGCCATACACATCTATGCCTGCTTTCCCCAAAACTACCGGGTGAAGCTTTGCCAACATCTGCCCTGCTTCCACACGGCTAATCGTATTCAAATCACGATAATCTACGCTGCCATCTTCATTCTTCTTTGGTCTGAGATTATGATTGGTGTTAAAGAAATATTCAATCCATGCATCTTCTCCATTGAGTGGCGGGGTTCCCTTTGCAAAAACATAATCCACACAATACTGACGGTCTGACAAAAATTTATGGATTGCATCCATATCAATACCGTTCGTAATACTCCTGGATTGCAAATCTCCAAGAATCTCCTTTTCTGTCATCAATGCCCCATTATTTGACGGAGCATGAAAACGACAAAACGCTAACATTTTGTCACCGGAAACGGTTACTTCCATCTGTTCGCTCTCATAAATTGCCCGCCCATCTCCGACATAGATCTGCCGGACCTGCTGTGTAGGCACTGTAACGGCATCGTTCAATTCTTTGAGTTTATATTTGTTAAAACCTTTGATGTCCAGATATTCCGTAACCTCTTTTAGCTCCAGCTTTTTACCGCCTTCTTCCGGTGGGATAATCTGGAGTATAGTTTTTGTGTCGCTGATATCTAGTTTAAAATATGCATTTCTATCCATCTAAACCCTCCATCTAATCCGTCAATATATTCATATACGGCCCCATAGTCTTTCTCATTTTAAGTAACGCTTTCGTATGAAGCTGGGAAACTCTGGACTCTGAAACTTCCAGAACATTGCTGATTTCCTTCAAAGTCAAATCCTCATAATAATACAAGGTAATTACTTTCCGCTCCTTCTCCGTAAGCAGATCTAAAGATTTCCCAAGTACTTTTTTCAATTCATCTTCTGCTATAGCGTCCTCCGGCTGAATAAAATGCGAATTGCCTTTCGCATCCATAACCGGTTCCATCCCTTGCTCTACATACTCGTTCAGGGAAACCATACTGGTAATCTTGAGCTGAGACTGCCAATTCAACAACTCATCTCCACTTACTTCCAATTCTTCCGCAATCTCCTCATCCGACGCGGTTCTCCCTGTCCGTTCTTCTACCTTCCTAATTGCTGCCTCAATCTTTTTTTGTTTCTGTCTAACAGTTCGTGGAATCCAATCCATCTTACGAATCTGATCCAAAATAGAACCGCGAATTCTCAGACTGGCATACGTTTCAAATTTTACGTCTTTTTTGACATCAAATTTATCTATAGCATCAATTAATCCGAAAATGCCATAGCCCACTAAATCATCATATTCCACATTATAACCCAGATACATACTTAAACGCCCTGCCACAATTTTGACTAATGGCGCATATTCCACAATAATCTGTTCTCTTAATTCCGGCGTAGGCCTTTTTAAAAATTCAGCCCATAAATGCTCTCTTTCTGCTGCGTTCATTCAAAGCCCCCAAGACTACGGAAATCCCGGCATCGGGCATTCCGTTTATAGTTATGTATTGCCTACAAAATTCTGATTTACTTTTGGGTAAAATCTTCTGCAAAGTCCTCTGCCGCTTCTTCAGAGCTTTCGCCCTCCTGTGCGTCAGATTCCTCTCCCGCCTCTTCCGTGGCCTCTTCTTCTGGCTCTTCCTTGAAATTTTTATCCAGCACTAGTTTTGCAATGCATCCTAGAATATAAAAAGATAATAAAACAATCACCAGCGTTCGTACGAACTGCCCTGTTTCCATTTGCATTGTAAAACCTAATATACAGGTGATGAAACCTGCAATGAGTGTAATCATTACCGGTACCTGTTTCGTCTTCATAACATATCACCCTTTAAATAATTTTTAATGTTTTTCCTACTGCCTTAATATAGAAATCTCCTGTCTCCGGATACAGTTCGACAGTTCGCCCATAATTGAGCCCCGTATCTTCTGCAAGCAATGGAATTCCCAACTGATTCAACTTTGCTTTCGAGGCAATCGCATTGCGCTCTCCCACGTTACCGACACCCGATACCCCTTTAACCTCGAACATTTTAGCTCCGCCTGCAATTTTTGCGACAAGTCTCCGCCTGTTGGCACCTGCCATCGTTACTCTCCTAATTAATTCCTCAATCCCTGTGTCTGCAAATTTGGCAATATTTGAATTATTCCTCATCTGCGTACTATCCGGAAGCATGATATGTGCCAGACCGCCAACTTTGGTAACGGGATCGTATACTGCAATCCCAATACACGATCCTAACCCCAGCGTAGTAATCATATCCGGTGCTTTGCATATATTCAAATCTGCCATTCCAACTTTAATTGTTGCCATGATCTGTCAGCTCCTCTTATAGTGCAATTCCTAACGACGTCAATATCTTATCATAGGATTCAACATCGGGCATTAAGATGAAAAATCCCTGTATTCTTACCTCATCTCCAAATTCCGTCTGTATCAAAAGCGCATTATCTCCATATTGACCAAACTGAATTGCCGGTACACTCAAAATAGCTGCTGCCATATCAATTGCCAGATACGGCACTGATGCTGTAATTACCATATTCGTCATACTGGACAAAGCAGACAAATAAGAACCAGATATAATGTTTCCGATTTCCTTAATTGCCGACAAATCCATCTCATTAAATTCCTCTGCATAATCATCCGGCCTTCCCATCAGTCGATTGACCAGATACTGGGCAGATTCCATTTTCAGCAGAAACATCATGCTTCCGCCAATATCACTCTCCACTTCCAGATAAATTCCTACCACTGTCTCCTCTTCCGCGGAAATCGCAGTCGGAAGCTCCTGGAACGTTAAAAACTTTACATTAGGTACTTCCATGTTCACCTTGATATTCAACATATGAGAAATTGCAGTAGTCGCATTCCCTGCACCTATATTGCCAATTTCTTTGAGTACATCAAAGTACATATCATTTACCTGATCTAAACTAAATTTAGCCATAAACGTTCTCTCCATTTCTTACATGCAGATGACGAATAGGCTGTCGCAAAATCTCCGTACAACAGCCTTCGCATCTGCTTAAACAGCCTCTGTCTCATCAATGATGCTATTTGTATCAAACAACGAAATCAGCTCTTCGCCATTCTTCCCTACCCCATTGATGAAATTGCTCTTATTATTCTTGGCGTCATAAGACACCTTATCAATTTCATCAGGGGCAAGCGTTACCACTTCTTTTACTTCATCTACTAAGATTCCAAGCACGCCGTGCTCCTCCAGCTTGAGAATAATAATTCTTGTGACATCCGTAAATTCGTCCGGCTCCAAATCCATTTTTGTACGAATGCTCATAACCGGAACGATCTCGCCACGCAGATTGATAATTCCTTTGAAATAGGGCTGTACTTTAGGCACCCTGGTGATTTTCTGCATACGGACAATATTGTCCACATAACTGATATCAATTCCATACTGCTCGCTGCCGATCTTCACTACAATGAACTGTTTTTTCCCATCTTCTGCAATAGATACATTGTTTGCCATCTCAACACCCCCTAAAATAATGTATTCACATCCAGGATTAAAGCAACCTCGCCATCACCCAGAACTGTCGCACCACTGATAATCTTAGTGCTGTTGTTAATATATTTACCAAGGGACTTAATTACGATTTCCTGTTGTCCATCCAGTTCATCCACAATCAACCCGGCAAACTTGTCTCCCTTACGCACAATAATTACTGTGAGACTCTCCTTTTCCGTCTCATCCGGCGCACAGTCCAAAAGTTGGTCCAGTCGAACCAGAGGAATGACCATTCCTCGAATATGAATAACCTCTTTTGCCTGTACATATTTAATGTCCTGCGGCAAGATTTCTTCAATTGTCTCAATGGAACCGAGAGAAATTGCATATTTCTCACCTCTCACTTCCACCATCAATGCCTGAATGATTGCCAATGTCAGCGGCAAGCGTACGATAAACTTAGATCCTTCTCCGAGCACGCTCTTAACTTCCACATCTCCGCCAAGAGCTTCAATATTAGACTTCACTACATCAAGCCCTACACCGCGCCCGGAAATATCAGAAATTTTCTTTGCCATTGAAAAACTTGGCATAAAGAGGAAATCAATAATTTCCTTCTGGCTTAACGCTGCACCCTGCTCCGGTGTAATCAATCCAAGCTCAATCGCTTTGCTCTTAACATTTTCTGTATCTATACCGTTACCGTCATCACTTACTTCAATAATGACATTATTTCCCTCCTGGAATGCATTGAGATGAATAGTTCCCGTTTCTGGCTTGCCTCTCTTTCTACGCGTCTCTGCATTCTCAAGTCCATGATCGGCAGAATTACGCAAAAGATGCTGCAACGGATCGCCAATTTGATCCACAACCGTACGGTCAAGCTCTGTATCTTCACCTGTCATCTGTAATTCCATTTTCTTGTCTAATTTTTTGGAAAGATCGCGAATCATTCTTGGGAATTTTTGCACTACACTCTCAATCGGCACCATGCGGACTTTCATCACAGACTCATGAAGTCCTGTCGTGATACGCTCTAGATATTCGATCTGCTCATGAAATGCCTGAGAGTTAGCGCCTCCTGAACCACTATCTGATGTGGAGCCAATAGAAACCAGAGAATTCTTAGCAATAATCAGCTCGCTTACCTGATTCATCAGCGCATCTAACTTCTCAATATCCACACGGACAGTACGGTTCGTCACCGGCTTACCAGGCGTAGATTTCTTTGCTGTCGCCTGTGCGGGTTGAGCTGCCGATGTTGCTGCTGCCTGCGGTGCTGGAACCGCTTTTGCCTCTGCTGCCTTTGCTTCTTGCGCCTTTGTCTCTGCTGCTTTCGCTTCCGCAGCTTCTCGTTTCTCCACGGCTGCGGTCAGCTCGCTATACGTCATCTTTTCACCGATGACTTTCTCAATCTCAGAAACTGCCTGAGCAACTTCCATAATCTTATTAATATCTTCGTTGCTCACCATATAAAAACTGAAATCAACACCAAACTTCTCATCCTCAATATCTTGAGAACTTGGATTATATACAATTATATTTCCGAAATCTTCCACTGCCTTGAATACCAAAAAAGCCCGCGCTGCTTTCAGCAGACATTCCTCCTGAATAAATACGGTGAGACCATAAATACTCATGTTTTTCTTCTCTGCCTCTTTCAACTCTTCTTTTTCTTTCTCGGAAAGTTCAATTTCTAAATACTTCTTAGAATACTTTTTATCATCACCGCCTGCTTTTTTGTCATCTGCTGGCTCTGGCTTTTTCTCTTCTTCCGATGCATTCCCTGTCCCGGCTGCCAGAATGTCATTCAATTCTTTGATAATTGCCTCATTGTCATCCGTTCCTTCATCAGAGCTCTCTTTGACATTATCGAGGTATGCCTCTATAGCATCCAAACATTGGAATAAAACATCTACCAGGCTACTGGTGACATTCATATTACCGCTGCGGACTTCCTGAAAAACATTTTCCATGTCATGGGTCAATCGCTGCATACGTTTAAATCCCATGGTTCCCGCCATTCCTTTTAAGGAATGTGCAGCACGGAAAATCTCATTAATTACATCCATATTTTCCGGTTCTTTTTCCAATGTCATGATACAATCTGATAAAATTTGTAGATGACCGTTGGTTTCATCAATAAAAATTTCAAGATATTGGCTCACATCCATACTACTGTACCCCCACCTTCTTTGTTATTGTTTGTGCAACTTCAGTCAAAGGGACTACTTCATCCACAACGCCTGCTTCCGCAATTGATTTGGGCATGCCATATACCACACAACTCGCGGCGTCCTGTGAAATTACGTAAATTTTTTTCTTCTGCTTGAGGGAAAGTATTCCGCCTGTGCCATCAGAGCCCATTCCCGTGAGCACGACACAGACAATTTCATCGTAACCACATGTACGCAAGGATTCATAAGTGACATTTGCACAAGGCCGCAAACCTCCAATTGCAGGCGCATTGTTCAATTGAACCACATGGCTGCCGTCTGATTGTTTTCTGACCTCCATATGTTTTCCACCCGGCGCAACATATACGCAGCCTTTCCTAAGGACATCTCCCTCTACAGCTTCTTTGACTTCAATATCACTGAGCTCATTCAGCCGATCAGCCATTGATTTCGTAAAACCCATTGGCATATGCTGTACCAATAGCATAGGTGCATTCAAATCTGATGGAAGATATGGGATAACACTTTGCAGTGCCTTGGGCCCTCCTGTAGAACAGGCAAGCGCCACCAATACTTTCTTTCCAGATAATCCTGTGCGCTCCAATTTCTTAGGAACTTTTACTGGTTCCGGTTTTACCGCTTCCTGTACCTGAACCTTAGAACCCGCCTGTGCTTTCGCATCGTCAGAACGAATCACAGCTTTGAGCATCTGTAAGATTTTCTTTCGGAATTCATCACTCTTCGCTTCTATAATATTACAAGGTTTTGTGATAAAATCAACTGCCCCCAATTCCATGGCACGGATAGTCACATCCGCATCCTTTGTCGTCAGAGTGCTGACCATTATAATAGTCGCTCGAATTCCATCCTGCTGTAATTTCTCCAACAACTGCAAGCCATCCATACGAGGCATATTCACATCCAAAACTACGGCATCATAAGACGTAGTCTTTAATTTCTCATATGCCTCTAAGCCGTCCCTGCAAACATCCTTTGCCTGAAATGTACTTTCTGAATCAATTATATCACAAATCACCCTTCTCATGAGTGCAGAGTCATCAACAACCAAAATATTTTTTTTCATATAATCACCCTTTTTGCCTGCGCAAACGCTCCTGCTCAAATATAAATTTAATGATCCATTCCCTGTCTTCCGGGCTCTTCATCAGAAACTTTACACGATACTCATACTTCTTTTGTGAATCTTTTCTCTTTCCTGTATTTTTCTTAATTCGCTGGCAGGTCAAAACACATGCAACTACCTCCAACGTATAGCTCATGCTTTCGTTTTCTAATGGCAGAGATATTACCATATAATCTCCATCATTTCCCGGCTCATACCCTACAAACCGCATCCCTCCACCGCTCAAGTCAACAGCAATGGCCTCTTTTGCCAAATCCTCGGGATACGTCAGCCTGTGATGTTCTTTTAGCTCTCCAATCGGAGATATGTCTACCTCATCCGCTTTAATCGTCTGATAAAGCATATCCAGGGCGCACTCAAACCGATAATGTTCCCGCCGCTGGAATTTCTCTAACGGTGTCTTAGGTTCAATTAACAGCAGATAAAGATTCTCCCGGATGTAGCGTCCTTTTATATGCGCAATACAACGGTATATCCCCTTCTGGGTATAAAACAAAAACTCCAGGCGTACGCCGGATGGCAATGACGCATTTTTTCCCTCTCTTGTCGGCATATCAACTTCAATATCGCCATTATCCAGAATATTCTGTATTTTGCTGGCGTAAAAATCCGGACGATCCCCTGTTTTCCATCCCTGCTCCACTTGCTGTAAAATCCGAATCTCCACATTATCACCGATTTTCAAAATACCAGTATTCATATAACACCTCTGCTCTTAATTTCTCTGAAAGATAAAACGGGACAATAAATGCACAATTCCCCTCTTTTCTTCTATGGGCGCCGCCACTCCATCCAACAAATAACCGGATAATTGATCAAACGCCCTGGATGACTTTGCATCCGGGTACAATATGCTGACCGGCTGCTGCTGGCATACAGCTTTCTCAAGCAGCGCATCCCTGGGAATTATCCCCAAATACTCCAAATCTCCGTTCAAAAACTGGCCAACTACCGCGTTAAGCTTCTCATATATTCCAACCCCTTCTTCTTCTGACAATACGCGATTGGAAATAACTTTAACTTTACTTTTTACCCGCCGGAACTCCTCATTCCGATGTAATGCCTTTAGCAGCGAATAGGCGTCTGTCAAAGAACTTGGCTCAGAAGTAACCAACAAGAGAATTTCTGGACTTGCCATCACAAATTCCAGTACATTGTCTGAAATTCCAGCTCCTGTGTCTACAATAATGACATCTGCCAGTTCATCAAGCTGCTCCAAGTTACCTACCAAAAACTTGAGCTGTTCCTTTGAGAGATTATTTACGCCTGTAATCCCGGAACCGCCGGAAATAAACTCAATACCCATAGGTCCAGGCGTAATAATATCCTTAATGGATTTCTCACGGTAGATTAAATCACTCAAGTTGAACTTAGGAATTGCCCCAAACATAATCTCTACATTGGCAAGACCAAAATCTGCATCAAAAATAATCACGCGCTTTCCACGCTTTTTCATCTGTATCGCAAGATTAACTGCAACATTGGATTTTCCAACTCCGCCCTTCCCACTGGTGACCGTAAAAATCCTTGCCTTTGGTGTAGTTTTTTGATTTTTCTTCACAATGTCTCTTAATTTTTCTGCCTGGTCCATAATCTATTTTCCTCCAAGCAGAAGCTTTACGATATTCTGGGTATTGAAAATTTCAATATCCTCCGGTACATTCTGTCCATAAGTAGTATATGACAAATCCGTACCCGTGTACAGCTTCATGTTTAAAATATTGCCATAACAACTGGTTTCATCTAATTTTGTAAATATCATCTTGAACTTGAAGTTCTCTTTATATACATCCGCAATTTCCATAAGGTCACGATACTTTGTGGTTGCGCTCAATACTAGATATACATCTTTATCGAATTCCTCAGGCACATTATTAATTAACTCTTTCGTCTCTCCCTGTTGTTCCTCATTCTTGTGGGAGAACCCTGCTGTATCTACCAGCACTAAATCAAATTCTTCTTCCTGTGCTTTTTGTATCTCTTCATTCAGTTCTTTAGAAGAATATACAATATTCAAAGGAGTATCTAAAATATTGGCATAAGTGCGCAACTGTTCCGCAGCGGCAATTCGGTAAGTATCTGCCGTATACAACGCCACTTTTTTACCTTTCTCTACCTTAAACCTGGAAGCAATCTTAGCAATCGTAGTCGTCTTTCCAACCCCAGTAGGTCCAACAAAAAATACTACCTTAGGCTTCTGCTCGGATAGTTTAATTGGTTGTGGCTGCCCAAATTTTAAAATCATCTTCTGATAAATGCTGGAAAGAATATAATCCACGCTTGCGCCTTTTTTCATTACCTTTTCAACTTCATCCATAATTTGATTGACATATTTCTCGTCCACTTCATTTTCCAGAAGAATACTGTAAATCATTTTAACAAATTTTAAATTCTCGTCTATAGGAGCATCTTTGGGCATTTCTTCTTTATTCTCCTCTATGGGCTGCGATAATTTCTTTTCTAAAAGAGATTGTAAATTCTCCAATTTTTCTTCCAAATTATTACTGTTGCTGCGCTCCGGCACTACTTCCTTTTTCGGCTCTTCGCCCTGCTCTTGTGTCATAGAACTCGCCCAGGTATTCTCTACCGTCTCAAAAACTTCCTTGACTTCTTGCGGCTTGGGAATAGAAATTGGCTCGTCTATTGCTACATTGATATTTCCCGGCGCCTGCACCGGCACCGGAGCTGCCATTCTTGCCGTATGAGGTAGTTCTGCCTCCTCAATTGCTGCCGTAACCTCAAACATCGAACTTTTGAAAGAACGTAAGATACCTTTCGGTTTTATTTCCTTTACATTCATAATCACAGTACCGGCGCCAAATTCCTCCCTCGCCAGCGCAGTGGCTTCTGCTTCTGTTTTTCCCTGAAATTTTTTAATTGTCATGAAAGGCTCACCATCCCTACTGATTGTAATTCTATATTAGATTCTACTTCATTATACGATACCACAATCAAGTCCTTGAAGTAGTCCTCCGTCAACTTCTTAAAGTACATTCGCACAATGGGGGATGTAATAATAATTGGATTCTTCCCCAACTCTTCCAGTTTTCCGATTTCCTGCTCCAAAGCATCCATAATAGCCTTGGTTTTTTCCGGGTCAAGCGTTAGGTATGCACCTTGCTCCGTCTGCTTTACAGACGACATAATTTCCTGCTCAACCTCTGGATCTAACGTGATTACGCTCGTCATCTCATTTGACGGGAAATATTTGCTGGAAATTGCACGTTTTAAACTTTGCCTTGCATATTCTGTCAACACATCCGTATCGCGGGACGTCGCTGCATGATCTGCAAGTGTCTCAAATATTGTAAGCAAATCACGGATAGATATCCCCTCATGCAACAAATTCTGTAATACTTTTTGAATCTCTCCAACGCCAAGCAGCTTCGGCACAAGTTCGTCCACAAGGGTCGGATGATTCTCTCTGATATTGTCGATAAGGCTCTGAACATCCTGTCTCGATAACAATTCATCAATATGGCTCCTAATTACTTCTGTCAGATGAGTGGCAATAATGGAAGGTGGATCTACTACCGTGTAGCCCAGACTTTCTGCCCGCTCACGCTGATTTTCCGTAATCCATAATGCCGGAAGGTGGAACGACGGCTCGAACGTCGGAATACCGGAAATCTCTTCCTCCACAAACCCTGGATTCATCGCCATATAATGGTCAAACAGAATTTCACCTTCGGTAATCTGAATGCCTTTGATCTTAATAATATATTGGTTTGGATTCAACTGAATGTTATCTCGCAGACGGATAATCGGCACAACTGTTCCCAGCTCTAATGCAATCTGCCTTCGGATCATAACTACACGATCTAATAAATCACCGCCCTGATTCACATCTGCAAGGGGGATAATCCCATATCCAAACTCCAACTCGATAGGGTCTACCTGCAATAAGGACACCACATTTTCCGGTCGGCGAATTTCTTCCGCCTCTTCTTCTGCGGCATCCACCTCCTCTTCGATAGCCTCCACTTCGAGATGGTTATCCATGCTCCTGCCGGCAACAATAAAACTAATCCCCAGCGGCAAAAACAACTTCCATTCCAAAGGTGTGGTAATCCCAAGAAAACACATAACCGTACCTACAATATACAAAACCTTAGGAATACCGAATAACTGACGAATCAGCGTATCGCCGAAATCAGCCTCTTTCGATGCCTTCGTTACAAGAATACCTGTCGCCAACGAGATTAAAAGTGAGGGAATCTGGCTGACAAGCCCATCACCGATTGTAAGGACTCCAAACTCATTCAGCGCATCCATAATTTCCATATCTCGACGAAGCATTCCCATTGCAATGCCACCTACCAAGTTAATTAGTGTAATAATCATGCCAACTGTGGCATCTCCCTTTACATACTTTGTGGCACCATCCATGGCTCCAAAAAAGCTGGATTCCTGCTGAATTTTCTCACGGCGCTCCCTTGCCTGATTCTCGTTAATAATCCCCGTATTCAAATCCGCATCTATCGCCATCTGCTTACCAGGCATTGCATCCAAGGTAAATCTTGCCGTTACCTCTGATACACGCTCGGAACCTTTGTTGATAACAATAAACTGAATTAAAACCATAACAATGAAAATAATCGCGCCGATAATTAAATCATTGCCACCCACAAACTGTCCGAAAGTCCTGACAACATTACCGGGATCACCCGTATTGAGGATCAAACGCGTCGAGGAAACGTTCAATGATATACGGAAAATGGTCGTGAACAGCAGCAATGTTGGGAAAAAGGACATATCCAACACTTCCCGTACAAACAACGCATTCATCAAAATCACTAACGCTAGTGAAATATTCACTGCAAGCATCACATCCAGCAAAAAGGAAGGAATTGGAATAATAAAGAATATGATTGCCGCAAGCAAGTACATTGCGACTCCTGCATCCGCTTTCTTCATGCTCTCTTCTCCTTTCGTCTCTTCCTCATTTGCATTTATCTTTTCTCTCTCAGGCTATACACAAATGCAAGTACCTCCGCCACTGCCTGATATAATTCCGGCGGAACCTCCTGCCCAACATCCACATTGGCATAAAGCATCCTTGCCAGAGGCTTATTTTCTACAATTTCTATATGATTTTCTCTTGCCACTTCTTTGATTTTTTGTGCAAGAAAATTCTCACCTTTTGCCAGTACTATTGGCGCTGCATGTTGCTTAGCGTCATATTTAATCGCTACCGCGTAATGTGTAGGATTGGTGATGACTACGTCTGCACTCGGAAGGCTCTGCATCATACGCCGCTGGGAAGCCTCCCTCATCTTAGAACGCTGTCGCCCCTTAATTTCTGGATTTCCTTCTGTATTCTTAAATTCATCCTTAACTTCCTGCTTCGTCATCTTCATATCTTCTTTAAACTTATGTTTCTGATAGACGAAATCGGCAATCCCAACAAAAATATAGATCAGCGCAATTTTTAATCCGGTGTCAATCACAATCGTCCCCACCAGGAGAACTACCTGCAAAAGCGGAATATCATATAGTAAAAACAAATCATTTTGATGGTCTTTGATTGATGAATAAGCTACATATAAAATGAGCGCTATCTTTACAATAGATTTGAGCAGTTCAAACAGAGAATCCTTGGAAAATATCCTTTTAAACCCACTAAGCGGATTAATCTTGCTAAATTTAGGACGCATGGGCTTTGTTGTCACTAGCCACCTAAACTGTAAGATATTGCCCAGCAATGCTACGATAAAACCAACCGCCAAAAAAGGTGCCATGGTTGTCAAAATTGTAAGCAAAACGTTGCCCAGCACCTGCCCCGCCATAAATACAGACAATCCGCCAACACTCTCATCTATAAGTTCAGGAATTTTATTATAAATTAAGGAAAACATTCCTAAAAATCGTTCTCCAACAAAGGAAACACATATTTTAAGAATAACAAATAACGCCACCAGTCCAATCGCATGATTGATTTCCTGGCTTTTTGCAACCTGTCCTTCTTTTCTGGCATCCGCCAATTTCTTGGCTGTAGCAGGTTCTGTCTTCTCCCCGCCTTCGCCGTCTTTTGCAAACCATTGCAGATTATATTCTAACTCTAAACAGGGTTCTTTTCTCACGTCAATACATTCCTTCAATCATGGAAACAATCATTCGTTTCATTTCCGTAAATATAAAATCAGAAATATTGGGAATCATTACAACTGTCAGGAACATAATTCCCAATCCAAGCAAAACCTTAATCTGCATTCCCACCGCAAACATATTTAGCTGCGGCGCAACTTTTGCCATAATTCCCAATATGCAGCTTAAAATCATGCTGCATGCAAAAATAGGCAAAGCGATACGAAATCCAATCGCCATCATGTCTGTCATATACATAACCATGGTCCCCAGCAGATGTTCCCAGTCAAACACAGCGCCATTGATAGGTATAATCTGATAGGTATCCACCAAAGCACGCAAGATATAATGGTGCATATTCGTAATGATGAGAAGCATCATGATAAAATAATTATACATTGTACCGGTAAGACCTGACTGCGCCTTCGTGGTCGGATCATACATGTTTGCCATGGCAAGCCCAATTTCCATATCAATAACTTTTCCAGAAAACACAATAATGGAATTACAAATATTTGCTGCATAACCTATGAGCAACCCTGTAATTCCTTCTTTCAGAACGATGATGGCAAACCCAATTACTCCAGAATACTCCAAAACTCCCTCTGGCTGTATTGTCTGAAACAAGACAATTGCCAAAAACACCGAAAAACCAATTTTGACCCGATTAGGAGTATTATTCATCCCAAAAAACGGAGCAATATATACAAAGGTTGCAACCCTTACCAGTATCATCAGAAAATATTCAAATGTATATAGCGAAAACCCATAGTTAATCATACTGCCTCAACCTAACGCAGATACAGTCCAAAATTGCTCCACAGCTCTACCATAAAATCGGAAAGCTGCTCCATCATCCAGCCTCCTATGAGCATAAGGCCCAGAAAAACAGCAATAATTTTCGGTACAAAGGTCAAAGTCTGCTCCTGAATTGAAGTAACTGTCTGAAAAATACTGACAATAAGACCTACTATCAGAGAAATAAGCAATAATGGCGCTGCCACTCTAATTATCAAAAATAATGCATCTTTGGCGATATCTAAAACTTGGTCTTCTGTAATCATGCGTATTCACCTCATTTTGCCGTCAATAAAATGTTTTTACAAGATTTCCTATTACAAGATCCCAGCCATCCGCAAGAACAAATAATAATATCTTGAACGGCATAGAAATTGTCGTCGGCGGCAGCATCATCATACCCATAGACATAAGCACGGATGCCACAACCATATCAATCACAATAAAAGGAATGTAAATCAAAAAACCTATAATAAAAGCCGTCCGCAGTTCACTGACAATGAAACTCGGTATAATTACATGCATGGGAATCGGATCTAAGGTCTCCGGCTCACTCAAGTCTATACCTGTCATATCAATCTCTGCAATATCACAGAACAAAGCTAGGTCCTTGCGCTGCATTTCCTTAAACATAAATCTGCGAAATGGCTTCTCTGCTTCCTTTAATGCTTCTTCTTGCGTAATCTCACCAGCATCCAATGGTTTGAGCACATTCTCATTTACTTCTGAAAACACCGGATTCATGATAAACAGCGTCAAAAACAATGCCAACCCCACTAGCACCTGGTTTGGCGGAGCTGTCTGTGTTCCGACGGCTGTTCGCACAAAATGCAATACCACAATAATTCTTGTAAAGGAGGTAAGCATTATCAGAAGCGACGGTGCAAGCGAGATCACTGTCAATATAATAAGAATCCTCAGATTCCCTGACAGACTCCCTTCCTCATTACCCCACATGACGGAAATGCCATTGGTACTATCTCCTCTGGCATCTGCCCGCTGTGTATTAGGCGGATCTACCGTGCCTGCCTCCTCCATTGCCTCATCTCTCAGTTGACCTGCCGGAGTCGTCGCAAAAGCGCTTTGTCCAAAGCATAGAAACAGTGTCAACAACAATGTGATCGTGCCAAAGGCTAAGGAAGTCCCGCAATATATTTTCTTTATTCTCTTCATCATGTCTTGCCTACTTCCTTGGAATTTTATCTTTCAACTTACCAAAAATCTGCTGAAAGTTTTCATTCACCTTAACTCCCCGCTCCTCCTGTGAGGGTCTCCATACCAAATCATCTTCTGTCAACTCTGACAGAACATTTACCACATCTTTACATACGGAAATAACCAGATATTTCTTTCCAACCTGGATAATCTGAATAAACTTATTGTTGTTGACTCGGAAAGTCTCCACAACCTGAATATTCTTATTCTGCATCATCCCCTGCTGATACTGACCAATCCATCTGGTAGTTATATATGTAATCGCCAGCACAAACAGAAAAATCAACAACACACCAATTAACTGGAAAAAACTTTCCCACTCCGAGAATACTCCCAATAAGACCATATTATCCAACTACTTTTTTCACGGCTTCCAATACACGCTCTGCCTGGAATGGCTTAACAATAAAGTCCTTTGCTCCTGACTGGATAGCCTCAATAACCATCGCCTGCTGTCCCATTGCAGAACACATAATAATGCTTGCCGAAGGATCCGTCGACTTAATCTGCTTTAGGGCCTGGATTCCATCCATTTCTGGCATGGTAATATCCATCAGAACAAGATCCGGTTTCGTCTCATTGTACTTTTCCACTGCTTTCAAACCATTTTCCGCTTCTCCAGCAATGTTGTAACCATTTTTGGTCAGAATGTCCTTAATCATCATTCTCATAAATGCTGCATCATCACAAATCAAAATATTCTTTGCCATATCTTCTTCTCCTTGATATCACTTTTATTTTAGTTGTTTATAATTTCAGTAATACGCACACCAAAGCTTTCTTCTAGAACTACTACTTCGCCTTTTGCAACGTATTTACCGTTTACTAACACATCAATCGGTTCTCCGGCAATCTTATTCAATTCTATAATCGTACCTGGAGCAAATTCCAAAATGTCCTGGATAGATTTGCTGGTCCTTCCCAATTCCACCGTAACATCCAGCGGAACATCCATAATCAATCCGATGTTTTCTTGTTGTGTAATCGGATTAAAATCTCCTGCAAATGCCTGGAACTGTACTGGCTGTGCATTCACCGGCTGTTGCGCATACATTGGCATGCCCATCATCGGTTGCTGCATCATTGGTTGTTGCATCATCGGTTGCTGCATTTGCGGCTGCATCATCGGTTGCTGCATTTGCGGTTGCATTGGTTGTTGCTGCATCTGTGGTTCCGGCTGCGGTGTACTCTGTGAAGTGGAAGCCACTGCGGAACTATCCGCCTCCATGGTCTCCGTTACTCCGGTACACATCTCCTTCGCAAAGGATGCCGGATATAACTGCATAATAGTGCTTTTTACCAAATCTCCAATTTCCATCAAAAAAGAGATTTTTACAAACTTCCCACCCAGAAACTCATCAATATCTGTTCCATCAACCGTATCTTTCAAATCCACAAGATCCGCTGTAGGAGGGCTGATATCAATCATCTTATTTAACATGGATGACAACGATGTGGCAGAACTTCCCATCATCTGATTCATAGCTTCACAAATTGCGCTCAAGTGCAATTCGCCAAGCTCAACCTCTGTATTTGTACCATCCCCACCCATCATTAAATCCGTTATAATTTTAACATCCTGTTCGCGCAACACTAAGAGATTGCTTCCATCCAATCCTGTGGTATAAGCAATCCGGATAAACACGCAAGGCCGTTCGTATTCATCTACAATGTCATCCCAGGTGGCAAAGCTTACTACCGGCGTGGAAATCTCTACTTTTCGGTTTACCAGAGAAAACAAAGTCGTAGCCGCTGTTCCCATACTGATATTGGAAATTTCTCCGATCGCATCAATCTCATCCGGCGACAGTAAATCATTGCCATCTCCACCCGCTGCTCCGGCATCATCGCTCAGCAGGGCGCTAATTTCTTCCTGTGACAGAACTCCATCCATAACTTCACTGCTCCTCTCTGATTACTGATGTAACTCTTACTGCATATCGATCTCCCGACGATCCCGGCAAGGCAGTAAATTTCTTGATGTTTCCAACATATACATTCAGTTCTTCTTCTACTTTTGTGTTCAAGCGGATAATATCTCCAACCTGAAGATTAATAAAATCATTAACAGAAATGTTGCTCTTGCCCAAAACTGCTTTCACCGGCATGGGCGCTTTGGAAATCAACGTCTCAATAAGTTCCGTATATTCCTGATCCCCATGCTGTTGCATACTTGAAAACCAATACTTGGTATTCAGTCTGTCCATGACATCTTCTAATGTCATATAGGGAAGGCAAATATTCATAAGCCCCTCTACATCCCCTATCTTCATATTGATTGTAATAATTGCAATCATCTCACTCGGTGAGATAAACTGTGCAAACTGTGAATTTGTTTCAATTCTCTCCAGCCTGGGATGTATATCAGCCACATTCTTCCATGGCTCCCTCAAAAGATTAATGCAAGCATTCATAATACGCTCTATAATTAGAAGCTCTATCTCTGAAAACTCACGGCTTCGGTCCAACGGTTCTCCTAAGCCTCCCAACATACGGTCTACCATAGCATATCCCAAATTCGTTGCCAATTCTATAATAATACTACCCGGCATAGGTTCAAAATTCACCACGCCAAGAAGTACTGGATTTGACAAAGCGTTTGAAAATTCTGAATATGTAACCGCCTCTGAATTCATCACCTCTACCTGAATATTCTTGCGCAGATATCCCGGCAGGTTCGTGGACAACAGACGCCCATAATGCTCAAATATAATTTCCATTGTCCTTAGATGCTCTTTGGAGAACTTCGCAGGCCTTGCAAAATCATAATCTTTTACCTGCTTTTCTCCACTGTCTTTAATCTCCTCCGCATCTAACTCTCCATTGTTCAATGCGTTCAGCAGACTGTCTATCTCATTTTGTGATAAGACCTCGCCCATTCTTTTTCACCACCTGACATTTTGTCACACTTTAGTTGCTGCTCTCTTCATATGTATAAGTCGGAAATGCCACACTTACGATAAAATCAGAATCAAACAGCTTGCGCAGGCTTACCAGCACCTCATCCTGTAATTCCTTTTGTCCATCTCTCATATCATCCACCGTATAATTAGATACGATTTTAATAATTTCATCCTTGATGATATCCTCATTTGCAGTAATTGCCTCAAGCCCCTTCTTGTAGCCCTTGTTCTTCTTATCCACTGCCAGCGATATAGAAATCTTAGCATAGCTCTTTCTATCATTATCGCTCTTCAAATTGATAGTCAGACTATCGCCATTCGCAATCTTCACCGTCTCCAACTGATCCATTGGGATGTCAATGGTTGATTTCTCCTTACCACCTTCCAATTCAAGATCAATGGCTGAACATACTTTTGTAACCAGCTCATTAGCCTTTTTGGTCTGCGGCACAATCGAGATCATCAAAATCGCAGTCAAGATCAGGTTCGCAACTACCAGCGCCAGAATTAGGACACTCATTAAATTCTTTTTCATGATGTTTTTCCTTTCTAATTAGAGTTATACGAATTGTATATCTTAATCTCCACCCGTCGGTTCCTTGCACGTCCCTCTGGCGTAGAGTTGTCTGCTACCGGATTATATTCCCCGCAGCCTGCGGCATAAATCTTCCCGGCTTCTAACGCTGTGTGTTCCAGGATATAATCCTTCACTGCAAAAGCACGGTAAGCAGATAGCACATCATTGTTCTCATATTTTGCATTGCTAATAGGAACATTATCGGTATGCCCTTCGATTTCAATCTGATTACTATTATAATTTGCTAATATCATTGACAGCTTGTCAACAAGCGGGAGAGCATCTTCACGGATCTTAGACTCTGCCGAATCAAAGAGTAGAGCACCGCTCAAGGTAATTCGCACAAATTGGGCATTCACATCCACCTCTGCCTGATTGTCAATCTGTCGTTTTGCCAGCATTTCTTCAATCTGCTCCGCCATCTCCTCAGATTCTTTTAAACCTGCCGCTTCATATTCTTCTTTGAGCTCTTCCTCAGCGGTTGGTTCCGTCTCCTTATCCTTAGGCTCCGTCTCCTCCTCATCAGAAGAATTCGACTCTTCCTTAAAATAATCATCCAGCATTTCTAACTGACTGATGCCAGTAGCAATCATCATTCCTTCTCCAACGGAGGCTCCGCCGGAAGTTAAAATACTAAAACTGCTCTTCTGCATGGAATTGATAAGTTGCTCCCACTTTTCCGCATCAACCGTAGACATGGCAAACAGTAATACGAAGAAGCACAGCAAAAGATTCATCAAGTCCGCAAATGTATTCAGCCATGACGCTTCTCCTCCGCCAGACTCTTCTACTTTTCTCTTTGCCACTATTCTTCACCTCCACCCTGCTCCAACATATTCTCTCGCATTTTCGGTGACAGGAAGGATTTCAATTTTTCTTCTATAACACGGGGATTCTCTCCTGCCTGGATTGACAAAAGACCTTCCACCGTAACTTCTTTAATCATAATTTCTGTATCGTTGTTTACTTTCAGCTTTGCTGATGTTGGCGTACAGAGCCAGTTGGCAATGATAGAACCATACAACGTCGTAATCAGGGCAATCGCCATACTAGGTCCGACTGTCGAGGGGTCATCCATCAACTTAAGCATGTTAATCAGACCAATCAGCGTACCAATCATACCCCAAGCAGGTCCCAAAGCTGCCCACTTATCCCAAAAGCCAATATTTGTCTTATGTCGGGCTTCCACACACATCAAATCAGCTTCCATAATGCCTCTGACAAGCTCAGGATCTGTACCATCGACTACCAGCATAACGCCCTTTTTTAAGAACTCATCTTCAATTCCATTTGCTGCCTCCTCCAAAGCAAGAAGACCTTCCTTTCTCGCTATGTTGGATAAATCAATGATGTGCTTGATTACCTCACCTACATCTGCCTTGGGCGTCTTAAACACCAAAGTAAAGCTCTTTAGTCCATTAATGAAATCTGCCATTGTATGTGATGCCAGCACACCTGCCAGAGAACCACCGATTGTAATAAATACAGAGTTCAAATCAAAGAAATTCCCCAACGCTGCCGGTCCCTGGTCTCCACTGATAATACCCAGCACCATCAGACCAACACCAAGTATAATTCCCAATAATGACGCTATATCCAATTCTTCCACCTGCCCTTTTCATCCATGAAATGTATTCTGTCCGTAATGATATATCTCTCCGATACACGCCCTCAGGTCATATCCTCAGAGCACATTATTCCTTATTCAACCAGGGAAGACCGGTTGTCATGAATTCTCTCTTATACAATATTACTAAATTTTTTATCTCTTGTCTACTTTCTTTTACAATTATTTTCTTCCCTGTTACAAAAGAAATGACAGTGTCCGGCGTCTCCTCTACGGATTCAATCAGCTCTGCATTGATTAAAACCTTCGATTCATTTAACTTTGTAACCTCTATCATAAGGAAACCACCTTCCTAATTTGGGGGAACTATGAAACATAGTCCCCCAATTATTCTATATTAGTTTATCTTACAACAGTTGCTTATCGTTTCAGGTTGACCAGCTCTTCTAATAAACTGTCAGAAGTTGTGATAATTCTCGAGTTAGCCTGGAAACCTCTCTGAGTTGTAATCATCTCTGTAAACTCATTTGCCAGGTCTACGTTGGACATCTCCAAAACACCACTGGACATCTTACCGCCGTCTGCGGTAATATCCTGACCGATACCATCGAACTCACCAGAGTTCAACGTCTGCTGGTAGCAGTTCTCTCCAAGTTTTTCAAGGCCTGCCGGGTTCGCAAATACTGTTACGGCAATCTGTCCTAACAGCCTGCGCGTACCGTTGTCATAACTTCCGTAAATCTCACCGTTCTCCTGTACAGAAAGACCAGTCAAAGCGCCAAGCCTTCTTCCCGTACCGTCAATTCCATTGACAGCTCCTTTATCTGTGCCAAGCGTGGGAACTCCTCCATTATCATAACACCCTGACGTGGAAAAGTCTATATTGATATTACGAAATTGGTTGCCAAGTGCTGACATTTTTAAAATTACGGAATCAGAACCCTGCTGTCCAACCCAGTCGAACGTTCCGGCATTAGGCTCTCCTTCTTTATAGTCCAGTTTATAACCGTAAACTACTTCCACATACTCATACTTACCGTCCGCAGTGATTCGATCCTCTGTATACTCCTGCGCCTGTTTGTCAGAAATTCCAAACATGGAGGTTACCGTATACTCTTTGCCGCCCGCTGCGGTATATTTCTTGTTTGCATCATCATAAGTAAGCTGATTGCCATCTGCATCAAAGAAGTTCGTGCCATCATATGTAAATCCATCAGCAAGCTCATAAGAACGGTCAATATTGTTCGGCTCGCCAAATACATTCGTCATAGTAGCGCCTGGCGTTGCAAGATAATCCTGTAAAACAGAATGGTTATTTGCATCCAAAATATCAGACAGCTCTACCGTATAAGTCAACTCATCCTGATTTGCCATCTTTACTGCAAATTTTGCAGTATAGCTATAACCGAGCGCATCATAGAAATTGAGGCTCATCATATAGCCGTCATCCGTATTCACCTGTTTACAGTTTTTATCCATAATACCGGAACACGTTGCCTCCGTGGTTGCCTCTGGAGGAGAAGTCATGTTAGACTCCTGCATGATAACCAGTGGAGATACCGTATCTTTACGGATTGTCTGAGTCGTCGGATCTACCTGCCATCCCATAACGGTGTAACCAGTCGCCTTTGTGGCAAGTTTTCCAGAACCATCAATTGTAAACGCTCCCGACTTCGTAAACAAATTCTGGCTTCCATTGTTGACAATAAAGAAACTGTCTCCAGTAATCCTCAAATCCCAACCATCACCAGTCGTCTGGGTAGAACCCGGCGATGTAATATTTACAGAAGTAGATCCTGTAGTAACACCAAGACCAATCTGCTTGGCGTTGACGCCGCCTCTTGTCTGGGTAGCCCCAGAAGCGCCCGATACCGTCTGGTACATAAGATCACTGAATGCCGTACTTGAAGATTTAAAAGCAATAGTGTTTACGTTTGCAATGTTATTACCGATAACATCCATCTTTGTCTGGTGTGTCTTCAATCCTGACACGCCAGAATACAATGCTCTCATCATAATTAATTGACCTCCTAATTCTTTTGCCGCATGGCCTTCTCTGTCATTCAAAGGCTGTAAGCTTCCTTTCGGTCCAGCTATATAATTACGGCTCCATCTATGTTCGTGTATACATTCTCTGCCGACTCTGCCTGATCCATTGCTGTCACCACCGTTTTATTCGGCACATTGACAATAAAAGAATACGAGTCGACAATCACAAGGGATTCTCTCATTCCCTTCGCTTCTGCCTTCTCCGCTCCCGTCTCTAAACGCTCCTGCTGCTCACTGGAAAGTTCTATATTCCTGCTCTGTAACCGCATTGAAGCGTGCTTGGAAAACTTGAGCGCAGAAGTATCGTTTACAGACTGCCTGCGTTTTAAAATATCCTCAAATGACACTTCCGGTGCAGCTTGCGCTAATTCCGGCACGCCTTTTTTCAGATACTGGTCTGTAATCTGTTCAATAGAAGAGAATTGATTTGAAATTTTATTCATACGATCTCTCTCCTTCTAAGCTTCCCTGCTTTCCTCTTACTTTTTGTCAGTAGAGGTATCATCCTTGTCTCCCTTATCACCGTTATCTACATTGCCGTCGCCCTCTACGTTACCTTCGCCGTCTGTCTTATCATCACTGTCTGTTCCACCGGCAGCTTCCGTCATCTCTTTCATCTTAGCAAGCAATTCTTGTAACTTCTCCAAGGCTTTCGGGCAATACTTCGCAATAAATTCCTGTTGATACGTAGAGAGGTTGTTATATGCTTTACGCACTCTTTCAAGTTGGTCTTTATCATCGAGCCTCAAATTATTCACACTCGGAAGCTCTCCGATTACTTTCTCAAAATCGGTAGCTATTTCAAGCGCTTCCAGATAATCATCATCAATCACCTTATCAAGATCATCAATGTTATAGAGCTCATCGTCAATAGAAAGGTATACCTTATTATTCTGTTTTACAACAAAATCCACTTTACCCTGTACAACGTTCGTTGCTCCTGTGGAACTCGTCACATTCATGATTACCGTCTTGCCCACCAGGTTCGTTGCATGCTGCGTTGTCATAGTTCCATTCAGATTCTGCATTTCTTCCAAAGATGAGAACGTCGCAAGCTGTGAAATATATTCCGTATTAGAAGTCGGTTCCAATGGATCCTGATACTTCATCTGCGCTACTAAGAGCTGTAAAAATGCTTCTTTATCCAGACCGCCGCCCGCTTTCCTGTTTGCTGCCAGCGAATCTTGGGATGCGCTATTTTCTACGATTTTACCGTCTTTGACTGGTACTAAAACTGACATACTATTCTCCTTTCTTAATTATAATTAGGCCGTGACATCCATGCTGTTGCCTTGTTCTGCCATCATCTTTGCCGCAAGGCTTTCTTCTTCTGACATTGTGCCTTCCAGTTCATCCAGACTGTTCAGGTTGAGATTTCTTCTGGCATTTTGCGCCGCCTCTTCTTCCTGCTGCTGTCTGGCCGCATTTTGTTGGTTCTCCTCTAGATTTCGTTCAAATTCATGGCTGGCAATTGTTACCTCAATGGCTTCCACTTTCAGCCCCTGCTGATTCATATTCTCTTTGAGCGTTGCCACCTGACTCTCTAAAGCTTCCTTAACTGCTTCATTCTGAGCTGCAATCTGCGCTGTAATCATACCCTCTCTGGAGACTACCTGTAAATAGATTTTGCCAAGATTTGCCGGATTAAGCTGCATTTCAACAGATGATTCTGCCTGGTTTACAAATACCCTGGTCATCTGACTCACTTGACGGAGAATATCTTCTACGTTTACCCTAGTCTGTACAACCGTCTGCGTCACCTCTACCGTCTGTCCCTGTCCGACATTTTGTGTAGTCGTCTGGTAAGTTACATGCGTCTGTTTATTCTCAGCCTTGTCATCCGCACTTGTCTCCTTAGACAAATCAGAGAGTTTCTCTCCTATCTGGGAACTATCCGTATCTTCCTGTTCCTGTGTTCCCTCCTGTGCTTGAGTAGTCACGGCAGTCTCATTTTCTCCCTGCTCCGAACTCTCTCTCATCACTTGATTGAACACATCACTATCATCGACAGCCTCCTGTTGATTGGCCTGCGTCGTTGCAACACTGCTCTGAACGTTTGCGTCACTCTTGACTTGCTCTGTTGGAACCTCCTGCACATCCTGAGACATAACACCCGTTTCCTCAAGCAATTGCCCTTCATTCTTGGTTGCATCTCCCTGTGAATTGTCAGACATCGCAAGTTTTAACTGTTCATTGAGCTGATTCATTTCCTCCGGCGTCAGATTAAGCTGCATGGCAAGCTCCTGCGACAACTCACTAATTTGGGAAAGAATCTGCTGGAAATTACCATCCAACAACAAACCGCCAATGTCTTCGCTTCCAGTCAACTCCATAACCAAACCGGCAAGCTTGGATGGATCCATCAAATCCATGACAGTAAGCCCCATAGCTTCCATTTGCTGCGTAACCTCTTCCTCAGAAATTCCCAGCTTTTCTGCAATTACTTCCTTAACTTGTTTATCAAATGCCTGCAATTTCTCATTGGCATCCTGCGGAAGCTTACTTTGGACATCCGCTGGATTATCGCGTGAAATAGAATTCTCACGATATCCTGATTTAGCTGCTTCCCGCTCAAAAGCCGTCTGATTGACACTGTCATTTCTAACAGGCTGGCTTATACTTTCTGCGGAAAGCAATTCCTGTTGTTTGCTATTCCCTGCTGTCTGACCAAGAAATGCGCCAAATGCAATACCTGTTCCCTGAACTTGGTTCTGCTTCTGCATTCCCGGCATCTCAGGCGATTTGAGCATTGACATAATCTGCGTTACTTTGCTGGTCGTCATTATCGTACCTCCTTTCTTAATATTTTTATGAATGGTAAGGGTATATTGACACCCTAACTCTATTATAAAATCCCTTTGGGGACCTTATAACCAACAACAATTCTTTATTACTTCTCTCACCAAAGATTCCTTTTTGTTGTAAATCCTCCAAATCAAGGCTCCATAATCTTTGTCAGCCTGGCCGCTACCTCCGAATCCATAGCATCCAAAATTTTCGCTCTTGCATCCGTATCCATATTTGTAAGTATCTTCGCTACCAGTTTTAAATTATCCGTCATCTTCTCCATGAGCGCAGCCGCTTGTTTGGGCTTCATAGAAGCATATGTATTGACATAATCTTCTATCTCAGTATCAGCCTCCTGCTGTTGTACTACCTGTTTATACAATACCTCTGCATTTGCCGGGTCGATGCTCTCATAATATGCTTTATATTCTGATATATCGGGTGCATTCTCATTAAACACAACCTCTTTGTAAAACTCTGTTTTCTGTTGTTCAAACGCAGACTGCTCACTCTCAAATCCTCGAAGCCTCTCTACCTCTGCCTCTAACTGTGATACATAATCTGAATTGTCTTTTGTCTGAGACTGTGCATTAGATAATTCTGTTTCCAGTTCCTTAATGCGCTCAATCGCCTCATTCAATGTGGTATAGGGATATTGTGCGTCTACGGGCTCTTCCTCCTGCACTGTTTTCGGCAGAATCTTATTGACATAGGGGACATCTTTTAAAATTGGCTGTAATACCGTGGAGCCAAAACCACCAATATCCATTTTAATTACCAATGCCAGAATTGCCAGCCATATGGCAACAAAGATAATCGTTGCTATAATGACAGCAACCTTACTTCCACCTTCTTCTTCTTCCTGCGGCGCATCCGCTTCCATCTGCTTTTGATTCCTTTTTTCTTCCTTTTTTCGCGCTTTTTCCGCTTTCTTCTGCGCCTTTTTATCTAAAACTTCGGTTTCTTCCTGATCTAACTTCTGCTCTGCCATTCGTGTCACCGCCTATCCTTCTTGTGCATGATTGTGAGTAAAGCTTACCAGCTCATCCACTGCCTTGCTCTCTTCTTTTTCTACTTCTTTTTTGAATTCCTCAAAAGCTTTGTCTTTCAAAATCTCATGGGTCTTGCGCTCTGTCATGACCTCTTGCAGATGCTTCCTGGCATTTTCCAGATTTCGCTCCGCCACATGGACTGCTAAAATCTGATTCCTAATAAGCTCTTTCATATTCTCTATCGCCGTCCGGTTCGTACGGATTTCCAGAAAATCAAGCTTTCCACTTGCCAGTTCACGCGCCTCTATTTCATAGGCACGTTTTCTCTGGCGAAGTTCTTCTAACTTCTCTTCTTCTCTCCGTAATGCCGCAGCCGCCACAGAAAATGCTGTCTTCGCCTGGGTCTCCAGCTTATATTTGATATTCAGGATATTCTGCATTCTATATAGAAATTTTGCCATAATATCTCTCGCTTATTTATTAATGCTAAAATCAGAAGATTTGTTTCATCATATCAATTATTTCTTCAAAAGAAAATTTGTCATGCGTCTCCTGTAAAAGAAATTCATTCACACTGTCGATTTTCTCGATGGCATAATCAATATTATTATTAGAACCTTTTTTATATGCCCCAATATTGATTAAATCTTCCGCCTCCTGATAAGTCGCCAAAACATTCTTCAACTTACCTGCCGTCGCTTTATGTTCTGCCCCCGCAATAGAGCTCATAACACGGGAAATACTCTGTAACACGTCAATCGCCGGATAATGGTTCTTATGTGCCAGCTTCCTGTCCAACATAATATGTCCATCCAGGATACTTCTTGCCGTGTCTGTAATCGGCTCGTTAAAATCGTCGCCATCTACTAATACCGTATAAAGTCCAGTAATAGAGCCTTTGTCAGAATTACCGGCACGCTCTAAGAGTTTGGGCATTTCTGAATATACACTTGGAGGATAACCTCTGGTTACCGGAGGCTCTCCGGAGGCAAGTCCAATCTCCCGCTGCGCCATGGAAAAACGTGTCAGTGAGTCCATCATCAAAAGCACATCTTTGCCCTGATCCCGGAAGTACTCAGCAATGGCTGTTGCTGTCTTTGCCGCATTGCGTCGAAGCAATGCAGGACGGTCAGAAGTTGCCACAACTACAACAGAACGCCTCATACCTTCTTCTCCCATGTCGCGTTCAATAAATTCCCGCACTTCCCTGCCACGCTCGCCAATCAGCGCAATCACATTGATATCTGCACGGGTATTTCTGGCAAACATACCAAGCAAAGTACTCTTTCCTACTCCAGAACCAGCAAATATACCAATTCTCTGACCTTTGCCCACGGTAATCAATCCATCTACAGCCTTTACACCCAAAGGAAGCACTTCATCAATAATTACCCTCTCCATGGGGTCTGGCGGAGGAGCGTCAACCGGATAATCCTCTCTCAATGTCAACGACTCTACATCTGTCGGCCTTCCCATACCATCCAAGGTATGCCCAAGCATTTCATCTCCTACAGAGACAGACAAAGGATGTCCCGTATTCTCTACGATACATCCTACTCCTAAGCCTTCCACACTCTCATAAGGCATAAGAAGTAATCTCTTATCACGGAAACCTACCACTTCTGCCATAATAAAAATGTCCTTGTTTTTATCAATAATAATCCTGCACAAGTCACTGAGTTTGGCATTGGGTCCCACAGATTCTATCGTAAGTCCTACAATTTTAACTACTTTTCCCAAATGTCTATAATAATTTTTGTCTGCTAATCGACGGTATTTGTCTAAATCATATGTCACATTATTTCCCTCACAAACTTAATGACTTTAATGTTGCAAGCAGATTTGCAAGCTGAATATCCAAACCACACTCGAATACGCCAGAATCCGTCTCAATCATACATTGATGCTCTTGCAACGATGCATCCGCCATGATGTCTACCAAAATAGACGCTCCCACCTCCGCAGAAATCACGTCCTTTTGTCCCTCTACGAATTCATAATCCGCACGGCTTACCCTGACTTGGAATTCCTTTGTTCCTTCTGCATTTAAAATAACTTTCTCTATTAAATAAACCAGTATTTCTTTCTTATCGTCAAACTGTACATGAAATACTTTCTCAAAAACATCGGAAACAATATCTACCAAATACGGCTCTAACTCCTGAACTCTCTGCCGATAATCCTCTTCTAACTGCCGCTGTTCCTCTTCCATCTCGCTTCGCAGCCTGGACAGCTCTTCTTGCGCTTTTGCTGTTCCTTCTTGATTCCCCTGCACAAAGCCGCTGTTCCTTGCCTCCTCACGAATCGCTGTCGCCTGACGCTCCGCCTCTGCAAGAATCTCATCCGCCTGTTTTTTGGCGTCCGCAAGCATATCATCCGCTTCCTCCTGCGCCATCTTGCGAATTTCTTCCGGCGAAATTACCGGCTCCGGCTCCTTAGGAACTGCGTCCACTGCTTCCGCATTCAGCCCCACCATAAAGCCATCTGCGATTCCCTGCATGTCTGGAATCTGGGCCTTCATCCGCTCTTCACGCTGTAATTCCTCGAGCCGCTCCGCTATTTTAGCATTTGAATTGATCACTCTCTTAGAAAAGCTGTCAGAAAACACATACCTCTGCTTATACAAATTAGACAACGATCTCATCACCTCCGCCACGGGAAATTACAATCTCTGCGGAATCCTCAAGCTTACGGATAATACCAACAATCTTCTGCTGGGCTTCCTCTACATCTTTCATTCGTACAGGTCCCATATATTCCATATCTTCCTTAATCATAGATGCAAGACGTTTGGACATGTTCTTGAAAATTACATTCTGTACATCTTCGTTTGCTGCTTTCAGCGCCACACCCAAATCATTGTTGTCGACATCACGCAGCACACGCTGAATTGCTCGGTCGTCCAATAGAAGAATATCCTCGAATACAAACATCTTCTTGCGGATCTCATCTGCCAATTCAGGCTCTTCAATTTCCAGAGTTTCCATAATATGCTTCTCTGTACCGCGGTCTACCGTATTCAAAATATTTACGATTGCATCGACACCGCCGACAATTGTATAATCCTGATTTACCAAAGCTGAAAGTTTACGCTCCAATACTCGTTCCACTTCCTTTATAACATCCGGCGACGTTCTATCCATCATAGCGATACGCTTAGCAACATCTGCCTGCTTCTCCGGCACCAACGCCCCGATAATCACAGCAGCTTGCCCTGCGGACAGATACGATAAAATCATAGCAATCGTCTGCGGATGCTCATCTTGAATAAAGTTCAGCAACTGGGATGGATCTGTCTTACGCACAAACTCGAACGGACGAACCTGCAAGGATGCCGTAAGCTTGGAAATAACTCCCTGAGCTTTCTCTTCTCCCAATGCCTTTTCCAATAATTCCTTTGCATAACCAATACCACCCTCGGCAATATATTGCTGCGCCAGGCAGACCTGGTAAAACTCATTAAGCACATCTTCCTTTGTTTGCGGAGAAATGCTCCTGGTATTGGCAATTTCCAAAGTCAGTTCTTCAATTTCTTCTTCTTTTAAATGTTTAAAGATTGAGGCAGATTTCTCCGGTCCTAATGCAATCAGCAATATCGCCGCTTTTTGAACGCCTGTATAGTCTTCTGAACTTGCCATCTTAGTTCCACTCCTCGTTTAACCAGTTTCTAAGCAGCGATGCCACCGCCTCTGGATTCTCATCTACAAATTTCTCTATCAGAACACGCGTCTCAGACTTCTCGGAAAATCCAATGTCCTCCAGCGAATCTTCTGCCTCTTTGGTAGATGCCAGCAGAGATTCCACAGAAAGTTCCGGCTCTTCCTCCACCAGTATCTGCTCTTTTCTTGTACTGCGGAATACTACATAACCCAACATCAACATAAGAATAAAGGCAATTATTATCGGAAGGTAATCCATAACATTCCGGCTGCCTCCAGCATCATATTCAAAGAAAGGAACTTGATATGCCACCATGACAATATTTTCTTCCGGAATTCCGGTTGCCTTTGCCACCATCTGTATAAAATCCTGATCGACGTCAAGCTTGACTTTATCACGATTTTGCGCCACAAATTCATCAAACGTCATATTATCCAACTGACCACTCGCACGCAGCGCCGCTTCACTGTAATACTGGTTCTGGTTTGCCACTACTGTAATGGAAGAACCCTCATAATCAACCTCACCAGGTCCACCTTTTCTCGTGGTAACACGCTGGCTGGTATTGTACTGTCTGTTCGTCTCATTAACCGTTTCACTACTAGTTCCGCCGTCTTGCAGCATATACGTAGTGTCATCACCATTGTTTGTGTCTGTTCCAGGAACTCCGCCCTCTCCGCCTAGCGATTCTCTCTCATATGTAGCCTCACTCGATACCGGACCGTGCTCTGCGTCATCCGGAGTATAATAGTTATTATCAGTCTCTTCCGTCTCGTCAAAATTGATGTTCAGATTCAAGCCTACGGATGCGCTGTCATAGACGCCTGTACCCAAAACCACATCTTTAACCTGACTCTTTACCATATTCTCTGCTTTCGTCTTATAAGAAAGTTGTCCACTCGCCGCGCCCATCGCCGTCGAGGTATCTCCACCCAGGAACAAAACATTACCCGCCGAGTCAATAATAGATATATCATCTGTACCGTCGTTGCCGACCGCCGTAGCAATCCATTTTGCAAGGCCGCTCGCACGCTCCTCATCCATCTCCTCCGCAAGTGTAAGCCTAACTGCCGCATATGTATCTTCCTCTAAAGCAAGAACCGTACCGTCATCTACCGGCATACTGAGCTTCACTGTCGCTTCATCTACAATATCCAGCATTTGTAACTGCTGTGCTAATCTGTCTTCCAGATAAAGCTGGTATTTCTTCGTCTTATCCGACTCCGTGTTGCTGAAGCCACCTTCAAATACATTGTTGATATCATAGCCGGTAGCCGGAATGCCATTCTGCCCAAGCAAGATGGCCGCATTCGCTTCATCCTGCGTCTTTACAGAAAACCTCAGACCATCACTAGAAACTTCAAAATCAATGCCTTCTCCATCTAAAAGCTGCTTCACTTCTGCCGCTTCTTTGGTATTCTCGCAAGTTCTAATTGGCACCATCGTAGGGGTCGTCAACACTCTGGCTACAATCACCAAACCGACTATAACCACTACGCAAATGCTGGCTATCAACGTCTTTTGTTTTACTGAAAATTTATTCCACCATTCCAAAAATTGTTTGGGTATGTTTCTTAATCTCTCCTGCATGTGCATCTCCTACCAAAATTTATTCTCCGCAAAATTGATTCAGGCGCCATTTGTTTTGCGACGCACCCGTTCAATTCCCTTCACTCTGAAATTAAACCTGCATGTTCATAATCTCTTTGTAAGCTTCTAACATTCTGTCCCTGACAGCAATTGTATAGTTGAGCGCAATATCGGCCTTCTCTTGCGCTGCATTTAAACTATGCGTATTCGTCGCATAACCAAGTTCAAACTGCATCATTGCCGACTCCGCATCGTTGCTCGCATCATTCGCCTCACCTATCGTATTCATCATAGACTGCAAGATACCGCTAAACTCTTCATCCTGTCTGCCAACCTGAGTGGCAGAATTTGCAACGTCTGTGAGATAACTTGGAACCACATTATTTAACGCTGAAATATCCATTTAAAATGCCTCCCTGTATTCTACTTGCCAAGTTCTAAGCCCTTCAAAGCAATTGCCTTACTTGTCTCAAACGCCGTAAGGTTCGCTTCATAGGCGCGACTGGCATCAATCATATTTGTCATTTCGGTAATAATATTCACATTTGGATAAGATACATAACCATTCTCGTCTGCATCTGGATGAGAAGGTTCATATTTCATGATATAATCGCTTACCGTATCATCCGATACCTGGCTCACCTTTACGCCATTTCCCAGAAAGGCTTCTCTCGTATGCTCCAAAACTCTGCTAAAAGGAGTTGTCCGCTTCTCCTGGAAGGTTACAATCTTTCTCGTATAAGGCGTCCCATCCTCCGTCCTAGTCGTAGTTACATTCGCAACATTCTCCGAAATCACATCCATCCGAAACCGCTGTGCAGTCAAACCGGATGTATTAATGTTAAATGACTGAAACAATGACATACTGTTACCTCCACATTTTCGCCCTATCCGGCGTTCTCTTCCCTTCAATATCCCTAAAATATCCCTTACTCAAACACCCTTACTTAATCACACTCTTAATTCTGGCAAATTCCTTTGACATACTGTCAATCAGACCATTATATTTCACCCTGACAGACGCCAGCTCTGCGTACTCCTGCTCCGGGTCTACATTGTTCTTGTCCAAACGATAAGAGTATCCCGGCGCATCCGTATAAATCGAAGCGTCCAAATGATCCATATGCAAACTTTTTACCTTCTTATCCAATGAAATATACTTGGATCTCCCTAATTCCTGCTCAAGGATCCCTTCAAAATCTACGTCCTGCCGTTTATATCCAGGCGTATCCCCATTCGCAATATTGTTACTGATAGCTGTTTCACGCAGCCAGGCCGCATTTGCACCCTTCTCCAACACATCAATGTAGTCATAAATCCCACTGGCTAACATAATATTGCTCCTTTCCTCTTTAGATTTTCCCTTTTTCCACACATGAATCAATCTTATTATAGATTATCGCAATCGACCTTATATTGCAAGTATTTTTTGCAAATTCTTCGTATATTTTACATGATATTGTGTTTTGCCGTCGATATGGGCACAAATACATGGTATAAACTCCCTACCCGCGAAATATCTGGCAAACCTTTGCCATCACTTTCCACAAGGCTTTTTTCCATGTATATGAACCTTTTCTGAAAGATATGCCAATACACGCCCGCGTTTTTGTATTCCGCAATTTCATTGTGCAGGCCAAAGTCGTCGCACAATTACATTATTTCATTCAGCAAAGCAGCTTTTACTGCCATATTCTTGGCAACAAATGGGCAAAAAAAGGAATCTGCAACTTTATTTGCAAATTCCATTTTATCTCCACCACCGATTCCGTTCGGCTGTTTCCCCAATTATACGCTTCTCTCTACAGATAGATTCGCTGTTCTATATTCAATTAACCTTCATATGCTCTTTTTTTAAACTCTCAACTTCTTCAAACACCACATCATTCAATACCTTTATGTATGTACCTTTCATACCGGAAGATCTGGATTCAATAACTCCCGCACTTTCAAACTTACGAAGCGCATTCACAATGACGCTCCTCGTAATGCCTACGCGATCAGCAATCTTGCTGGCTACTAAAATGCCTTCTTTCCCATCCAGCTCATCAAAAATATGAATAACCGCCTCCAGTTCCGAAAAGGAGAGTGTGCTAATTGCTGATTTAACAACCTGAACTTTTCGATTCTCTTCGGCATTCTCCTCGTTGACGGAGCGCATCATCTCCAATCCAACTACCGTAGTTCCATATTCGCTCAATATAATATCATCAATATCATACTGCTCTTCCAGACGATAAACAAACAGTGTTCCCAAACGTTCTCCAGCAATATCAATAGGCGTAATGATTGCCCGGTACTTATTCACTTCACCGGACACAAAACCCAATGTCTCTAGATTCACGTTCTCCTTTGTAGACAAAATTCCCAGCAGCCGTTCATTCAACAAAACATCAATAAAACCGCCGACATCGCCTGCAACCAGCTCCTGGAGCTCTTCTGTCTGCCTGCTCTTACCTACTCCGAGAATCTTTCCTTTCTTACTGATTACAAGAATATTAGAGCCTAATATTTCAGTCAGAACTTCACAAATATCGTTAAAGACAACTTTCGAGGAACTATTGTTGTGAAGCAACTTATTAATTTTCCTTGTCTTGTCTAATAACTGGACACTCATTAAGATACCTCCTGACTAAATATTATTTCCCTCTATACTCTCATAAACTCTTTTTTACTATAACACATTTATCTTCAGAAAACAACAACTTTCTACATTTTGCACCATTTATGGTAACAGTTCAGCCATCGCCAAATTTATGGGCGAATCATGCTGGCATGAATGAGCACATAATGCCGGCGATGAGCGGAACGCCAGATTATGAGCAAAAAGAGTTGCGAAGCAACGGAAAGCACGTAAGTGCGGTTTTGCGAATGGCGTGGGCTGAACTGTTACCATTTATGGATTCTCCTGCTTTTTGGGCTTCTCCTTGACGAATCCACACTGATTATCTGCACACACCAATTTATTGCCTTTTTCTACCATATATCCGCCACATTGCGGACATCTCTCCTCGGAGGGACGTTGCCAAGTCATAAAATCACAATCCGGATTGTCCTCACACCCATAATATTTCCTGCCCTTTTTCGTCTTGCGTAATACGACTTCCTTTCCACATTTTGGACATTCCACGCCAATTTTCTCCAAATAAGGCTTGGTATTACGGCATTCTGGAAATCCGGGACATGCAAGAAACCTTCCATGGGGACCATATTTAATCACCATGTTGCGACCGCACAAATCACAAACTACATCTGTGACTTCGTCATGAATTTCTACCTTTTCCAATTCCTTTTCCGCAATCTGCACCGCTTCGTCCAAGTCTGGATAGAAATTCCTTACCACCGTCTTCCATTCCACATTTCCCTCGGCCACCTTATCCAGAAGAGATTCCATATTGGCAGTAAATTGCTCGTCAACAATCGTGGAAAAAGCTTCTTTCATAATAGAATTAACTACCTCACCCAATTCCGTCACATACAAATTGCGGTTTTCTTTCGTCAAATATCTGCGCGCCAACAGCGTGGTAATCGTCGGCGCATAAGTACTGGGACGTCCGATGCCTAGTTCCTCTAACGTCTTCACCAGCGAAGCCTCCGTAAAATGTGCCGGCGGCTGCGTAAAATGCTGTTTCTCATTCATCTCCTTCATTTCCAGCTTTGTATCCGTGTCAATCGACTTCAATAGAACATTATTTTCGCTCTTTTCGTCATCCTCACTCGTATACACAGATAAAAATCCCTCAAAAATAATTTTGGACGCCGACACATGAAAACGATAAGCTCCTGCTGTGATTTTGACGGAAGTCGTCTCATACTCCGCACTGGACATACGGCTTGCCGTAAAACGATTCCAAATCAATTGATACAAACGAAATTGGTCACGGCTCAATGATTCTTTGATTTTCGCCGGAGTCCTTGTAATATCTGACGGGCGGATCGCCTCATGCGCATCCTGAATTTTCTGATTGCTCTTCTTGCTCACGCCAGCCGCAGCCGCATACTTCTCACCATAGGCAGACTGGATATACTCTCTTGCCGCCACGTCCGCCTCTTCGGAAATACGCACGGAATCTGTTCGCAAATAAGTAATAACACCCACCGTTCCTTGTCCTTTGATATCAATTCCTTCATAGAGCTGTTGCGCCAAACGCATTGTCTTTTGCGTGGAAAAATTCAATCGTTTTGCCGCCTCCTGCTGAAGCGTGCTGGTTGTAAACGGCAACGGTGCCTTCTTCACCCGGCTTCCTTTCTTTACATCTAGTACCTGATACTTTTCTTTTTCCAGGTTGTGCAATATCTCATCCAACTCCTGCCTGGAGCCTATCGTTATCTTTCCTTTATCATCACCGTAAAACTTGGCGTCAAGCAATTTTTTCTCGCCCGGGATTGCAAACTTGGCGTCCAATGTCCAGTACTCCTCCGGGATAAATGCATTGACCTCTTCCTCTCTGTCGCAAATAATACGCAGGGCAACGGACTGCACGCGCCCCGCGCTTAGTCCCCGCTTTACTTTCGCCCACAATACAGGGCTGATACGATAGCCCACCATACGATCCAACATACGCCTTGTCTGCTGAGCGTCCACCAGATTCATATCTATATTGCGCGCCTGTTTCAAGGAAGCTTTTACCGCATTTTTCGTAATCTCATTAAAACTTATCCGGCTTACCTTCTTATCTTCCAGCTTTAAAGCTTTGGACAAGTGCCAAGAAATCGCCTCCCCTTCACGGTCCGGGTCCGTCGCCAGAAATACTTTATCTGCCTTTTTCACCTCTTTTCTGAGATTGGCAAGAATATCCCCTTTGCCGCGGATTGTGATATATTTCGGCTCATAATCATGTTCTACATCTATACCAAGCTGGCTCTTTGGCAAGTCACGCACATGTCCGTTAGACGCCACAACCTCATAATTTTTCCCTAAAAATTTTTTGATTGTCTTCACCTTTGCCGGTGACTCCACAATTACCAGATACTTCGCCATTTGTCTGCTCCTCTCCATTTATTATCAAGCGAATACATCCGCACAAACTTCCTGCTTCTCCATTCCTTTGGATACGTCTTCACAGGAAATTGCACGGCAACCTCCTATGATACAAAATCATCGGAACGGACATAGTAATTCTTATAAACCTCTAAAACAACACCCCTTTCACGCAATGATTCCAGCGTTTCTATCAATTTCCCCAGATTCAGCCCTGTTTCTGTTATGAGCTCTTCCAGGTTTTTGGGTGTCAAACCGAGACAACTATACACCAACCTCTCTAAATTTTCAAGAGATATTTTTTGCTTTCTGCATGAATTTTCTTCTGTTTTTGCAAAAATATGCATCTCTTTTAGAAAATCTTCTATATTTAAAAATATTCCCGCGCCCTGCTGAATCAGCCGGTTTGTCCCTTGGCTTAATAGGTCTGAAACCCTTCCCGGCAATGCATAGACGTCCTTGCCCTGTTCCAAAGCAAAATCTGCTGTAATCAGCGAACCACTCTTCTCTTTTGCCTCCACCACCAGCACGACATCTGACAATCCACTGATGATGCGGTTGCGCTGGGGAAAATGAAAAGCAATCGGCTGTGTACGCGGCGAATATTCAGAAATTACACCACCCATTTCTATGAGCCGTCCATATAATTCACGGTTTCCGACAGGATAACATACATCCACGCCGCAGCCCAATACGCCGAATGTGCTGCCTTTGCCGCGCAGCGCTCCCCTATGTGCCGCCCCATCAATGCCTGCCGCCATGCCGCTAATCACAGCAATGCCCGCGGCAGCCAATCCCTGTCCAATCTGTTCTGCGGCAGCTTTTCCATAATATGTACAATTTCTGGCCCCCACAATGCCAACTGCTTTTTGTTTCTCAGAAGGAAGTTTTCCACGGTAAAAAAGCCCATAGGGAGGATTATAAATGCTCCTAAGCCTGGTTGGATAAGCTTCCTCCTGCCATACCGCCAGCCTTATCCCATTCTGCATACAATATGTCAGTTCTTTTTCCAGCTCCTCCTCCTGCCGGCGCTGCTCTATTTCTATCATCGCCTTTTCCTGCTCCGTGAGAATAGGAATCCGTTCTAAGAATTCCAGGCGTGCACGGTACAACCCTTCCGCTCCCGCAAACATTTCTTCCAGAAAAATTTTTTTCCTACCGGAAAGCGATGCAATACTGGCAAGCCAATATTCATATTTATTATACGCTGCCTGATTCTTACTCATTCCCAGTCCCACACCTTTCTGTCAATACTTCGGTATAAAAGACTCTCGCTGATGTGGACCCGTCCAATTTCAGACGCTCCATCCATATCTGCAATCGTGCGCGCCACACGCAGCGCCCGATAATAGCCGCGCGCCGTCATCTCCAACCGCTCAAACGTCTCATTCAACAATTTCTCTCCCGCCGGCTCCATCGCACACCATTGTTTCATAGCAGACGAGGGAATCTGACTGTTATATAAAAGACCGCTTCCTCGAAAACGTTCCTCTTGTATTCTCTGTGCCTGCTTTACCCGGCTTCTAATCTGGGCAGAGCTCTCCTCCGGCTGGTTCGCCGTCAGATCACACAATGCCGGACGACTGACTTCCACGCAAAGATCCATACGATCTAGCAGCGGACGGCTTATCTTATTGAGATGCCGCTCTATCATCGCTTTTGAGCATGTACAACGATTTTTGTCCGGGAAATACCCGCAATTACAAGGGTTCATCGCCGCTATCAACATGATATCTGCCGGATAAAAATAAGTGCCGTTTCCTCTCACCAAACGTATTTCCCGCTCTTCTAGCGGCTGACGCAACGACTCCAAAACCGGCTTTTTAAATTCTGTCAGCTCGTCCAAGAACAACACGCCCTTGTGCGCCAGGCTGATTTCACCGGGTCTGGGCACCGTTCCGCCGCCAGCCATTCCCGCAAGGCTAATCGTGTGATGCGGACTGCGATACGGCCTTTGACGAAAATTCATTTCACGCTGCGAAAATATTCCCAAAACACTGTATACTTTCGCAAGTTCCAACGCTTCCTCCTCCGTCAACGGCGGAAGGATTGTAGACACCGCACGCGCCGCCATCGTTTTTCCCGCCCCCGGAGAACCAAGCATCAGCATATTATGTCTACCGCTAGCTGCAATCTCACAGGCACGTTTCAAGACTTTTTGACCATGAATTGACGCAAAATCAAAGTCCGCCGTACGCTCGCTCACGCGTGTTTCTTCTATATTATTAGCAATAGCCACCACATTTTTCCCATCTTTCTTATGGAATTTATCAATCATGGCAATCACCTGATTCAAATTTTCTCCCCCCAGAATCGCAACCCCTTTTACAACCTGCGCCTCTCTAATGTTTTCTTTTGGAACACAAACCACTCGTTTCCCTGCTTCCCGCGCGGCAAGGACCATGGGTAAAATCCCGGTAGTGGGGCGAATTTCACCATTTAAACTAATTTCGCCTGCAAATAAAATGCCCTCCAAACTTTTCTGGGGAATCCTACCATATGCCGCTAAAATAGCAAGCGCAATTGGCAGATCAAACACCGTTCCACTTTTTCGGATATCAGCCGGATAAAGATTTACGGTTATTCTTTTTGGAGACAAGCGAACGCCGCTGTTGCGAATTGCCGTGCGTATACGCTCTTTTGCCTCTTTTACCTCCGAGGACAATACCCCCACCATCTCAAACGCAGGCATTCCATCACAAACGTCTGCTTCTACTTGAACAAGTATGCTGCGAATACCACAGACAATAGCCGTTGATACAATACTATACAAAAAAACCTCCCTTTGTACTGGATTGGGAATTACGGGCAGACACGCCCGGAAAAAAGATGTTTTTATCATATCACGTTTCGCTGGAATTGAAAAGCTGTTTCTCAAAAACAGCTTTTCAGTTTTTCCAGGGCACGCTTTTCAATTCTGCTTACATAGGAACGGGAAATCCCCATTCTATCTGCAATTTCTCTCTGTGTCAGCGGTTTTCTGTTGTAAAGCCCATACCGCCATTCAATAATCTGCCTCTCTCTTTCGCCGAGCACCCTGGGAATCATCTCGTAAATCTTTTTGGTATTACTGTTCAATTCTATAATTTCAAAAATTTCTCTGTCCGTACTCTCAACTACATCCATCAAATTAATCTGATTTCCCTCTTTGTCCGTCCCTATAGGCTCATATAAAGACACCTCCCTGGACGTCTTCTTTTTCCCTCGAAAGTACATTAAAAGTTCGTTATCAATACAGCGGGCGGCATAGGTGGCAAGTCTGTTCCCGCGCTCATAATTAAACGTGGCGATTGCCTTGATGAGACCGATCGTTCCTATGGAAATCAAATCCTCCATATCATCTTCCCCGCTCTGATATTTCCTGGAAATATGCGCTACCAGCCTCAGATTTCGCTCAATCAAAATATGTTTAGCTTCAAGGCTGCCCTCTCTCATTTTTTTCAGATAATATTTCTCTTCTTCCACATTCAGCGGCTTTAAAAAAGTTTTCAAAAAAGCACCTCTAAGCTGATTTATTACATTTTATGAAAAATCAAGCTTTGAAGTGCCTTTCCATATAAAATTCAACTTGTCACCTCTGCAAAAAGAGGGTATACTAGTGAACTGACATAGTTATATTTGATAATTATTTACTGAAATAACAACAAACATGGAGGTATCAATTCTTATGAACTTTCCCAAAGATCCCGTTATGCTGCTCAGTGTTGTCAACACTTACCTGAGAGATTACCATTCTACATTGGAAGAATTGTGTGAACACGCCGATGTTTCTGCTGAAGAAATTACCTGCCGGCTGGCCATTATTGATTACCATTACGATCCACAACAGAATCAATTCCGCTGAATCTCAGGATTTGCCGGCTTTTGATACGGCGTCCCATAATCTTTCTGTTTGAGCAGCACATGTTTGATATAATGGAAGGTAACGTCTTCGCCCTGGTCTGCTAACATATGCAAAAGCTCTTCCAACAGTTGCTTACTGTCTTCATGCAAAATATGATGTGCCTTGCCGTGCTCATAATATTCAAGTGCGCTTCTGTCGGTGTACTTTTCTTTCTGATAATTCTTAGATGCCGACACGCGGTCGATAAACATCTCTACAACATATTTCAACGGCATTTTCATACCGGTAATTCCCTTTTTCTCTCCAACTCCGTAATCAATCCAATATTCCAGGTGATGTTTGTTCCTGCCCTTATGGTGCAGCCATGCCTGAGAATATCCTTTCTCTAACCGTTCAATATTGTTGGGACTCAGATTGCCCTGATAGTACTTACAACCCATCAAAAATTCGGTAGGACTATACTTAGACAAATCGTGCAATAATCCCTGTTTATACAACCCCACCCGAAAACAACCGCGCATCACTAACATTTTATGATGGTTGATTGTCCTCAAATGCTGCCAAGCCTTCATAATTCACCTCGCAATATATAAGTATATCAATAAATAATCCTGACAATTAAATATAAAATTAATAAATGGAGCGGGTAAAATGCATAGAAAAAATATTTTAACGAAGGTCCCTTTTTGCCGTTATACAGCAACATTGGAACCACCGCAAGAGAAGCAAACATCTGAATGCTTCTTCCATAAATCAAAAAATTTTCAACAGCAAACAAAACCTGCTTCACCACTTTTCGCTCATACAAAAGATAATAGCAAAAGATAAAAATAATTCCCTTTCCGCCATAATCCGTGTTAAGCAATTCAGCAGCTACAATCATCGGCACAAAAATTAAAACTTCACATAACTTATACTTGCACTGTTTCGCCAAATCAATCGCCACAACTCCTAGAAGAAGTGTGAAAAACACATTCTGATGATCCCAATTAATCCCTCCCCGAAATGCGAGATCAAAAGGGATTTCAGAAATCAGGGCAAATCCGAATAGCCGCAGCTCATACTTACGGATATCCCTAGTGTGCATTGCTCCCTCCACCAGAAGAAAACAATAAATAGGAAAAGCTATCCTCCCAATCACACGCAAAATCCTGTACTGTGGAAACAACACTGCTCCTGTATGGTCAATGAGCATACATATCATGGCTATACATTTTAAGGTAAACCCATTGATTCCAAATAATTCCTGTTTCTTTTCCATTGATTCCTGACTATGCCCCTTTCTCTTTCCCGCGAATGGGCTTGCCGGACAACAGGCAAATCGACTGCTCACGCACACGAAATTCCTGCACTCTGCCTACCATCTTAGGTTCCTCCAATACCGACTGCTCACGCGACGTATCCAGCAGTAATTTCCATTCCATATTTCCAGGAAGCGCAAACTTCTGCGTAGAATACTGAAAATTATATGCAATATAAATACTTTCCCTAGCGCGTGCATACTCTCCAGCATAATACATGCCGATAAAGCCACGATTCATTTCAAAATCTATCTTCCATCCGCCATCACTGTGATAAGACAAATCCGGACAACCCAGGTTTTCATAATCCATCATCCGGTAAGGACTGGGGCTGCGCAGCATTGGATAACTCCTCCGCAACTTGGCAAGTTCCCGTACATAATTGACAATCTGCCTGCTCGTTGCATTATTCTTCCAATCCTTCCAGCCAATTTCATTGTCCTGGCAATAAGCGTTATTGTTGCCATTCTGGGAATTCCCGCATTCATCCCCCATCCAGAGCATAGGAACCCCCTGGGCAAAAAACAGCGCCGTCAATGCGTTCTTGACCTGACGTTTGCGCAAATCAAGAACTGGACGCTTGCGGCTAAAGCCCTCCTGCCCACAGTTCGTACTGAAATTCCAACGATTGCCATCGCGGTTATCTTCGTCATTTAATTCATTATGCTTATACTCGTAAGAAAAGACGTCCCACAAGGTAAATCCGTTATTTTCTGCAATAAAATTCACAAATCCCTGACGCTTCTGCTGTCTGCGCATCTGGCAGGCAAATTCGTAGATATTACCACCCTGATGATTGAGCATTTTACGTACTTCATAAAGAAATCTGTCGTTATAAGCAAACAATTCCGGGCCGAACCGCTGTGAATCCTGCGCCAAATCTTCCGCAAATTCATCAAAAAACAACTTGCATCCGCCAAGCTTATCATCCAGCGCCGCCAATCTCGCTCCTTCCGGACTGCCAATAATTCGGAATCCATCAACATGGTATTCCTCGCGCCAATAACGAAGAACCTCAATTATAAAAAGTGGATTCATTTTCTGTGGAAAATAAAACTCTAACACACATTCGATATTTTTCTGGTGCATTTTAAGAATCAAACGTTTCAATTCATCCGGGTTATTCTCTTTGAGAAAAGATGCCTTGGGCGCAAAGTAGCTGCCCTCTGTATACCCCCAGTAATTGAGCTGCGCTTTGGAATTCTTCTGCTCCTTATGCTCATCCAACGCCAAAATTTCTTCAAACTCATACAAAGGCATAAAAAGCAAAGTAGTGACGCCCATCTGTTTTAAGTCATCGAGTCTGTGTTCAATTGCTCCAACCGTTCCCCTCTTTGCATTATTGCGCATTCCCATAGAAAACCCACGCGCATGAAGTTTATAAATTACCATATCTTCTTTAGAAATTTGCGGAAACCTCTCTTGTTTCCACTTAAAGTCCGAAAAACAAAATGAACTTTTAATTTTATCTCTATCTTTGCCGTTCTGTTTACCGGCTACAGCTCCTATTCGCTGTGCCTCTTCCTCGGCTTTGCGCACTCTCTCCCGTTGCGGCACAAACGGCTCCGCCCGCCAGGATAACGGTATGCGCCTTTCATCCCCCCATATTTCACGCCCGGTAATCCTATGGGCATACCGGTCGGTCTGTTCTTTTGCATTCACCTCAAAATTATAATTGTAATTCTCCCAATCCAGCCCCTGTACCCCCACAGTATACAGAGTTTTCCTGCTTTCGTCCGCTTTCATAGGAATTTTCACAACCGCCCCATTGTCTATTGGGTATAATAAAAGCTTGCATTTAGCGTCCTGCGGCGCCTGGACAGAAAACAAAATCACATTGCCCTGCTTTGTTACACCTATCTGTTTTGGGATTCCGGTACAGATTTGAAAATTCATATGCTCCTCCTATGCTGTCTCTTAATCTCTGTTTCCTGTTTCCTGCTTTTTATTATAACAACTCATAAAGATTTTGGAAAGAGAATTTTAACAATTGTCTTTATAACAGTGGAATTTTTTTCCCATTTATGATATTCTATAAGAAAAAAACTGTAACATAGGGTATTCTACAGTTACGATATTCACTCTAAAGAAAAGGGGAACTTCATATGATCAAAACAGCAATAAAAGACATCCAGACAGGTTCATATACTGCTACGCCTGTTTACACCAAAACGGGACAAATGATTCTCTCTGCTCACACACTCCTTACTGCACAACAAGTATCCCGTTTGGAGTTTTACGGAATCGAATGGGTAAACATTCAGGAGCCTTCCGATGTTACCGAGGATACAAATTCCGGAAAACAAGAAGAGCCGGTCTCCTTCTCTCAGAAAGTACGCGTAAGCAAAGAATTTCACGAGTTCAAAGTTGATTATGACAAGAAATCTCGTTATCTGGAATCTTCTTTTGACGATCTTTTAAATAAAAATATTCCGGTAGAATCCAGAGTCCTTATAGAAAATGTAAGCACACTGTACACGGACTGCCTGACCTCGCTTTCCATCTTTGACATGCTGCATAATATGCGTCAGATTGACGATACGACTTTTGCGCACAGTATTAATGTTGCCCTGATTGGCAGAATGTTAGGAGAATGGCTGAATCTTTCTGACGAAGATTTAGATGTATTGACGCTGGCGGGACTACTCCACGATATTGGAAAATGCACCATTAACCCCAATATCCTTCTCAAACCCTCCGCCCTTACTCCTAAGGAATATGAAGAAGTGAAAAAACATGCTGCAAACGGTGCAGAAGTTCTTGCCAGCCAGAATTTAGATGAACGCATCCACCAGACGGCTCTTATGCACCACGAGAGATGCGACGGAAGCGGTTATCCGTCAGGTTTAACCAAAGACGAAATACCTGACTTTGCCAAAATCATTGCCATTGCCGATGTTTATGACGCAATGACCTCCAATCGTCCTTACCGCAAGGGCTACTGTCCTTTCGAGGTAATTGCCACGTTTGAGCGGGAAGGACTGGAAAAATACGATATTGAATATATTATCACCTTTATGACGCGCATCCTCGATACTTATATGGGCAATACGGTATTATTAAGCGATGGCAATATCGGCACCGTTATCATGAATAACACAATCCATCGTTCTCGCCCATTGCTTCGTCTTGCGTCCGGCGAATGTATTGATCTTGTGAAACATCCTGAACTCTATATTCAGGCAATTATATAAATAATCAGAAAGAATGAGGTACTTGCCATGAAAGACAAGCCAAACAACGCCCCTGCCAATGCAGCAGAGGAAGACAATATGGAAGATTTACGCGTCACACTTACCTTAGACGACAATTCAGAAATCGAATGTGAAATACTCACTATTTTCGATTTGGAAGACCAAAATTATATCGTTCTGGTTCCCGCAGAGGAGGATGAAGACAGTGACGAAATTGAAGCCTTCATCTACCGCTATTTTGAGGACGAAGACGGCAATCCATCCCTGGAAAACATTGAGGATGAAGAAGAACTCGAAGCAGTAACAGAGCGTTTTGATGAACTCCTAGATGAATCCGAATGGGATGAATGGGATGAAATCGACGAAATGTTGGATGAGGAAGATGTATAATATATCATCCACTCCTCAAGATATGTTATGAGTCAAAAACAGCAGACGGATTCAGCCACAACCTGAATCCGTCTGCTGTTTTATCTTAACAGGAAAGACGGGAATGTCGCACTAACATAAATTACAAGCTATGATTTGTTCAAACGGTTTACATTGCCAAGCAATGCTCAACTTACATCCTTTCCCCGCATCTCTTCTACAAACCGAGAGACATCCATCTCTTTGCCGTTGTACTTCTTCACACTGTGAATATGCAGCCTCTCTCTGGCACGGGTAATCCCCACATAGAACATCCGCCGTTCTTCCTGGAGATCTGCATCTAAAACAGCTTTTTTGTATGGCATTAACTCCTCATTGACGTCCAGAATATGTACAATCGGATATTCCAATCCCTTGGCGCTGTGGAGTGTGGAGAGCGATACGCAGTCTCCCGATAATTCCTGTTGCCTTTTCTGTTGCTGTAACTCTTTGGTATATGCCTCCATATGTGCAAACCATGCATCATAATCTGCAAATGCTCTGGCATCGTCTTGCAGCTCGTCCAAAACTTCTACCAGGTTATCTGCACTGATTCTGCGATACTCTGCATACTCCTGCAAATACCCTTCGTACCCGATACCCATTCGGATATAGTTCAGCGCGGCAAATGGACCCAGGCGGCTTAAAACTCGCAAGTCCGCTTCGAGTTGTTCAATGCGTTCCGCCACCCAATGTTGGTCCTTATCATAAAAATAATCCGCCCAAACATCAAATGCTACCGTCTCTTCCTCCAAACTCTCCCTCGTAATATAGCGGTTGGGGCGATTCATAATTCCTAACACGTCTTTGCGGCTGCGGTTCCCCAACGCAAGGCGTATGTAAGTGAGAATGTCCCGTGTTATCCAATGTTCATATAAGTTAGGGATATTATCACGCGTACAAAAAGGAATATTATACGCCATCAATTGAGACATAAATATCCTTGGCTGCGTGTTGGTGCGGAACAAGACCGCACAGTCATTGTATGTGTAGCCCGACTTACAGGACTGTAAAATCTGCGCAATAATTCCCTTTCCCTCTTCCTGCTGACTGTTCCAGATATGGTAACTAATCCTACCCTTAGCACTCTCCATATATGACGTAATCTTTTTTTCAAACCGCTGTGCATTATGCGAAATGAGACGCAGAGAAGCTTCTACAATCTCCGTGGGCGAACGGTAATTTATATCTAAAAGCACCCTCTTTGCTTGAGGATAAGCCTTCTCAAACCCCAGCATCAGCTCCGGCTTCGCTCCACGAAAACGGTAAATCGACTGATCATCATCCCCTACTGCAAACAGATTATTTTCCGGCAGAGCAAGCATTTTTATTATCTCAAACTGCACTTGATTGATGTCCTGAAATTCATCAATCAAAATGTATTGAAATTTGCGCTGCCAGGATGAGAGGATGTCCTTTCGCTGCGCAAGCAGTTCATAGCAATATACCAACATATCGTCAAAATCAATCAGACGCCGCCTGCGCATCACATCGTCGTATGCCTGATAGATTTTTTCAAAAATTTCCTGTGCACAATTCTTAGAATAATAATGTTCCAGAGGAATGCCCGTATTTTTCACCAGACTAATTTCCCCCAGCAAATCTCCGATAAACTCATTTTCATCTTCGTATTCCAAATGCATCCGCCCGATAATTTCACGCATAAACTGAAAACGCTGTTCTTCTCTGGCAATATTTCCGCGATTAAATCCGTAGGCATATTTCAGAATCTGAAAAAAGACCGCGTGAAAGGTGCCGAAAGTGACAGGATATTTCTTTTCCCCCATCAGCCGGTAAAACCGTTCCTTCATTTCTGTCGCCGCTGCCTTCGTAAAAGTGATGACAAGGATATTTGAGGGCGCAACGCCCTCATTTACAATTAAACTCCTTGTTCTCTGTGTAATTACCGTGGTTTTCCCTGAGCCCGGACCTGCCAATACTAGCATAGGCCCTTTGGTATGCCCGATCGCTTCCGTCTGCGATGTATTGAAACTCATAGAGATGATTCCGTCGCTGCTTGCAGTTTCGCCACCGCAGCGCGAAGCCTTGCCAAAGATTCCTCCTTGCCCAAAACTTCCATAATCTCTGTGGCCCCACCCGGCGTCATCTGCTTACCGGAAACTGCGGTGCGCACTGGCCACATGACATAACCGTTCTTACAGCCCTTCTCCGCCACATATTTAGAAAGCGTCTCATATAAGGCGTCATTGGAATAATCATCCTGTTCTTCCAAAATAGGCAACAGCTCTTGCAGCACTTCTAAAGAAGTCTCCGGCGTTGTCTTCATTTTCTTATGCGCGTACATGGAAATGTCGTATTCCGGCACGCACTCAAAGAAATCAATGTGCTCTGCAATGTCCGGGAAAATTTCGATCCTGGTTTTTACCATAGCGGCAATCTTCTTCAAATCATATTCCTTGGTGATACCCTTTTGCAAATAAGGTAGCGCCATCTCATAAAACTTGTCAAAATCCATGGCTTTTAAGTATTCCCCATTCATCCATTTTAATTTGACAATATCGAAAACAGCCGGAGATTTACTGATTCTATGGTAATCAAATTCCTTAATCAGCTCATCAAGGGTGAAAATTTCCCGATTGTCTTCCGGGCTCCAGCCAAGAAGTGCAATATAATTGACAACAGCATCTGTAAGGAATCCTTGCGCAATCAAATCCTCAAAAGACGCGTGGCCGCTGCGTTTCGACAGTTTCTTATGGTTTTCATCCGTAATCAACGGCAGGTGAATATAAACTGGCGACTCCCAGCCAAACGCATCATACAACCGCTGATACTTAGGCGCAGAGGACAAATATTCATTGCCGCGCACCACATGCGTAATATTCATCGTATGGTCGTCCACCACATTTGCAAAATTGTAAGTGGGATAACCATCGGATTTAATCAACACCATATCGTCAAGCTCTGCATTTTCTACGCTGATATCTCCATACAATTCGTCATGAAACGTCGTTGTTCCCTCATTGGGAATATTCTGACGAATAACAAATGGTATTCCCGACGCAAGCTTAGCTTCCACTTCCTCTTTGGACAGGGAGAGGCAATGCTTATCATACATCATGATCTCCTTGCCCTCGACAATTTCTGTTTTGAGGGAATCGAGCCGCTCCTTATCACAGAAACAATAATAAGCCTCGCCGCGCTCTATGAGCTGTTTCGCATATTCCATGTAGATCCCGCTCTTCATACGCTCACTCTGGATATAAGGACCAAAGCCGCCGTCTTTATCGGGTCCCTCATCGTGTTTGAGCCCCGCACTATCTAACGTACGGTAAATAATATCCGTTGCCCCTTCCACGAAACGTTCCTGATCCGTATCTTCTATCCTAAGCATAAAATCTCCGCCTGCATGCTTGGCAATCAAAAACTCATACAATGCAGAGCGCAGATTGCCCACATGCATTTTACCAGTCGGGCTTGGTGCATATCTTGTTCGTACCTTACTCATTGTCATTCTCCTTTTCTTACTGCAAATTTTAATCTGTTGCCTATTATATACCACCGTTTCAGAATTTACAAGAAAAAAACAGTCCAGCATTTGCATTAAGCTGAACTGCTCTATTTCTATTTATTCATTTCCACCTGTCAGCCCGCGTTTGCGCAAGATACGCTTCTCAGCAACAGAAAAAATACATTTGTCAATGATGATGCCCACCAGCACAATCACCAGCATAACTAACATAACCTGATTGATATCGGCAAGATCGCGCCCCATGATAAGCGTCTGCCCAAGACCTACCGAAGTCGTCATCACTTCTCCTGCCATCAGCGCACGCCAAGCAAATGACCAACCCTGTTTCATACCAGCCACCAACTCAGGGAGACATGCCGGCAGGATTACGTAAAGATAGAGCTGCTTCTTATTCGCACCCAAGGTCAACGCGGCTTTCGTATAGATGGGCTGCACATTTTTAATGGCATTATCCACGGAAATAGCAACACTGAACGCTGCACCCATCACGACCACAAATAGAATTGCCTGTGTCGTTAGCCCAAACCATAAAATGGAAAACGGCACCCAGCAAACACTTGGCAAAGTTTGGACTCCCAATACCAGCGGCTTTAAATTTTTCTGCAAATACTTGGACTGATGAATGAGAAGGCCCAGCGCCACACCAATTACTAAAGCTATCACATAACCACCAATTCCTCGCAACAAGGAATTGCCCGTTGCCTCCAACAGCCTGCCATCCTGACACAGATCAAGGAAACTCTCTGCAACCCCCAATGGAGAGGGCATCGCATATGGCTTCCACAATGCTAAAATCTCTACGCCAAGCCAGTAAATTCCCTGCCAGGCTGCAATCAGTAATACAAGAAATAATAAAAATCCCATTACACTGCCTCCCCTCTAACTTCTTCCAGAATTCTATGACGCAACTCTACGAACTCTGGCGCATATACATGCCTGGGGCGCGGCAAGTCTATGGTAACGATCTCTGCCACCTTTCCGCTATCCGGTGAAAGCACCACCACACGGTCAGCGAGATAAACCGCCTCCTCCACGCTGTGGGTAATAAAGAGAATTGTTTGCTTCGTCTCCATCCAAATACGCTGCAATTCCTCACGCAGACGGTTGGACGTCTGTTTATCCAATGCGGAAAAAGGCTCGTCCATCAAAAGTACCCTCGACTCCATCGTCAGGGAACGCGCCAAAGCCGTGCGCTGGCGCATCCCGCCGGAAATCTGATGAATCGGATAATCACGATAATCCCAAAGCTTTACCATTTCCAGGTAATGCTGTGCCTTTTTGTCCTGCTCTTCCTTAGAGAATCCTGCCATCCTCATGCCAAATTTAACATTTTCTAATACAGAAAGCCAGGGAAACAAGCCGTGCTCCTGAAACATCACTGTACGGTCAGCCCCAGGCTTTAGCACTTCCTCACCGTCAAGCAGCACCTTCCCCTGCGTAGGCTGTTCCAATCCCGCCACCAAATTTAACAGCGTACTTTTCCCACAACCGGAAGCTCCCACGATACACACAAATTCGCCTGTCTTCACTTCCAAATCAATCTCATGCAAGGTGTCCTTCTCACTATTATCAAAACGCTTGCATAAACCCTCTAACACTAAAGCCATCGTTTTCCTCCCGCATCTACTCTGCAAACAAGGTCGCCTCATCCGGCAGCTCGTCTATAAATCCCTGATCCTTGCTAATCTGTGCAAAATCAAGCACAGACTCCTTGTTTAATTCCGCGCTTACACCAATTCTGCCAAAAGACTCTGATATAATATCCTCACCCAACGCTTTACCGGTCGCGCTCTTTAACTCTTCGTTGATAATAGGAAGGGCAGTTTCCTTATCTTCGTTGATTGCTTTCGTGGCTGCCTCATGTTCTGCTAGAAATTTCTCTACTACATCCGGGTTCTCCTCCATAAATTCCTTACGCACAACCACAACTGCTACATTATATTTTCCTTCCATATAGAACTCATCATAATCCAGCAAAAGCTCCGCGCCATTTTTAAGTAAGGTAGCTCCCCAAGGTTCCGGCACTAATGCAGCGTCGATATCGCCGCGCTCCATCATATTCGCTACATCTGCATTTGCCACTGCACTGACTGTCACCGTCCCGCCCTCTGTCACCGGCTTTAAATCATTCTCTTCTAAGAGTTTCAACAACGACAAATGCTGCGTATTGCCAATCTGGGGAATTGCCACTGTCTTGCCATCCAAATCGTCCACACTCTCTATTTCCGCATCCGGGCGTTTTACTAATATCGCTCCTCCAGTAGAAGAACCTGACAATATTACGACATCTCCTCCGCTCTTAACATTCGCGCTGACCGCCGGAACCGGTCCGATATATCCGATGTCAATATCTCCTGAAAAAAGAGCTTCCACCTCAGCAGGACCCGCATTAAATGCCGTCCAGTTCACCTTCTTGTCCTCTCCCAAACTTTCCTCAAGTGTCTTCTGTGCTTTCATATAAAGCGCCTGCGGATGTGTTACATTATTAAAATACCCAACAGACACCTCACTAGCATCACCCTTTGAGCCACAACCTGTCATCCCTGCTACCAACATAACTGCTGCTGCCAGAAGGCAAAGCTTGCGGGAAATCTTCTGATTGCCTGACTGTTTCCCCAAATGCTGTCTGTAAATTTTTTTCCAACTCATTGTATATCCTCCTTCATACCAATCGCCATATATCTGGTGCAGTTGGTTATTTATTATTTGCTTTCCTCAAATAGTTTAAACAAATACTTTTCACTTTTATACCCTAATTTTTGCAAACGTTTTCACTTGTGCTTTTCTTCTTCTTATGGTACGATTTTACTATATTTCTGCGGATTATCAAAATTATATGTATGATATAAATATTTCTTTAAAAAGAGATAATTTGCAAACGTTTTCACTTGTTTCACCACTATATTCGCCATAATTTCCATATGTTTGCCAAATTTGTGGGAAAATAACACTGTCAATTTTATGCCGGAGAAAGAGAGGAGCTACAATGTCTTTAAAAAAAATCGCCCTGCGCGCGGGCACTTCCGTATCTACTGTCTCAAGAGTACTAAGTCAACCTGGACACTGTTGTAATCAGCCGGGCCTTGCAGAAAAAATATGGAGCATAGCCGAAGAAATGAACTATTTGCCAAATGCTGCCGCACGCACGCTGCGTATGGGTGCAGCAGGCAGCGCGTCCCCTTTTACCGTAGATATTTTCCTCACACGCTTTGATTCTATGGACGCTGATCCGTTCTTCCAAGAATTGTTCGTGCATATCAAAGAGGAACTTATGGCACAAAACTGCCTGCTGGGAGAACTGCTCTATTCTGCGGACCTTGGCATCCTGGAAGGTAAAACTTCCGTACCAAGCATGGTTCCTTACAAATCTTCCGAAACACTGCGCAAAGAGCTTCCCCTTACTTCTCCCTCTCTGGTTTCACGAAAGCACAACACAGGTCTGGTCATCCTCGGCAAATGTCCGGATTCTTTTGTCCCTGCCCTGCAAAAACGCTATTCCTGCCTGGTGGGTATTGACCGAAATCCCACAGATTATCTATACGATGAAGTATTCTGTGATGGCAGCGCCGCCGCCCTCAAAGCCGTAGAATACCTGATTTCTCTGGGTCACCGCCACATTGCCTATATCGGGGACTGTACATTTGAATCACGCTATATCGGCTACTACCAAGCGCTTTTAAATCATAAAATTCCTTTGAACTACCAAAACATTCATCCCAGCCATCAGACAATGGAAGAAGGGTTTGACATTATGCGTTCCATCATACATTCCACAAAGAATCTGCCCTCTGCCATCTTCTGCGCCAACGACAGCACCGCCATCGGCGCTTTAAAAGCCTTAAAACAGCATAAAAAAAGAGGGTACATGCCCTCTGTAATCTCCATCGACAATATTGCCGCCTCCGAAAAAACCTCTCCCATGCTCACAACCATAGATATCCCCAAAAAGGAAATGGCGCATCTTGCCATAACGCTCCTGCTAGACCGCAAACGCGGCTTCCATCAGGAAACAGTGCGCATGGAATTCCCCTGCCGTTTGATTGAACGTGAAAGCTGCCGCTAAAGACAGCGACAGCTTTCTATTAAAAACTAAGACCGAGCTTTGCTTATTTGGAAAACATTATTTTCTCATTATCAAACATTTTCGCAAGCACAAAGACACCAATTCCAGCGTAACAAACATTCGCCGCTACCGTCACTGCAATATTCAGCACATCCGCATTCATGGAAAAAATACCATTCATACTCTGCACACTGTTATACAGCGGAATCAAAAACCACACCGGTTCCGTCTTGCACAAACTTGGTATCATAGAAGTTACACCCAAAAGCATAGAGATGATCATTACAGGCGTTACCCACCCGGTCGCTTCCTTCACATTACGAGCAAATGCAGAGATAACCGACACAATGGTAATGATTACCAACACCGTCGACAGGACTACAAAAAGCACCAATACATAATCCGTCATATTATATACGCTCGCATCCACGCCTTCGGCGCCGCCCATCATCTTCGGCAGCGAGAGCATCATGCCCAGGAAACTAGATAGTCCACTTAAAATAGCGATTACACTCAGACTGACAATCTTGCCAATTGCTAAATGGCTGCGCTTCATCGGCGTAACAAGCAACGTTGCAATCGTTCCACGCTCCTTCTCTCCCGCGATGGATTCTGGCGCTACGGCCATACATCCGCTAAACAAAAAGATCATCAGCAGCATGGGCACCATCATCGAGAAGATCTGTGCAGACAAATCCTCGTCGGTCGCCATATCGTAGCCTTCCCCGCCGGGATTGATATCAAATTTATTGGCAAGCGCTGATTCATATGTATTGAGCATCTCCGTCATCATATTGTAAGACGACTGTGAATCATTGTCTGTAGAATTATAATAAAGCTCCACAGCCGGCGCTTTGCCGCCTGCGGTCACATCGTACGCTGCCACCTGCGCGTCAAAATCCCTGGGAAATACTGCCAACACATCAAATCCTGCTTCTGATGACGCTAGCTCCTCTTTCGCTTTATCCGTCTCTTCCTGCGAAATCTCCGTAAATTCCAGAAAAGCCCCGTTATCCTCCAATGCACGCATGCTCTCCGGCAAATCAACCGCATAGACGCTCGCCTTATAATCCTCTGTCGTCTCAAACTGAGAGGCTAGCCCGCTACCCATAAAAGAATACAGCACATAAATCATCAAACCTGGCATTAGCACCGTCGTCAAAACCATTCTACGATCCGTGAAAAACCGCGTAAATTCCTTTTTCATGATTGTCATAATACTATTTTTCATTCTTCCCACCTGCTCTTTCTGCAAAAATATCGAAGAATTTCTCTTCCAGCGTTTTCTCTGCGGTAAGACTCTCCAATGTGTCGCAGACTGCCATTTTGCCGTCTATCACGACTCCTACCCTGTCGCAAATTTTCTCAATCAAACTGAAAATATGCGTAGATACCACAATCGTCTTTCCTTGCTCCTTGAGCTCTAACAGAAAATCCGTTACAACCTTTGCCGTCAGAACATCGAGACCATTGGTCGGTTCATCAAAAATAATAATATCTGGGTTATGTACTATGGAAATTACCAGCGATACCTTCTGCTTCATTCCGGTAGAAAGATCCCCAACTTTAACCTCAGCAAAATTCGTAATTCCAAATTTATCAAACAAGCTCTGTTTCCTGGCTGCCGCCGTCGCTTTATCCACACCGTGCAGCTCTGAAAAAAATGTAAACAAGTAATTCGGCGTAAAAAATTCTTCCAATTTCAGTTCACTGGTGAGAAAACCGATCTTTTTACGAACTTCCTCCGGGTTCTTGACCACGCTTGCGCCGTCCACAAGCACATCCCCCTTATCCGGCTTCACCAGCGCAGACATCATACGCAGCGTAGTGGTCTTGCCCGCACCATTCGGGCCTAACAGCCCAAACACCTCTCCCTCATAGGCAGTAAAGCTCAGATCGTCGACCGCTACCTTGATGCGCTCCTTCGTCCTTTCAATCTTCTGCTGCTTGGCAGAAATCTTAAACGTCTTCCTTAAATTCTGCACTTTCAACAATTCTTTCATATTCTGTCCTTTCTTTCCACTGTACTATCCACTTAATACAGTAGTATAATAATATAATCTTAGAGATTTGTCAAGAACTTGCTAATTTCAGTTCGCCATTTTTTGTAATAACCTATATTTCAGTACCAAAAGGTCTTGCTGCCTTTGGCAGCATAGACATCTTGCACAAAAAGTGGGGTTGTCGCACTAACATAAATTACAAGTTATAATTCGTTCAAAAGGTTTGCATTGCTTCGCAATGTAAACAACATGCACAAAAAATATCTTGGGAAGCTAGCTTCCCAGAATGATTTTTGTGCATTCTGTCTTTGCCGCATAAGCGGCAAGACCTTTTGAACGAGTAAATATATTCGTGCGACAGCTCCATTTTGGTACTATGCATATACAAAATGGGGAAACTCAAACTTGCTAACCTTGTATGTGAATAACCCTATCCTATACACTCACATTCTAAGCCTTTGGATCTTATCCGTACATCTCAATACCATCAAGAAACATCCCGCTGTGAGAGACCAGCAGATGAACGCGGCAACTAAAATAACATACATAAAGCTATACGTAAAACTACCGCCTGTGCTCTCCCAGAAATGAAACACGTTTATGGTATTCAAGAATGCAGGAGAAAGTTCTAATATTCCTACGAACAAAAACAGCCAACGTATTCTTCGATACAACGCAATCTGGGATTCCGTGTCTGTATATAGAGCAAACTCTCCCTTGGCAGCCTCCTTGCGAAATATCAGCCAAAAACCCCAGCGGCAGACATACTCAGCGCCAGTCTCTTCCACAAATTCTACGTATTTCTGATAATCATCACTCCAAGCAGGTACATGTAAAGCGTCCTTCCACATATCAACCCGGTAAATATATTTTCCCGGCTCACAAGGCGTAAAAATATACAGACCCGCAAAAAATTCCGTCATCGCCCATCCCTGCCGACTCATCTCATTCAGCCACTCTTCCTCTTTATCTTTATCCAAATATAACCTGAACTTCTTCATCTTCTCCCGCCTCCTTTTCCTTCTCTTCCCCTGTTCTTACATTCGTTCCCTCCAACTTAACGCACCCTTGATGTAAAACGCGCCTGCCATTCTCTAAAAGCTCTTCCAGCCGTTCTATTTCCTGCCCCAGCGCCCGCTTTCCCTGCTCCGTAATAATATACTGCTTTTTCTTCCGCGATTGTTTATCTTCACTGTACAGCCGAATCCAACCTCTATCCAGCAATGTATTGATAGCTCCGTACAATGTCCCCGCCCCCAATTCCAGCCTGCCATCCGTCAATTCTATGGTATTCTGGATAATTCCATATCCGTGGTTGGGCGTATTTAAAGACAGAAGGATATAGTAAAATGCCTCTGTCATCACCATCTGCTTTTCCGCCAAAACTATCACCTCCCTGACCGCCATAGTTTCGCTCTTAGAACCAAGCGTAGACCTTGGATGCTTTGCATAATCATTGTTGTATCATGCAGCAATGTATCACCGCACAATATATCGTCCTACGATATATAAAATATATCAGATGCCGCTATATTTGTCAAGATTTAAGATTGAAAAAGGCTGCCGGCAATTGCCGACAGCCTGTCACAAACTTTGTTATTCTTGTTTTATTCCCGATGCATAGAGAAGCTAGCCATATCGTATTCCTCCAGATTCTCGTGAATCTCTCGATTATCTGCCTGTTGGATCAGTTCATCTCTATCCTTCTTAAACTTCATCTGAGCTTTGAATGCACTTGGACCGCCAACACAACCGCCGTCACAAATCATACCTTCAATAAAATCATTCGGCAATTTCGCTGCACGCAGAAGAAGAAGCGCTTTCTTACATTCTGCTGCGCCGTTAGCCTTATATACCTTAGCGTCAATGTCTTCCCCAGATTCTTTCAAGCTCTGCAATACGGCCTCGGTAACTCCGCCGGAATTAGCGAAACGCTTGCCATAAACAGATGCGATCTGATCGTCATTGCCACATGGCTGCAAAGCGACACCCTTCGCACGCATAATCGCACGCAGTTCACTGTACGTCAGCACATAATCTGCATTCCCGGGAATCTTCTGGTCGACAACTTCAGACTTCTTCGCAAGGCAGGGCCCGATAAATACCGTTATAGCATCCGGTTCCTTGGCCTTAATCAGACGAGACACCGCGCACATTGGAGAAACTGTAGTCGACACGCATTCTGCAAGCTGTGGATAATGCAGACGCACCATATTAACAAACGCCGGACAGCAGGAGGTCACTTTCTTCTTGCCTTCCTTGTATGCTTCCGCCCACTCCTCTGCTTCATAAGCTGCTGTCATATCTCCGCCAAGACCAACATCGTAAAAATCATCAAAACCTAATTCCAACATAGCGTTTTTCCAGCTCGCCATCGTAATGTCACGGCCAAACTGTCCCTCTGTTGCCGGGGCTGCCATTGCATAAACCTTTTTGCCAGACTTCAAAGCTTCTATTACATTGACAATATATGTCTTGGAGCCAATTGCACCGAACGGACAGCTATGAATACATTTACCGCAGCGGATGCATTTCTCTTTATCAATGATAGAAATGCCATTCTCGTCATATGTAATCGCGTCTACCGGACAGGCATACTTGCATGGTCTCTTGAGATGCGCAATGGCATTGTACGGACACGCATCTGCACACTTCCCACATTCCTTACACTTAGAAGCGTCAATATGGGAACGATGTCTGCCCATCCTGATTGCGCCAAAGTTACATGCATTGATACAAGCCTTACCGATACAGTTCTGGCAGTTCTCGGTAACCGTATAACTGGAAATCGGACAGTCCTCACATGCCGAACTGATTACCTGGATTACATTGCCGTCATCTTCCGCACCTGGCGCCTTGCCCTCTGCAAGACGAACTCTCTGCCGGATAATCTCTCTCTCCTTGTAAATACAGCAACGGAACTGAGGCGTTGGTCCCGGAATCAGTTCCATCGCAATATGGTCCCTTCCTGATTCTAATTCTCCGGCGAATGCCAGCTTCGCCACTTCGTACAGTACATCATGTTTGATTCTAATCACATTTTCATCTGCATACATCGTAATTACCTCGCTCTTTATTGTTTGTCAATATTTTAACATTATGCTACTAGTCTTGCAAGCGGAAATTGTTTCTGTTTTTGGTAGTTTATCATCAAATGTTACTGTTCACTCTAAATTTTTTCTAATGCGTCCTGCGATTAATGTACTCCGTTTTATACTTGGAATAGACAATTTTCTGGCTGCGGTACAGACCATAATATCCTGACAACATATAACTGAGGGCGATGGATAACAGGAAATACGGCATTCCATCATAGCCGAACATTTCAAAACAAATCAATAGAGATGTTATCGGACAATTGGTGACGCCGCAGAATACAGCGCCCATGCCCGCTGCTGTACAAAGCGCCGGGGCAAAACCGATCAAATTACCAAACAAACAGCCGAATGTCCCCCCTACCACAAAAGAGGGCACAATCTCGCCGCCTTTAAACCCGCAGCCAAGCGTAACCGCCGTGAACAGCATTTTCAAAAGAAATGCATAGGACACATATTCATTCTCAAAGCAGCGCTCGATAATCGGCATACCTGCACCATTATAATCCTGACATTTTACCACCAACGTCATAATAACAATGAAAGTCCCTCCGGTAAAGATTCTCAAATACGGATCCGGAAGATATTTTTTATAAATTTTTTCACCATGGTGGAGTATAATGCAAAAGATGATACTGAGCCCGGCGCAAAGCATAGCAAGTATGGCAATTTTGACAGCGGATGCAATGGAAAAAGCCGGCAAATCTGTCAAAAGAAACTGCTCTGGGGTCACCTCAAAATAAGCAGCAATCCCTTTTGCTACAAGTGCGGAAATCACACAGGGCACTAATGCTGCGTAATGCATAATCCCTACGCTCACAACCTCCATGGAAAAAATTGCCGCAGCCATCGGAGTTCCAAACAGCGCAGAAAACGCTGCGCTCATACCACACATAATCATTACATGCTGGTCTTTATCATCAATTTTGAAAAGCCGTCCCAAAGAATTGCCAATACTTCCGCCAAGCTGCAATGCCGCGCCTTCGCGACCGGCAGAACCGCCAAATAAATGTGTCATGATTGTGGAGATAAAAATCAACGGAGCCATTTTTAGCGGGATACGCTCTCCTGAATGAATCGCGGCAAGCACCAGATTTGTGCCCGTGTCCTTCTCATCATGTAAAAGATGGTAAGCCCCAACAATTACAAGCCCAGCAATCGGCAGCAGGAGAATTAGCACAGGATTTGCCGTCCTGGTATCATTTGCCCAAACCATACAGTAATGAAATAACGTTCCCGCGCCTCCAATCACAACGCCAGACAGCAACGAAAAAGCCAACCATTTGCAAAATGCAGACATACTTGCAGTAAAATGGCGCATATAATAGCAAAATGTCTCTTTGAAATCAAATTCATCTCTCATATGTAAACTCCCTGGAAATCAAATTTATCTAAGTGCAAGCTTCTGCCGTTTTTACGGCTATTTTTCATCTTATCACCCCTCTGGAAAATTGGCAAGAGGCTTGTAATTTTTGCTGGCAGCGGTATAATGACAAAAGACAACCCGATGAAATGGAAGGACAACAACTATGCGATTACTATTGGCGGAAGATGAAAAAGAACTCTCACGCGCACTCACGGCCATCCTTGTGCGAAACAATTACTCTGTGGACGCCGTATACGACGGCGAAGAAGCACTGGCATATTTAAACAGCAACAACTATGACGGGGCCATTTTGGATATTATGATGCCCAAAATGGACGGACTTTCTGTCCTTAGAAAAATCCGCAACCAGGGAAATCCTGTTCCAATTTTACTCTTGACAGCAAAATCAGAAATTGACGATAAAGTGGAAGGACTGGACGCCGGAGCAAACGACTATCTCACCAAACCATTTGCCGCCAAAGAACTGCTGGCAAGAATCCGCGCCATGACAAGAGAAAACACAGGCGCGGTTAATTCCTACCTGCAAATGGGCAATCTTTCTTTAGACCTTGCCTCTTTTACGCTCTCCTCTCCCAGTGGCAGCTTGCGGCTTGCCAATAAGGAATTTCAAATGCTGGAAATGATGATGGGTAATCCCGGACAATTGATTTCCAGCGAGCATTTTTTTGAACGCATTTGGGGTTACGATAGTGAGGTGGAACTCAACGTTGTCTGGGTCTATATTTCCTACCTCCGCAAAAAATTGACAACGCTTAACGCCAATGTACAGATCAAAGCGGCTCGAAACGCCGGCTATTTTCTGGAGGAAACATGATGATCCGCAAACTACAGAATAAATTCATTCTCATTTCCATGCTCTCTATGCTGCTAGTGCTGACAGTCATCATTGGCAGTATTAATATAATCAATCACAGACAGCTTACAGAAGATGCCGACCATATTTTGCATATTCTATCTGAAAATGACGGAGAATTTCCCAAAGACCGCCCGCACCCAGATTTCAGGGAACCGCAGGGGGATAATTCCTCTCCTGATTTTAGAGATGAATCCACAGATAACGCTTCCTCTGATTCCAGGGAACCGCAAGGGGATAAGTCTTCCACTCCAAAGGAACCGAAACCGCATTCCCTGGACATGTCGCCGGAAATGCCTTTTGAGACACGGTACTTTTCTGTAATTTTGACAGAAGACGGCGCCGTATCTTCTACAAATATCAAAAAAATCGCAGCCATCGACAGCGAAGGCGCCTGCGCGTATGCGCTCCAGGTATGGAAACGACAACAAGCTACAGGCTTCCTCTCCTCTTACCGCTATCTCATGGAACATACGCCAGAAGGAACACGAATTATCTTTGTGGACTGTGCAAGAAGCCTTTCCACATTCCGCTCCTTTCTTTTTACCAGCGTCCTCATATCTGTTCTTGGGCTTTTGTCCGTATTTGTACTAGTGCTCTTCTTTTCCAGACTGGTCATGAGACCTGTTTCAGAAAGCTATGAAAAACAACGGCAGTTTATTACCGATGCCGGACATGAAATAAAAACACCGCTCGCCATTATTGAAGCAAACCGCGAACTCTTAGAGATGGAGTATGGCGAAAATGAATGGAATAAAAGCATCGGCAAACAGACAGCGCGCCTCGCTGACTTGACCGATAGCCTCATTTATTTGTCAAAAATGGAAGAAGCCAAAAATCATATACAGCAAAAGGATTTTTCTATCTCTGACCTGGCACAAGATATAGCACAATCCTTCCAGACACTGGCAGATTTGCAAGGCCGGCATTTTTCTATGGAAATTACGCCCCTTTTGTCTTACTGTGGAGATGAATCTTCCATAGGCCGCCTATTTTCCATCCTCATAGACAACGCCATAAAATATTCCCCGCCGCAAGGCACCGTCAAGGTTACCCTGAATAAGCGGGGAAAAAACATTCAATTTATGGTATATAATACGGTAGCACATATTTCTGCGGAAAGTCTGCCTTTTCTCTTTGACCGCTTTTACCGCGCTGACAATTCAAGGAATTCCGAGACTGGCGGTTATGGCATCGGTCTTTCTATTGCACGCGCCATCACCGAAGCCCACAGAGGAAAGATTACCGCCAAGAGCACGGATGAACAATCGCTCTTGATTACTGTAATTCTATAAAAAGAATCGACCAAGAACATATGCTTCTTTTAACTACCTTGCTCGATGCGATGGGCTAACAGTTCAAAATAGGAACTTTTACAGACGAACATCTACAGATGCATAATTCACTGGCGGGGTCAATTCCGGCGCTGTCGCTGTCATCTCAGCCATTTCCGCAGACTGCGCAGCTGTTTCTATATTCGCATTGCCTGCCTCATGCCTCCCCTCTTCTTTCTCTACCTTTCCTTTGTCTGGACTCTTATGCTTCCCTCCAAAGCCTGCATTGTTCAATCCGTTTCCCATCGTCGCCCTGCTTTTCGTCGTATGCAAATTGTTTCAACAGATCGCATGGAAACGCTTCACATTGACCGCAATGAGAAAGCTCTCGCTCTTCACAGCAGGCTTTTACCGGACAGCTCTCGCCCCAAAATGGTTTTTGCATATGTACGCACCCAGCGCAGCCCGTCTGTTCACGGTATTCACATTTGCTGCATAATAATCCACATCTCGACTCCGCCGTTGTTTCCTCCTCCTGTACAAGCCCCACATAGATATGAATTTCCGCATTATCCATACTGTCATTTTGATATTCCTCAAAATCACACTGGAATGTCCGCGGCAGATCCATCTGCCAGATTTCCTGCCAAGCCGCGGCAACTGCCTGCACCATATCCCCATGAATGACAAATTTTGCATACCGGCCGGCTGGAATCCGGCAAACCGCATATTTTTCCTCTAGCGGCTCCTCTAACGTCTCACAGGCAACCACAGCCGTATAGTCCGCTTTTTCGTCTCCGGCATAGTCAGTGTATATCCCTAAAGCCTTCCCATCCGCCTTACTGGGTATGGAAGCATATACCCCCTCTTTATAAAAACGGTTCCAAAGCCCGCCGATAACCGCTCCCATATCCGGCGACGCATTGTTTGTCCGCGCCGATACGCCTACCGCAATTTTCTCTTTCAATGTCACAATTTCGTAATCCATAATATTTACCATCCTTTTCTTTTGATGGCTTCATTCTATCAAAACAACCACGACAACTGTATGTCATGATTGCAAATGTTTTTCCTGGATTCTTTCGGCAAATTTCAGAACTTCTTGCCGCAATTCTTTCGGCTCTAACAACTCCGCACCGCCCCCAAAGGAAACAATCCAGCTAATAATGCTTGTCTTATCCATAAAGCCAAAAGAAAACAACAGCCTTCCATCTGGCAAGGCAATAAAACTCTCCGGGCCATATTCCTCCACGAGCCTCCATTTATATTGCGGGTCAATCAACGCTTTTACCTGATACATATAAGGAAATATGCGCTCTGGGGATAAATCAGGCAGCGGGACCGCACGCCGCTCAAACACCTCATTCGTCTGTAAATCCGTCATCCGCGTCAATTTGAAAAGGCGAAAATCTTCTCTGCACTCGCACCAGCCCCACAAATACCAGCTTGACCACTGAAAGATCAAATCATATGGCTCTACGCTCCTTTTTGATTCACCCTTGGGCGCAAAATAAGTAAAAGAAACTTTGCGCCCGGTAAGAATTGCATTGTGCAATAATTCTATTTTCGGGGACAGAGAATCCTTGTACCAAGAAGAAAGGTCGATTAAGATATGCATATCGCCAGCAAGCAAGCTGGAACTCCCCGCCGACAGCTTCTCCATCAGTTGCGCATAACGATTGGTGCCGCTCACGCTGTCAAGGCTCTTTAGCCCGGCTAAAATTGCCTGCATATCCGTCCTGCTTAATAATGTGCGGTCAATTTTATATCCCTCCATAATGGAAACACCGCCGTTTTGCCCTGGTTCCGTCACCAGCGGAATGCCTGCCATACAAAGGGCCTCAATGTCCCGATTAATCGTGCGGCGGGAAACTTCAAACTTCTCAGCAAGATAAGGCGCCGTCACCTTATCCTGCTGCAAAAGTACAGATAAAATTCCAATCATTCGGTCTAATTTCATAAAGAATCTCCTCCTTCGTATTTGTTAGACATACCTTGCCAGCTCCTCCGGTCCTCCCAGCACTTCACGCCCAATGTACAAAAGATTATCTTCGCGCACTTTCACACTCCATTTCACCAACGAGACTTCTCCGCATTCCAACTCAAGCGCCGTGATGCTGCGGGGATGCACGCAGCTTCCATCGTTAAAATAATGCCCTTCCCCGGGGAGGGGGAACGAAGGCCTGTGCGTATGGCCGGCAACCAGGTTCTTGCCATGCCTCTTGGCCCATGTCGCCAGCCTCCGTTCTGTCTTTTCTTTTTTCTGATAGTTCTTTGCCGCGCTTGTAGGATCGTTGCATCCCGCCATCTCCAATGGTCGCCAGAGATAACGGACCAAAAAACGGGTAAGCTTCCAAAGAATATCATTCCACAAATCGCCTTGGTGCCCATGCACCAAGAACAGTTCCGCCCCGCTTGACCTATCTTGCAGCCGAATTCCCTCATGCACTTTCATATCTGGGAAAAGGCTTTTCATCTGGCTCTCCATCTCACAATAGTAATCATGGCAATGAGATTTGAAATATTTCCGGCACGCTTTCTTACGGTCATGATTACCATAGAGCATATAAAAATGACCTTTTCTGTAAAACTCCGCCATCAGACGAAACTGCTCATCATGTGTCTGCACAATCTCTCTTAAATTGCGGTTCTCCCACAATTCATCTCCATCCCCCAACTCAATATATGTGAAATTTCTTCTGTTATAATACTGCAACGCAGCATAAAACAAATTCTGATTGGGTTGGAAATTGTCTCCCCAATTGCCAATACCACGATGACAATCGCTCATCAGCACAATCCGGCTCCCTCTGTCCACAGGTAGACAGAGCGCGTTCTCATACGCCTCGTTTAGTTTTTTTTCGGTGAAATCCATGTTTTTTCTTCCCCCAGGCTATTCTTCCTGTATTTATAATTATGCCAAAAATTCTGGGGTATGCCTGCATGAGATAGTCCAGTTTATCAATTGTTCGTGTAAAATCTTTGGTAATCCTCTGATACAACTTACAATTTCTTCGGTTCTGTCTCTGAATCCATCTGCCAAATATTTTGCCATATTTCGACGGCTGCGCTGTCTTAGGCTGATACAGACGGAAACACACTCTTCGATACCACACACGGAAATCTTCTGGCTGGTAACCTGCATAGTAACAGCCATCCAAAAATGCTTCTAACATCCCAAAATCCGGAAACGTCAAAGACACCTCCAACATCAACTCTGCCGGCCACGAAAATTCCCCCAGGGAAAAACCCGTAAGCCACCAATGGCTCCTGTTTCGCTGGAACATGCGCTTGCCGTTTTTGTAGAGAACCATGCTGATGGGCAGTTCTTCATCCTCGGAAACACATTGGTAAAACGCATCCTCCGGGTCTTTTTCATCATCTCGTTCCTTCTCAACGTATATTCCAACCTCTGCCCCGGTGGTAATGCCGTACTGCCCTTTCCAAAACTCGATCATCCATCGCTTGCCCTCATATTCAAAATAGATGGGTTCACTGTGAATTATCATATTCATCACCGGCGCCATTTCATCGTACAGCTTCCCATATCCGAACTGCTTCTGCCAGGCGCTTTTTAGCGAATAAATAATATCCCTGTGCAAATCATAGGCAAAACCAAACGGCTCCAACGCCCGGTTAATGTCACGCAACTTTTCTTCATCGCAACGTCTTTTCACACGGCATTTTGCACGTTTATGGCGCCGTATTCTTAGGCAGCATATAAAAATAAGCAGCAGGATCACTGCTGCAACTACTCCGCAAATAATCCAATTAATATGCAAAACTCTCCAACCCCTTTCTGAAAATTTTAGTAACTAAAAACGAGGCAATAGTTACAATATATTATATTCAGAAAGAATTGGAGAGTTCGGTATCAGCCGAAAAGCTCGTTATTTATCACGCAAACCTCCTTTGCATCAACGGAAAAGCTCATTGGCATAACGCACGGAACCCATAGCGTCCTTGGAATAGAAATCTGCGCCAATCATATCTGCATATGTCTGGGTCAATACTGCGCCTCCCACCATTACTTTGCATCCCGGAAGCTCCTTCTTTAACATTTTGATGGTAATTTCCATGTTTGCCACGGTAGTCGTCATCAATGCGCTGAGTCCCACCAACTTCACATCATGCTCTTTCGCCGTCTCTACCACTAATTCCGGCGGCACATCCTTTCCCAAATCTATCACAGAAAATCCATAATTTTCCAGCAAAACCTTGACAATATTCTTACCGATATCGTGAATATCTCCTTTGACTGTGGCGATTACAACCGTTCCCTTGGAAGCGGAAGCACCACCCTCAGCCTGAAGATGTTCTTTGATCGCGTCAAACCCAGCTTTCGCAGCGTCTGCACTCATCAAAAGCTGCGGCAGGAACACCGTCTTCTTCTCAAATCCCTGCCCCACCTTGTCCAAAGCCGGTATCAATGCACCATCTATCACTTCCAAAGGTTTTTTGCTTTCCAGTTCCCGCTTTGCCGCCTGGTAAGCGCTCTCGGAAAGCCCACGCACGACCGCGTCAAAAAGACTGATTTCTCCTGATTTATCAACTGCGGCTTTTGTCTGTTCCTCCTGGCTGGAATAATGCGCAATATAATCTGCGCACTGGCTATCACTGCCATTTAAAGCGCAATAGGAATGGTAAGCCGCCATCATCGCCTCGCTGTTCGGATTGATAATACCGGCGCTTAGTCCTTTGGAGAGCGCAATCGTGAAAAACGCCGTATTCACACGCTCCCGCTGCGGCAAGCCAAAAGAAATGTTCGATACGCCCAAAGTTGTGTGCACGCCCAACACATGACGCACATGATACAATGCATCCAGCGTAATCCCCGCATTGTCCTGCCCGGTACTGATTGTCATCGTCAAGGTATCTATGAGCAAATCGTTCTTATCAATGCCATACTTCGCCGCTTCCGCAATGATCTTCTTGGCAATCTCAATTCTTCCCGCTGCTGTACCGGGAATTCCTCCCTCGTCCAAAGTTAAGCAGACAACCATGCCGCCGTATTTTGCCACCAGGGGGAATACCGCATCCATAGATTCCTGCTTGCCATTGACGGAGTTTATCAGCGGCTTGCCATTATAAAGGCGCATCGCCGTCTCCATCGCCACCGCATCCGAGGTGTCAATCTGCAAAGGCAAATCCGTAATCCCCTGCAAACCTGACACAACTGCGCGCATCATCCGAACTTCATCAATCTCAGGAAGCCCCACATTCACATCCAGGATATGCGCACCTCGATCCTGCTGCGCCAACGCCTCCTTATAGATATATTCCAAATCATTTTCCCTAAGCGCCTGCTTAAAACGTGATTTTCCGGTCGGATTAATACGCTCTCCAATGATTTTCGGGCGTTCGTCAAAGACCACAGCATGAGTATAGGAGGAGACTACCGAACGCTGCTTATCCGTAAGCTCCATCGCCCGAATATCCCTGCACGCTTCCACCAACGCCCGGATATGCGCCGGTGTGGTGCCGCAGCAACCGCCCATCACAGAGACGCCCTCTAAGGCAATCTCTTTCATAATAGCTGCGAATTCCTCCGGTCCCACATGAAACGAGGTCTTACCATCTACCACTACAGGAAGTCCTGCATTGGGATTTAGTACGATGGGTAGTGACGTCACTTGCCGAAGACGCGGCAAGAATCCCTGCATCACGTCCGGTCCAAAACCACAGTTAAGACCCAATGCATCCACTCTCAACCCTTCGAGCATAGCGACCGCCGCTTCCATATCCGCCCCAGTCAAAAGTTTGCCGTCCTCATCAAACACCATCGTCACCACAATCGGCAAACTGGTATTTTCTTTAGCTGCCAAAACTGCCGCCTTGATTTCATACGTATCATTCATGGTCTCAATTAAGCAGAAATCCGCGCCTGCCTGTTCACCGGCGATACACATAGGCTTAAACGCCTCATATGCCTCCTCAAAGGACAAATCGCCCAAAGGCTCCAACAGTTTTCCCAAAGAGCCGATATCGAGCGCAGCATACGCCTTTCGTCCGGATTTTGCTATCGCGCGCTTTACCAGCGCAATGCCTTTCTCTGTCAATTCCTCACACGTATAACCTGTACCTTTCATTTTAAAAGGATTTACACCAAAGGTATTTGCCTTTACAATATCGCAGCCCGCGTCCAAATATTGCCTGTGGATATCACAGATAATTTCTTCCTTCGTCACATTCCAAATCTCCGGCAGTTCCCCCGACTGTAACCCTCTCTCCTGGAGCATAGTACCCATAGCTCCGTCAAAAAACAGTATCTTCTTTCCCAACTCGTCTTTGAAACTCATCTTATTCTCCTCCTTCTGCCGGGCTGAGAATGCGAAATTCACAGTCCGTCTTGGCGCAGAGGCTGCACTTTACCATTTGGCAGGATTCCCGCTCTTTCGTAGTGAGCCCGATGATTGCTGTCACCGATTTCGAGGGCATCATTAGATTCCCTGACGTCAAAGCGACGCCGATGCGCTTATGACACTCAAGCATCTGAAAAATATCCCTCTGGCACTCCAAAGAAAAATCGCCATATCCCGGGCTAAACCGCGGACGTAAATACAACCCGCGCTGATTGGCGTCCCCTCGAATTACCTGCTCCACTTCGTCTACATAACTCTCAATACAGGCTGCTCCCGCCGCCTGTACAATTGCCGCTTTCGCCATATTAGAGATGGAATATTTCTTGATCATAAAATCTGCCGCCCGTCCAATTGTCGCCGCCAAAAGCACTGCCCGCTCACAGCCTTTCAGATTTACCGCAAGATTCTTACTCTCAATCGTCAACTCTGCCAGCTTCACCTTATCTTGCGTCACTTCGCAAGCGTATTCCTGGTAAATATATTTGGGCGTGCTGGCTCTTTCCAATTCCGCCTGTACCTCTTCTATCATTTGCGCAGTCTTTTCTTCTATTTCCTGTCCGTGGTATCCTAAATACCGCAGCGTTTCTTTTCTATCCGCTCTCATAATCCTTCCTGTTCCCGGTACAATAAATACCGCTGTATTTATTGTCAGCATTTTTATATGTTATTCTGCATGATATATTTCTGAAAGATTGTCAAAAATAGCTCCCGCCACATCCGGCTTATTCATCGCATAAATATGCACATGTGTCACGCCATTGGCAATCAAATCAATAATCTGATCCGTCGCATAGGCGATGCCCGCCTGCTTTAATGCTGCCGGATTATCTGCAAACCGCTCTACCATCGCACGAAAACGCCGCGGCAGAATACTCCCGCCTGAGAGAGAGGCAATCTGCGTCATCTGGCTTGCGTTGGTGATTGGCATAATTCCCGCGATAACCGGAACTTCAATATTTTTTTTCAATGCGCGATAGAGAAAATTATAGAGAATGTCATTGTCAAAAAACATCTGCGTCGTCAAAAACGCGCAGCCTGCTTCCACTTTGCGCTTGAGATTATCAATATCTTTTTCGATAGATTCCGCCTCTGGATGTCCTTCTGGATAACAGGCGCCGCCGATACAGAAATCTCCAAACGCCTTAATTTCCTCAATCAACTCACTGGCATGATGATACTGATTTGGCAGCGGAAAGTCAAGATTAGCTGGAATATCCCCGCGCAGCGCCAGTATATTTTCAATCTTCTTTTCCTGTAGCTGTGCCAATACTTCCTGAATCTTATCCCGCCCGGAAGACGCACAAGTCAAATGTGCCAGTGCGGTTATACCATTGACATTCTGCACTTCATTGGCGATATCTACCGTATGTTCGCTGATACCGCCGCTAGCTCCGTAAGTCACGCTCATATAAGCCGGCTTTAACTTCGCCATCTCCCTTACTACCTCATGCGCTTTCGCCAGCCCGGAACCTTTCTTCGGCGGGAACAGCTCACAGCTTATGGTTACTTCTTTTTGTTTCAGTAATTCTGATATTTTCATTTTTTCCTCCGTTCGCAGAATGGAAAATATTTCTCCACAAATTTACACAGATGCAACGAGACTTTTGTTTTCCATAGTTTGACACTGAATATGATTGTACTCCAATTTGTGAACTTTTACAAGGAGAAAGAATTTTAAGTTTCCCCATTTTTTGATGGAAACCTTTTGGTACTAAAAATTTACAAAATGGGGAAAGCCAAAGAAAGAATGCTTTGCATGCATAGACGTTCAAAAAAACACAGATACTAACTTTGGCAGAAACACTGCTTTGCACAGCAAATTTATCATTTTCAGAAAAGAGGTATCCTATGAGTGAAAATAATAGAAAAAAAGACACCCATCCAGTGCCTGATATGAGCAGCAGTTACGATTATTTAAAAGCCAGCTCTGCTACAGACTGCACCGGCGTTGTCCCCAGACCCCCGCAGGACAGTGCGGAATTAGATTCCTATCTGGACGTATACAATTTCCTGCCACAGTGCGCCTACGCTAACCCAAGTCCCGTAGAAATTGACATGCTGCAAGACAAAAAAGCAAGCCAAAAATACAGAGGCTAATTACAAAGTCCTCTGCAAGTAACGGAACATCAAAAATTTTAGGGGTGTCAAAGACCGGTTCTATCAACAGCAGCCTTCGACACCCCATAATTTTTGTATACATCCCACCGTCTTATCACAGCGAAACGTCTCTGTAATTTTGCAGAATTAAATTGTATAGTCAAACTGCTGGCCTACATAAGTCTCAGCCTGCGACTGTACCATATCGCTGCGTCCCATCGCCACAGTCTCATTAATCTTCTGTAACAAATCATCCCAGGAAGAAGCTTCTACCGTCACCAAATCTTCCGGGCGTTTATACTTCTCTAAGATCTTATCCTGTTTCTCTTTCTGCTCTGCCTTCTTCTCGGCCGCTTTCTTGTCTGCAACTTTCTGATCATGCTTCTGCTGAATACGGTCCTTCTGCGCTGCCAGAGATTTGTCAACTACGGCAAAGAACGATGCATTTCCATAGTCGTCAAACTTCATTCCGAATGCTTTCACGCTGTCCGCATTACTGCCAAGACTCTCCTTCATCTGCGCAAACTGCCCGGTTGCTTTGTCGAGAATTCCTTCATATTTCTTGCGGTAAGATTCATCCTCCGCCATCTTCTCTATCTTCTCATCGTCAATGAGGACAATCAGGCTCTTGTTGCTGCCATATTTGCCGACATTCGCCTCCGCCTGCTCCTTCTGGTCCGCGCTTACGAGAATGAAATCCATATTCTTATATTTCTTCTTGAGCTTCTCATAATATTTCTGTGCTTTCTCACTTAACTGTGGATTGCCAATCTGCTTGCCATATGTCTTAGTTGTCTTCGCAGCCGGGCTCGTTTTGTCACTTGCTGCAATCTGTGATGCATATACGTCTGCTATTCCGTTAGTATTCATTTTCATTTCCTCCTTGAAATAAAATCATCCTAAAATTATGTACCTTCTAACTCTTATATCGGATGATTCCTGGAAATGGTAACCATTTTAGCGTATAAAATTGGTTGGCGTCTTCATTTCCTGCTCCGGCAGACCATACGCATCCTTTCCCAACGCAATGCTCTTCATGAGAAACGCCATATTCCCTGCCAGAGTCCGCATTGTCTGTAACCCTTCTGCGTCCTGCAATGCTTCCCTGGGCGTCTTACCGTGAATGCTGTTCCAATACTGGCTGGACGCCACCGGCATACCGCAGACCGTAAAGTACTTGTTCAGCTCGTCAAAGGTTGCAGACATACCGCCTCTTCTTCCAGCGACAACACTGGCGCCCACCTTCATCCGCTTGTCAAAATGCGTACTGTAAAACAGCCTGTCAAGAAATGCAATCAGCGTGGCATTTGCCGAGGCATAATAGACCGGGCTTCCAACAACCAGTCCGTCACATAATTCAAATTTAGGGGCAATCTCATTTACCAAATCGTCAAACACACATTTTCCCTTTTCCATACAGGTATAACAGGCAATACAGCCCCGGATATCTTTGTTTCCCACCTGGATAATCTCTGTGTCAATTTCCTCTTTGGCAAAAACTTTCTCCATCTCCTGCAAGGCCGTAAATGTATTGCCCTGGGCATGAGGACTTCCATTAATCATCAATACTTTCATATTCTTACCAATCCTTTCTATGATCTAATTGAGTTTAGTATACATAATCTCCACGATACAAGCCCTAAGGCACCCTTCCAACTTCATTGGGTCCCTCCTTATGACAAATTATACCATGAATTACTTCGCAATGACATGGTAATCCGAAAGCAAATCTCCCATATCTTCCTGTAAGCCGCAAACATCCTCCTGCCTGCTCACATTAGGCATATCCGTCGGTTTGGAAATCTCTAAGCTCATAGTGGTTTCCATCCCGCCTATGCTCATTGTCACCACCAGCACCCTGGAACCGTCCGGCTTAACAATAATATCCGAACTTGTCTTGGAGTTGCTTTTTTCACGATTGTAAATATCCATCAATGACAGTTTCTTGGTTGCAGCCGTTTTTTCCGATTCCTCTTTTGGCACTTTGGGGACAGGATAACTATTTGCAAACTTGTATTTTCCCTCTTTTTCCATACCATATGCCAATGGATAACTCACTGGGCTTATTCCTTTTATATTCATATTTTTCCTCTCTTTTCCTGTAAATGGAGTTTGCACGAAGCGTCTGCCAACAGGTTATTGATAATAATACTCCATATGTGGCGCCTCTTTCTTTTGGTATATCGGAAAATGAAAAATTTTTTATAAGCAGATTTTCCTAAAATATAATAATTTTTCATTCTTCCCACCTTCGCACCCGCGGCAAATTCCATTACAACTGCGAAAAATCAATCACTTTATCCGGCAACCTGGTGTTCCTGAAATCCCCTTTTTGCAAATGGAATCATTATCACCGTCAACATTGCATACAAAATTGCCCTCATAGAAAATGCATCCAAAACAAGAAATATCAGATAAATAACACCGATACTCACAAGAGCCGCCTGCAAGAACGTAAATGGATATGGAATTGTGGTATTTGCAATCTGTACCGGCAAATTCCAGCCGTCCGCACCAAACGCCATAAGCGGCAGCCCACAGGCCACAACAACATGAAGCGTAAACGCCAGTAATCCAAATAAGAACGACGCCGCAATTTTCGCTGTTATCAACTTCGTCTTGCCGAATCTGCCAGCTAAGACGACAGCATCTGTCCCCGCCTGGTATTCGCCGCAAAAAACAGGGGCTACTGCAATACAGATAGATAAGATTGCAAACACCAAGAGCTCAAAGCTGCTCATAATTATCTCCCATCCCTCGAAATATCCATATTACAGAGGAACTTTTATTTTATCACCCATATTGCTCCAGTACGCCTTCTGCGCATCTGATACCCCTCTGGACGGTGTGTTTCTCAGCGCTTGCATTTTATCTTCCATTGCCTGATAAAAATTATTATATTCTGCTGCTTCTAATTCCGCCAATTTCTGATAACCCGAATTTTCCTGGGGACTGTCATACGTTTTGGCAATCATATTGAGCATCTTCTCCCGCGGCGCAATATGATTCCAGTAGGCGTCTCCAATCAAAAATCGTTCGTTTCCATCGTAACCGACATTCTGAGAATCAGCAAAAAGCTGCTGTACCTCACCGATTGATTCAGCGATATATTCCTCCGACAGAGGAACCGACATGGCATACTGCTTTTTGACATAGGCAATTCCCTGTGCCCCTTGAATCACACCATCCTGATTATATGTTTGGTATTGTATGATAGGCAGGCCGAAAAGAAACGCTGTCAAGAGCAAGCTGGCTGTCATGATAATGAGTGTAGATCTTTGCGTATTATCTTTAAAAATTCATATTTCACCAACATCTCACGCAAATGGCGGATGTGCACCATCATCGTATTGTCGCAGCCCAAACTATCTTCTCCCCAAATCGTCTCATAGAGACGTTCACGGCTAATCACACGCCCTTTATTTTCTGCCAAATGGCAAAGAATTTCAAATTCCCTGGCCGTTAATTCTATGGGAGCGCTGCCTTTCAGTACTCGGCATCCCTCGGGATCAATCATCAATTCCCCAATCTTTACCGGATAATGTTCAGACGGATGTAACCGATACTGCGCACGTCGCAACTGTGCCTTTTCCAATAAATTTAAAATATCCGGCTCATCATCAACAACCATAATCTTATATTTGTCCGCAGGTTTTCCTGTCAATCTGTCCATCCCACACCTCCAACAGCTATATTATACCCAGGCTGTACTCAAAATGCAAATTCAGAGAAACTTCATAATCCTTTCTTTGTGTCTAACCTTGTATTCATATGGCGTCAGTAACATCTTCTTTTTAAACATACTGATAAAATAGCTGGTGGTGGAAAATCCTGTTTGAAGTGCAATCTCTGTAATGCTCTTGTCCGTATTGTTCAATAGAAAAATTGCCTGGGACAACCGATACTCCAGGATATATTCAGAAATCGTCATATTCATCATTTTCCTAAAATACCGGCAGCACGCGCTTCGGCTAAGATTAACATAATTGCACAAGTCGTCAAGAACAAACTTCTTTTGAAAATTTGTTTGCAAAAAATTTATCATCTGTAAAAGCCTTGCATCATCTAATTGAAAAGCATTATTTGCCTGAGATACGATAACATTATTCCACAGAGCAATCCATATTTTTTGTAGTTTTTGGTGAATCTGATTTTTCAAAAATGCATCTTCCCAGTAGATATCTTGAAAAATATCTTGAAAATCATCTGCCAATAAAAATAGCGATTCACTATTCATAGAAAAATGAAAAAAACCGTTTCTTCTAATAATTTCCGGTTTGTAATAGTGCTTTTCAAAATAACTTCCTCTGAAGCCGGTCAGCAAACTCGAATCAAACAGCACTGTCTGATACTTTGCCGGACATTCCGTTTTGCTGCTGCGAATACTGTGAAGCGTTCCCGGAAGAATTAAAAAGCCTTCTCCCGTCCCTATTTGCTCCTGATGGTTGAGTAAATTCACCGTTACCCTATTTTCTGTGACAAGTGATAGCTCTATAAACCCCTGCTTATGCCAGTTTACGAAACTGTTTTTGTACGAAGACAAATTATCATGTGAAACTGCAAGCGGAAATTCTGGATTTAACCGGAGTAATGAATTCAACTCGTTATCCACAGGAATTGTATCCATCAGTTTCCAAGGCCAATTGTAGTACCCTTTTTTCATCCTCTGTCCCTTCTCATATATTCGCTGTAAAGAAGCTAATATTTTGATATTTTTTATTAATATAAATATATTTTTATCCCTCTAAAGATAATATAATTATATCACAAATCAATACGACTATAATATTGGTTATTATAAAAACATGAAAACTAAAACAGTTGTTACATAAATGAAAAACTTGCAGACAGGAGGAAGAATAAATGGGAACAAGCGATGCTTCCAGTAAACTATCCATGAAAGAACGGCGGGAAAAAGGCTTATTATGGGTTGACACAGGAGAAAATCTCAATCAGCAGATTCTTGCCCGGGGACTGTGCCAGGATTTTAATCAAACAAGGGCCACGGAGTCTGAAAAGAGAGCCGAGATTTGGAAAAAACTTTTTGCTTCATGCGGAGAGAATGTGTGAATTGAGCCTCCCCTCACAGTCGCTATGGGCAATACCGTTTCGATTGGAGACAATACTTACATTAACTCAAACCTTACGTTAGTGGACGATTATAAGATTCGTATCGGAACAGGCGTATTGATTGCACCTAATGTGACGATCAGTACTACGAATCACCCCATGCATTACAAGGCACGCACGGCGAAATGTACTGCAAAGAAGTTATTATCGAGGATAATGTGTGGATTGGAAGCAACGCTGTCATCTGCGCTGGCGTAACCATCGGTATAGGATCGGTAATCGGCGCCGGAAGTATTGTAACAAGGGATGTTCCGCCTATGCATTTTGCTGCGGGCGTTCCCTGTAAAGTGATTCGTAAAATCACAGACGACGATCTCAAGGAATTTGAACCGCTTTAGTGACAAAGTAAATGGGGGATATGCGAAATGAATAAAATGGAAGAGATTATGAATTCTGGAAAGTTATATGACGTAAGGAAGATAACCTCACCATTTTTCGTAATATATGTTGGCTCTTTCGTCTCTTTTGCCATATTAGAAATCGTTGAATAGTCATTTCTTAATGATGTTGATGCTCTTATAATCATCCATTAATCTTTAAGTTCCTTACTATGTTGTGCATGTATGCCAATATGACCAATCCCCAGAATTATTGTAGCAATTACAAGCCATATCACTTTACCATAAATGCCAAGCAAGAAAAAAGAAATTACAGGTAATGTCGCTCCTGCAAGGGGAACACCCAAGAAACTGCTATAAAAATCCGATAGTCTCTGCGCACTCCTAAAATAACGTACCCACCATAATTCATACATTACCATTAAACCAAAAGCTGCAACAAGCCACCAAGTCCAATATGACCACGTGTGTAAATTAAAATCATCAAAAATCAACATACATATTGTAGTCAAAACCTCGCCTGTCCTCTCAAAAATTAAAAATATTCTGTTCTCATTTTGCGAAGTATATTCTTGCGGCTTTTTTCTTGTCCAAATAATATTTGGGATAAATAGTAATAGTAAAAACAGCAACCCTATATAAGAAAATCCAAAATGTCCCATCATTTGCCTACGCTCCACTATCCATCAAAAATTTTTTTGCTTCTTCACACCATTCTAAATAGGCTTGATAAGTTTTTATCCCAAATTTCACTGTCAGCAAGTAGTATTTATGCGCAGCATCCTCATTCAGACAGGCTTTCAGAACCTTTTCCGCTTCCAAAAGATATGGCAGCTCTTTCTCAATTTTCTCTTCAAATGCTTTTATATGTGTTAATGCCTGTTTTGTCTCCTGCTCATTGCCAAAAAACAATTTGAGCAAGGTTTCATAGCGAAGTTCATCTTTTTCAACAGGCACGGTCAGCCATTCCCTCAGATAACGACATCCTTCCTCTGTTATGCTATAGATCTGTTTGTTCCTTTTACTCTCTGTATCTTCTCTTTTCGTAGCTAATCCACGACTAACTAAGTCGCTTAACGCAGGGTATATGCTGCCATAACTTGCACTCCAAAAATATTTGAGTGTTGTGTCCATTCTTTTCTTTATCTCATATCCTGTCAATTCTTCGTGGCTTAATAAACCCAAAATTACGCAATCAATTTTTCTCTCATTCGCCAACGCAATCTTCCTTTCTATTATTATTTCATAAATCAATCCTCAATATATCACTTTGATATGTTCATCATATATCAAAGTGATATATTTTTCAAGACAAAGTTTACATACACTCCTGGAAAATTTACTATCTGCCTGTACCGTTACCAACGCTCTCAGATACTTTCGTCATACTTAGTGCAGACATTCCCACAATACATACTATGACGCCAGTCGGAATTAAGACAAGAGATACAGTACTGCGAAATCTGTCAAACAAAAAACCGTACACGATTTGTCCTATAGGCTGAACGCACAAAGTAACCGTCGATGTATAGGCCATTACCTTCCCTATAAAATGGTTCGGCGTCCTCTGCTGTATAAAGGAGACAGCAAAAATAGAAACTATACTGATAACAGCCTGCATACCGCAAAATGAAATGATCGTAACAATATATTTCACGGCGGCGTCCACTGGTAAAAGGAAAACCAGACCAGCCGGAATCATAAAAATACCAAGAGAAGCAAGCAGGGCGTATAATTTATGTATGTTCAACTTCTCTGCAAAGACTCCTGCGGCAAGGCTTCCTAAGATTGTAGCAACTGCCAATGCACTTTCGGCAGCCCCATAATACTGTGCTGTATATCCAAGGACGTTTCGCACAAGAAAGGGCAGTCCAACTATGGTGAGCCCCATTACAAAAAACCTTGAGAGTGCCGTTAGAAGCAACATCCCCCCTATACTCGTCTGTTCTTTTAAAATATACTGCATACTTGATAAAAAGTCCTGTTTTACAATCTTAAGTATGCCGCCGCTATTCTGTGGACGCTGATAATTCAATGTTATAAAACATTCAAACAGCGCCGTGACAAAGAAACAGACGCCACTCGCATACATTAGGGGTCTGAGTCCAAGCATGGCATAGAGCACACCGCCCAACATAGGGGCAATCAGATAGGATAAGGAAGCCACTTGATTTACAATAGCATTTCCTTTCATAATATTGTCGCCTTGTAACATAGTGGGAATACACGCTTGAA
>CANOFW010000014.1 GCA_947565425.1 uncultured Lachnospiraceae bacterium
GATTTATGCGGTGTTGCGGTGGTTGTCTATAAATACTTGCCCCGAATGGAGCCGGCAAATCAACAACCATTGATATTCTATGCACATTGACGAAGTATGATGACGGCGTTGTGACGATTGCGGGGTATGACTTGAATCGTGATGCAGATAAGATACGAAATAGTATTGGCGTAGTTTTTCAGGATAGTCTAATGGATAAGAAACTGACCGTTAGAGAAAATCTTATGATACGGGCAGGTTTCTATCATAAAACGAAATCGAAAAGGAAATCGGCAGTAGAAGAAGCTGCGAAATATTCCGAAATCGCGGAATTTATTGATCGAGATTACGGTACTTTATCGGGAGGGCAGAGAAGAAGAGTGGATATTGCAAGGGCGCTGTTAAATACGCCGAAGATTCTATTCCTGGACGAGCCGACTACCGGATTAGATCCGCAAACGAGAAAACACATTTGGGAGACCGTAGAACGTCTGCAAAAAGAAAACAATATGACAATTTTTCTGACAACTCATTATATGGAAGAGGCGGCAAAAGCAGATTATGTGATTGTAATGGATGACGGGCTCATCGTTGCGCAAGGTACGCCATACGAGCTGAAAGAAAAGTATAGTTTCGAGCATATCAGAATCAAAGTTAAAAATAATCAGGACGAAGCGTTGAAGAACTATCTTGACAAGCAAAAAATGGAATGGACAGTTACGTCCGATTTTATTGATGTGAAAATCAAGTCCACGTTGGATTCACTTTCGCTATTGCAGCCCATAACCGATATGATGGAAAGTTTTGAAGTACTATATGGAACAATGGATGATGTCTTTCTAAACATTACCGGAAAGGAGCTTAGAGAATGAATCAGATGACGGTACGGGGATTAAAAATTTTTTTCAAAGATAAAGGCGGCGTATTCTTTTCGCTATTAGGTGTTATTATAATTTTTTGCTTATTTATTTTCTTTATAGGTGATTCTATTACGGAAGGCTTAGACTTTCTTGACAACGCAGAATATGTTATGAATTCCTGGGTTGTTGCCGGAATGTTGGCTTCGTCCGCGATCACTACCAGCATGGGAGCCTATGCGGTTATGGTTTCAGACAAAGAGCATAAATGTATCAAAGATTTTTATTCATCGCCCTTAAAAAGAAGTAGTGTAGCCGCTAGCTATATGTGTACGGGATTAATAATTAGTATTGTAATGTCGATGGTTACTTTTGTGTTCGGAGAAATATACATTATTGCCAACGGCGGAGAATTAGCAAGTTTAGCCACAATCTTTAAAATTTTTGGTGTGATTTTGCTTTCCTCTTTTGCCTCAAGTGCAATGGTTTGCTTTATCGTTTCATTTGTAAAAACAAGTAATACATATACCACGATTAGCATTGTGCTTGGCACATTGATTGGCTTCTTGGTAGGCGCCTATATTTGCATTGGGGATCTTCCAGAAGGTGTTCAATGGGTTATCAAATGCTTCCCCTGTGCCCATGCAGCAGTATTGTTTCGACAGCTTCTGATGGCGGACCCAATGGCTGCCGGCTTTGCTGATTTACCGGACACTGCATTGACGGAGTTTCAAAGCGCGGTTGGTGTAACCTTTACGTATGGTGATTGGAAACCAGAAGCGTGGTTTCATATTTTGGTTTTGATAGGAACAGGGATTTTGTTCTATCTGTTATCCATTATTAACATGTCAAGAAAAGCGAAGAAGTATTAATGTATGTTAGTGCGACAATCTCTAAGATGCTATTTTGGTTGCTTTCATCATAATAGCATCTTATTTTTTGGAGGTTAAAATGTTTACATGGCCCAAATTAGTGAAAAAGCCAAGAGCAAAAAATGTTTTAATTTTAGCTCCACATATAGATGATGAAATTATAGGGTGTGGCGGAGTTATCTGCAAACATGTGCAAAATGGCGATAGGGTAATTGTAGTGTATTTTACTTGTGGAGATAAGGGGAATAAAGAGTTTTCCAGAGATGAAAATTTAGCAAAGATAAGAAGGGCAGAAGCGGAAATTTCAAATAACATATTAGGCGTCAAGCAAGCGTATTTTTTTGATTTTGAAGATGGCACCAAGGAAGATTGGTCTTGTGTAAAAGATGAAATGAAGGAAATATATTTGAAGGTATGTCCTGATTTGGTGTATCTTCCTCCTTATTATGATTTGCATTTAGATCACAGGAAAACAAATTGGTTATTTCAGGAGGCAACCGAGTCTATCGATGTATGTGATTTGTGTGTATATGAGGTGTGGACGCCTATAAATCCCAATATAATTATCAACATCACGGAGGAAATGGAACAAAAAATCAGAGCGATTCGTGCATGCCAAACCCAGGTTGACAGCGTGGATTACGAGGCATTTATAAAAAATTTGAATGCTTATAGAAGTTCTTTTGCACTGTCTTCTTTCGTAAAATACGCCGAGTGTTTTTATATGCTCTCCGCAAAAGAATATTTCTCGAAATTCACGAAAAGGGAGTTTGATTGGCATAGCGCCAATAGAAAGTAGATATGGAGGAAAGGATATGTCAAAGATCACATATGAATTTTATAGTGAAAAAGATGCAGCTCCTGTTGCAGAATTAATGAGAAAGAATAAATTTTGGATTGGCAAATTTGACGATAATCTTACAGGTGAAAAATTCATTGATTATCAGCGTAAAAAAGGTATTATTTTTGGCATTGTTGGCAGAAAGAACGATAAAGTTGTAAGTTATGTGGCTGTATATAAAACCGGCGGACAGAAAGTTGCCAACAAAAACCAGGCGTTTATTTGTGCTCTGATTATTGACCAGAAATATCGAATGTCCGTATTTTCAATTACCGATATGTTTAGTTTATTGATAAAAGAATTAGTCCATCTAAAGTATAACGATCTCATTTGTGAAGTTGCAAAAGAGAATACCCCCTCTTTCTACATGATGCGAAAGTGTGGGTTTGTGATTATTGATGAAGAGCCTACACTATATGGAGATTATGTGTTACATAACTATTTGCCAGGCGTCATAAAGTTAGCGGATAAAATCGAATACGCCGAAAGCGACGCCTTGCCTAAGATAATGCAAAAATTGGATAAAAAGAATTTGTATCGTGCAGAGGAAATCCTTGACGATAGATTTATCAGTATTGATTGTAAGGCAAAGAAAGAGGAATATGTACTGTATATTGATACATTGAGTGGAAACATCGCAGGGATAGATGTGCGTGATGCTAAGTTTAAAATCTGGCCTTGTAATAAAAATCTTGATACATATGCTTTTGATAATTATGATACGCTTCCCAAAATCGTTACCGTAGAATTTCTTAGACAGGAAGAAGTAGTCGATACGCGAAGATTTGAAATTGAGCATTTCGAGGTACAAATTCCAGATATGGTTGATAAAATTTCCTTTCAAGTGGAAGGAGATGTCGATAAATATACATTTTTTATCAATGAAATGCAAGAACAAGGGCGATATAAATTTGAATCCAAATATAAAAATCTGAACGGTTTTCTATTTGAAGAAAAATCCGCTTTTTTATCTTGTACGGCAAACAGAGAACACGATTCTTTGTTTAAGGAAATGTGGCCGCACATCTGCGCGCCATATATTGAAGGGATATTTGTACCAAATTATGAGAAAAATATTTCCGTTGAAGCCGTCGGCGAGAACAAAATTGTAGTCGTCGAGCAAAATGAAGATTTTATCTTAACAAGAGATTATAAATCGTATAGCGACAAGATTGAAATCCGTACGAAAGTGAAAATGCTTACGAAAAAGCAGGTGCAGCCAATGTTTCAATTCGCACTGTATGATTTAAGCTACAATATGGACATTTTATTGCATGACAAATCTGTTGTAAACAGAACGTATGATCCAGAAGACGGACATTGCGTTACCGAAGAAATGATTTTTTTGGATTTCTTAAAACACGATTACTCTGAAAAATGCTTCAAGCAAATAGACATTTCTTTTGATTCATTGCCTGCGACAATCTTTCGCATTAAAACCACGAAATTAGCGAAATGTTTTTGCCAGTTGAATTATTTGGGAATCGAGTACAATCGTAACGTTTACAAAGGGAAAAAGGAGTTTGATTTTGGCACGGTTACCATTGAAAGAATAGATAGATAAAACGAGAGGTTGAGCGAAAATGACATATGATTGTTTAATTATTGATGATGAAAAGCTGCTTGCAGACAGTACGGCGGAATATTTTAATCTGTTTGGTGTTAAAACTGCGCTTGCATACAGTGTTGCAGATTGCAGAGATTTTTTCAAAGAAAACACGGCGGAGCTGCTTTTGCTGGATATCAACCTTGGCGACGGCAGCGGCTTTGAACTCTGCAAAGAACTGCGGGAGACGACAGAGATTCCGATTCTGTTTATCTCAGCACGCACGAGCGATGACGATCAGATCATCGCTCTAAGCATCGGCGGGGACGATTATATCCAAAAGCCATATTCCCTCAGTGTTTTACTGGCAAAAGTCAAAGTGGTGCTCAAACGATATGGAAGCAAAGAATTGTCAAAGTACTCAGATGGGCGTTTATCGGTAGATTTTAATGCGCGGCAGGTTCTCGTTGACGGAGTTTGTGTAAAGCTGACGTCGCTGGAATTTAAGCTGCTTGCTTATCTGATCCAAAATGAGGGACGTGTGATTTCAAAGCAGGAGCTTTTTGCAAAGGTGTGGGCAGATAAATTTACCGGGGATGGCACATTGAATGTACATATCCGCAAAATACGCGAGGCAATTGAAGAGGAACCGGGCAATCCGGGGTACATCGTTACTGTTTGGGGCGACGGCTATAAGTTTATAGGGAGGAATCAATGAAAAACCGTATTTTTATCGGCGGCCTTCTGCTTCTTTTTTTGTTGGAGCTTCTTGTTCTCACATTATCTGTGTTTCCCAGGGAGGAAAAATTACTAGATACAGTGGCAGTCAATGAAGTTGTAAAAACGGTGCAAAGGGATTGGGATTCTTTAGAAAAACATCATAACCCCACGTCACTGGAATATGTTGTGATTGGCTCAGATGGAGCAGTTCGCTATCGAACGAGAGCTGGACTGAGCGAGAGCATAAACGCTGCAATCGGCCATAAGGATACCATTCTTGATATTGTAGTGGACGGCGCAATTGCTGGCAAGGTTATCATATACAATAACGATGCGCTGATTTTTCAATCCGAGAGTCAGCGCATCGTTGTTATTATCATAGCGGCAATGATTTTACAATGTTGTATTTGCGCTGCATATTTTTTCTATATATACCGCACGGTTATTAAGCCATTTCGTAAGCTGGAAGGGTTCGCTTTGCGTATTGCAGGCGGCAATCTGGACATTCCACTGGAAATGGACCGGCAAAATTTATTCGGGGCATTTACGGAGAGCTTTGATATCATGCGTTTGGAATTAAATAAGGCAAGAATTGCCGAAGCGAGGGCGAACGAGAGCAAAAAAGAGCTGGTGGCAAAGCTGTCGCACGATATCAAAACGCCGGTTGCAAGTATCAAGGCGGCTTCCGAAGTAGGCGCAGCGTTGTCACCGGATGAAAAAAGCAGGGCCAATTATGAGCAGATTATCCGCAAAGCAGATCAGAACAACACGCTGGTTACAAATCTGTTTTCTGCCACGCTGGAGGAGCTTCAGGAGCTCTCAGTAGCGCCTTCAGAGCTGGAAAGCAAGGAACTGTGGGCATTACTGGAAAATGCCGATTATCTGCACCGTGCAAAAATACCACCTATTCCTGACTGTGTGTTGTTTGCAGACAAACTTCGGTTGCAGCAGGTATTTGATAATATTTTTGCTAATTCCTATAAATATGCCGATACCGCAATCAATGTAGCCGTCTATCTGGAGGAGAACTATCTTGTTATCTGTATAGAGGATTCTGGCGGTGGTATCAGAGAATCGGAGCTGCCGCTTTTGAAAGAGAAATTTAAACGCGGCAGCAATACAAAGGATATAGAAGGTGCGGGTTTGGGGCTGTATATCGCCGATCACTGCATGAAAAGAATGGAGGGGCGTCTTGAGATTGAAAATGGCACAAAGGGACTGAGAGCAACGGTTGGGGTTGCACTTTGTCGTATCATTTAAGGGATATTTAAGGATTGTATAAGGACAGTTAAGAATTGGAAACGTACAATAGAACGTGTGAGAAGGAGGGCGTTTCGTATGAAAGAAACTTTATTAAAGACCGAAAAATTAAGCAAGTCCTTTTCAAACGGCGGCGCGATGCAGCACGTTCTGAAAAATATTGACTTACAATTGTACAAAGGCGATTTCACTGTTATTATGGGGGCAAGCGGCGCGGGAAAATCCACGCTTTTATATGCCTTGTCAGGAATGGACACGCCTACGCTTGGCAAGATTACTTTCGCCGATCAGGTTATTTCCGGGTTGTCCCAGGATGGGCTTGCCGTGTTCCGGCGCGACCACTGCGGATTCGTGTTCCAACAGATTTATTTGATTGACGGGATGAGCGTGATGGATAATGTGCTTTCCGCCGGGCTCCTGGTGAACAAGGATAAAAAGGCGCTTGTGGCTAAGGCGAAACAATTATTCAAGGCGGTTGATATTTCTGAAGAAACGCAAAAGAAATTTCCGACGCAGATATCAGGCGGCGAGGCGCAGCGAGTGGGAATTGTGCGAGCGCTTATCAATTCTCCGGAAATACTCTTTGCCGATGAACCGACAGGCGCCTTGAACTCGAAAACCGGTCTTGACGTGTTAGATACGCTTACAAGATTTAACGAACAAGGGCAAAGTGTTGTCATGGTAACCCACGATATGCGTTCTGCGCGTCGCGGCAATCGTATTCTCTACTTAGAGGACGGCGTTATATTAGGTGAATGCGATTTAGGCAGATATTCCCCCGGCGATGCGCAAAGGCACGAGAAACTTTCTGCATTCCTCAATGACAGGGGGTGGTAACATGGGAAAAAGCTTTCTGATTGTCCGTTCCAATATCCGAAAATCAAAAGGCCAGACGGCTGCAATTATCATTTTGATCCTGCTTGCTGCATTCATGTTTAATCTTTGGCTAATGCTTTCTATGGATTACAAATCGAACTTTGACAGATACCATGACAAACTTAACGCCGAGCATGTTACATTAGCCCTGGATAGCAATACAGACGAATTCCAGACGTCTCTGTCGCATACGCTTGAAAGCGACAGCCGAATCGCGCAATACCGTTTGAATAACTGTATGCACATGGCCGGTAGGTTTCCGTATAACGGCGGTGAGATAAGCAGTTGGTTTGTTTTTATGGATAAGCAGACGGCTTTCACGCGCTCTATCGGCAAGATTGAAGTTGTAGAAGAAGGAAATTTGACAAGCGGCGTGTATCTGCCTCTGCTCTATAAAACGGACGATATCGACATAGGCAAACCAATCGACATTTTCATCGGTCGCCAGAAAGAGACGTATACGGTGTGCGGTTTCTTTAACAGCATTATGATGGGTTCGCATAATTGTACATTGATAGAAATCGTACTTACGGAAGATAAGTATACAGGGCTTGCCAGCAGCGGATATGCTTCGCCGGCAACGCTGTGTTCCATACGCTTGAAAGACATATCGGAGAATCTCAGCTATGAAGCTTTGCTGAAAAGTATGGTTTCACAACAACAGCCTAATATTAACATGGTAAGCAATTGCTACGATACCGTTTCTCAATCCCGCTATATTTCGCAGATGATTTGTTCGGGAATCGTGAGTGCGATGGCGTTTTTTGTACTGCTGATTTCGCTTGTCGTGATCGTATCGAATATCATCAATTATATACAAGTTAATATGAAATATCTCGGCGCGCTGAAAGCCGCAGGCTATACGTCAAGACAATTGATCTGCTCCTTATTATGGCAGTTTTTAAGTCTGAGTGTTCTGGCGGCGATCATTGGTATAGGACTTTCCTACCTTCTGTTTCCAGCAGTCAACGCCATGATGATTTCACAGACGGGTATACCATACACTATGCATTTTTTACCACTGCCATTTGTAATGTCGCTTGTAGTATTGGGCGGGACGGTTGCCTGTTCTGTATGGTTTGCATCGCGCAGAATCAAAAAGATCGAGCCCATTGTGGCGCTCCGTTGCGGAATTGAGACGCATAATTTCAAACGCAACCTGGTTCCGCTTGCGCACACAAAAGTGCCCTTGCCCTTTGCCCTCGCACTCAAAACTACGCTTTCCGGGGTAAAGCACAATATAACGATTTCAGTGACAATGCTTGTACTTTCGCTTGTAGTTGTATTTTCCGGTCTAATGAAAGAGAACGTAATTGAAGATATGACGCCCTTTTTGCATATCGTCGTAGGAGAAACTGCGGATAGCTGCATCAGAGTACAGGCCGAAACGGAGAATGATTTTTTACGGGAAATAAATACAGACAGCCGCGTGGAAAAGAGTTATCTCTATACATTTTTTAATGTATCGCATGTGGGCGGCGCGGAGCTTATGGCGGCGGTTTGCGATGATTTTACAAAGATCAATAATCAGAGTATTGCAATTAAAGGACGGCTGCCCAAGTATGACAATGAAATTGCGCTTGCCGCCAAATATGCAAAAGAAAACGGGTTCAAGGTTGGAGATGAAATAGAAATAACGGCAAACGGAAACCAGGAAAAGTATCTGATTTGCGGCTTTACGCAAATCAGCAACAATCTTGGCAGAGACTGTTCACTTACGCGGGCGGGTTATGAAAAATTAGGAATGCTCACAAATACAAGCTATTATATCAATCTTGCGGATGGAACTGATATAGATGCGTTTCATCAGAAAATGAAAAAGAAATTTGCCGGCGGTATAGAAGACACGATAAATATTCTGACAACCATAGAAGGCATGGCGGGCGTATATGTCTCGCTTATGACAATGATTGTGATCGCCATACTTGCGCTCTCTGCAATTATTATCGCTTTTGTATTGTATTTGCTTGTGCGTACCATGCTTAACAATAAAATCCGTGAGTATGGAATTATGAAAGCGCTTGGATTTACAACAGGTCAGCTTATCCTGCAAACTGCGCTCTCGTTTATGCCGACGACGATTCTTTCTACGATTGCCGGGTTGATTCTATGCAGCTTTATTATCAATCCATTGACCGCCTTTTTTTTGAATGGGATCGGAATTGTGAAATGTACGTTCGCAGTTCCCATTGGATTTATTGCCATTAGCGGTATCGGGCTTGTGCTGTTTGCATTTGCGACGGTTTGTCTGCTCTCTTTGAGAATAAAGAAAATTACGCCCAGAGCCTTGCTTTCTGGAGAATAAAAAGAGTGAGGCATTGTCTTACATTTGAGTCCCTGCCTTGTATAAATGCCATTCGTTCCCTCTTAATGGTGATTTCGTTCCACTTGGGAAAAGAAATATCATAATTTGCCGATAAAATAAATGACGGATTTACAGAGGCAGAAAATACAAGGTGGGGAAATATGGAAGCAGCCATTGTAGGTGAGGAACAATTTACACAGAAACAGATATACAGTTATATTAGGAATCATAGGCCGGATTGCCGGATGGAAATTTTTGCCACGGGGGAAGAATTGCTGGCAGCCGGGCAGAAGTTTGACTTGATTTTCATCGATATACAGCTTGAGGGTATCAATGGCATTGAGACTGCGCGGCTATATCGCGAGCAGCAGCAAGAAGGGCTTATAATATTTCTTGCAGATACGAGAGAATACGTTTTAGAGGCTTTCGACGTGTCAGCGTTCCATTATCTGTTAAAGCCTATAGAAGAATGCAAGTTTATGCAGGTGCTTGGGCGTGCAGCCAAAGAAATCGAAAGACACAGAGGGCAGCGCGAAGAAATTATTCTTGTGCGGGAGAAAAACCGGAGTTTTACAATTGACAAAAACAGTATATTATATATTGAAAACAGGGGTAAAAAGGTGGAAATCCACACCGTTGGCAGCGAGGAATTGATTGAGATATATGCCACGATGGAGGAATTGACCCGCAAATTAGGGGAAGGATTCTATCGCTGTCATAGGGGGTATCTCGTAAATATGGCGTATATCACAGAGTACGACAGCGACAGTATCACACTGAATGGTGGCGAAACCATATGTTTGTCCAAAAAGAAACACAGTGAATTTGTAAGATTGTATATGTATTACCATCAGAGAGAGGGCGGTAGTGTCGTGTGAATATTGAACAGTCCTTTCTTTCAAAAGAGGGAAACTGCCGCTTTTTGTAACAGCGGCGTACTAAGAATTTTTAGGGCCTCTGCCGATTTTCCCAGCAAGGAAAACAGATGTTGGGCCGTCTGAATGCCCCATGTAAATAACATTTCTTTTGACAGCAATTCTTGGAATTTTTTTTCTTAATATAATTCCCATTACAGTAAAAACGGTAACAATAACAATGAATATAACGCATATTCTTCTCTTCATCGGCGGCCTCCTTGGTATAGATGAAACTTATAATAGAATACGAATCACAACCACGTGCAAATAGTTACGATAAAATTATAAACTATTTGTCGGCAAAGGTACAGTGTTCCATTAGCAAATATAGGGAAGCGTCATATATTTAATATAAACAGAGAGCCGATATGGGCTTTTAGAGGTAAGAAATATGCAGATTGAAGTAATTCAAGGTATCTTGATTCCATTTCTGGGAACGACCTTAGGCGCATCTTGCGTGTTATTTATGAAAAATATGCTCAGTGATTCGTTGCAAAGAGTTTTGAATGGTTTTGCTGCAGGTGTAATGGTGGCGGCGTCTATCTGGAGCCTGCTGACGCCGGCGGTAGAGCAGGCGGCGCCTATGGGACAGTGGGCGTTTGTGCCGGCGGTGTCCGGTTTTTGGTTCGGGGTCTTATTCTTGTTGTTAATGGATCGGGCAATCCCTCATTTGTATCAAGGGAATGGCAAGCCGAAGTCGTCATGGACGGCGAAGAAAGGAAATGTTATGCTGGTGCTTGCTGTGACGCTGCACAATATCCCCGAGGGGATGGCAGTAGGAGCGGTGTTCGCCGGCTGTCTGTCCGGGAACAGACAAATTAGTATGGCAGAGGCGGTGGCGCTTTCCGTGGGCATTGCTATCCAGAATTTCCCAGAGGGAGCGATTATCTCCATGCCGTTGCAGGCAGGAGGGATGAAGAAGCGGACGGCGTTCTTGTGCGGTGTGTTGTCGGGAGCCGTGGAGCCTGCCGCTGCACTGCTTACCGTTCTGGCCTCGGGCATCATTGTCCCGGTGTTGCCGTATCTGCTGAGTTTTGCAGCAGGCGCGATGGTTTATGTCGTGATAGAAGAATTGGTTCCTGAAATGTCTGTAGGGAAACAATCTAACGTTGGAACGGTGGTATTTGCGCTGGGATTTACGCTGATGATGACATTGGATGTGGCGCTGGGGTAGCTTTTGCATACTTTTCCTTTTTTTGGGAATACTTTCATTAGCATTAGGAGAGTATTATAATAGAGGTGGCGTTATGACAGTAAGTTATTCCATCAATGGCAAGTCAATTCAGCCCGAAGAACTGAAAGACGTACAGATTACGAAGAAAGATTATATAGATTACATTGAGGCAATCAAGCAGAGTGCAAGCAATAGTTATCGGGAGCAGAGCGGTTCTGGCGCTGCTCCCCTGGACGGAAAGGCACAGGGCATCGGATGAAAACGGCGGCAATCTACATAAGGGTGTCGACAGATTCACAGGCGGAGGAAGGATATTCTATTGACGCACAGAAAGAGCAGCTTTCCGCGTACTGCGTATCAAAAGGCATCAAGAAATATGAATTTTATATTGACGGTGGCTGGTCAGGCAGCAATATCGAGCGTCCCGAAATGCAGAGGTTAATTGAAGATGTGAACGCGGACAAGATTTCGCATGTCATTGTCTACAAGCTGGACCGTTTGTCACGTTCACAGAAAGATACATTGTATCTGATAGAGGACGTGTTTAATCCCCATGGTGTTGATTTTGTATCGCTTAATGAGAGTATGGATACGTCTACACCCATGGGGCGTCTTATGTTGGGAATTTTATCGGCATTTGCGCAGTTGGAGCGTGAAAATATACGACTTCGTACGCGGATGGGCATGAAAGAGCGTGTGAAGTCTGGGCTGTGGATGGGCGGCGGTAGAGTGCCTTTCGGCTATGATTATGATAAAGACAAAGGTGTGCTTGTGCCAAACCGCGACGCTAAGAAGGTCAAGCAGATTTATAAATTATATATAGAGGGCAAGGCGCCGCAAGAAATTGCCAACCTTTTAGGCTTAAAGTATGACAGGCTGGTATATCAGATATTGACGCGCAAAAGCAACTATGGAATTATTGAATATAATGGCGAAGAATACCAGGGGCAGCATGAACCGATTATCTCCAAGGAAATGTATGATATAGCTATGCGCTGTATGCTTGAGCGCAAATTTGTGCGGGCAAACACATCCGAGCACCTTCTAACTGGTCTATTACAGTGCGGCAAATGCGGCGCCAAGATGCGCTATCAGAAATGGGGAAATAAGGGCTACAAGTTAGTGTGCTATTCCCAACAGAAGTCTAAAACCTATTTAATTAAGGATCCAGACTGCGAGCAGGAACGGGTCTGGGCGGATGAGGTGGAGGAAGAAGTAATTCAGGCAATTTTTACATTTGCCAATAATTATAAGCCCAGCGAGACGGAATCACTTGCGCCCGGCAATACAATTTCATTTTTATATGAACAGCAGACAAATCTCAATAAAAAAATCAAAAAACTGTATCATATCTATGCGGCGGAGGAGGACAATGAGATTTTGCTGGAGACAATTGAAGAGTTAAAAAAGAAACTCTCACAGATCAATCAGCAGATAGAATTGAATGAACAAGAGGATGTTGTTCTGGCGCGCCAAAGGGAGAAAACGGAGCTCTTATTGACGGTGAGAGATTTGTGGGACACCATGGATGTGCGGCAGAAGAAACACATGATCCGCAAGCTTGTCAATAAGGTTGTTGTCTCGGATGCGCATGTGCACATAGATTTTTCTTTGTAAGTGTTTCAACAAAGTATATTCATTGGCACTGCGTAGGTAGAAAATTTGACGCCGATTTCCGGGTTGAAGTTGTCGATGGATTTGATGAGGCCGATGCAGCCGATTTGGAACAGGTCATCCACATTTTCATTACTGCCGGCGAAACGTTTGATGACACTCAGGACAAGACGGAGATTTCCTTTGATATACGTTTCCCGTGCCTCCATGTCCCCAGCTTTGATGCGGGAAAAGAGGCCGTCTTTTTCTTCGTCTTTTAATACTGGGAGTTTTGATGTATTCACTCCGCAGATTTCTACTTTGTATGCCGCCATGATGTTACCTCCCTTTTTCGATAGCAATTATCTTACAATAAAATGATGCACGAAATTTACTACTTTTATTCATGCAAATTTCGTGCTATACTGTAGAAAATGAGATTCCCAGGGAAGACGGGATTTTTATGGATTTTAAAGCAGGAAATAGGAGACAGAGGTATGAAGGATGCAATTGATAAAAGAAATGAGCGGGAACGAATTGCCAGGAGTATTGTAAAGCGCAGCAACATTATCTATACGAGCCGTGAAGAGCTTGAACGGAGAGCACAGGAAGAGAAGCACAAGCAGATGCAAGAAGAGCGGGAAGCTGCGGAAGAAGTTGTTAAGAAGCTCAAAGATGAGCAGAATAAGAAGATGGCGATGGAGATTCAGAGGTTAATTGCGGAACGGGAAATGCTTGAGCGGCAGCTTGAGACCGGAATGGATCCCAGCGGCAGGTATCGTATGAGCGGAGTGACGCAGGAGAGAGTGGAGGCGATTTTGAGTGAGAAAAGTAAGCAGCTACAGGATCTTATCGCTGCTCACACTTCTGGCAGTGGGAAAAACAGTCAGAACATGGAGGAAGCATTACCGACAGATGATGCAGCAGATATCTCCCCGACAGAAGAAGCAGATTAAGCGGTGGCTTTCCCAGAGCAGCAGTCGGCTCTGGCGGGAGCTTTGTATGGGTTTTAAGCAGGGGACGTATGCTTTGGCAGGAAGGAGGCGCCTATGAGTAGACAAGAGGATATGCCAGAAGATATGACACAGAGGCAGGATGAGAAAGAATCAGGCAAGCAGGCTCCTCTCAATGAGACCTGGTCTCAGGATGCCCAGGATGAATTGGAAGATTTCATCGAGCAGCAGGGAATATATATTCGCCAGTGAGAGCAGAATTGTGATTGTCAGCAAAGCTGGCCTGCGTGCCGCCGGGGTTGTCGCACTAACATAAATTACAAGTTATAATTCGTTCAAAAGGTTTGCATTGCTTCGCAATGTAAACAACATGCACAAAAAATATCTTGGGAAGCTAGCTTCCCAGAATGATTTTTGTGCATTCTGTCTTTGCCGCATAAGCGGCAAGACCTTTTGAACGAGTAAATATATTCGTGCGACAGCTCCATATAAGAGATTCCAGTGAATATTGGAGAGTTACGGTATAGCCATTCGTGGTTATGCCGTTTTTTTGTCTTATAGGCAAGCCCTTTTGAACGAGTAAATATATTAGCGCGACAGCTTCGTAAAAATATTCGCATTCCAGTTCCTTTGACATTTAGTGTAGAAATCCTGCAAGTGAAATAATTGTAAACTCTGGAAGGAATATTGTAAATACAGAAAAAGAGGCGAATGCTATCATAGTTACAAAGAATGCAGAGCGGATAGAAGATTTGCTTTGGGAAAAAGGAGGAGCGCGATGAAAAGAAGAAGAGTAAAATTACTGAGCCTGTTGCTGGCGGCAAGTATGGCGATGTCGGGTGTAACGCCGGTCATGGCTTCGGAAGTAAAGGTCTTACAAGAAGAGGCTGTATTAGCGGAGTAAAGACAGATGGATTTTTCAGGATTGGCTGCGGAGTATTGGACGACCAAAGGCAGCGGCAAAAATGTGGAATTTGACCAGTTAATGTCGAATAGTATTGATTACTACATTCAATACCGGGACATGGATGGCAAATTGAAAGAACAGACAGGCCGTGAGGACGCGGCAGGCGTCCGTTGGACGGGCAGGTTAAAGGTGCCGGAAACAGGGAATTATACGTTTTATTCAGATTCCGACAATGGGTTTCGTTTGTGGATCAATGGAGAACAGTTGATTGATTACTGGGATGGAAATTCCTGGAATGTACCACAGACCAGTAAGCAGCTTTTTTTGGAAGCAGGGAAATATTATGAGTTTCGTGCTGATTATTTTGAATATGAAGGCGGATCGAATGTTGTTCTCTCCTGGAGCAATGACCAGGGGATTGCGCGCAGCACAGCAGTGCCGGGAACGGCGTTTTTTCTGCCGGAAGATTTTGCCGGGGTTTATATCTCAGAATTAGATACCTCGAAAGCAAATTTAACCGAGGGACAGGGCTTTGATGGACATGTAACGGTGAACGGCATAGGCTTTTCCGAGCAAACGAGTTTTGAGATTGTCAAAGGGAATGGAGCGTCCCTGCAAGGCTCAGCGACCTTGGATGTAATTTCTGTCACGGAAACGCAGGCGGAGGTCAATGTTTCCCCACTTATGGCAGGCACTTATAAGATAAAGGCAGTCGATGGCAATAAAAACGTACTCTCTAAAAGTATGTTGGTCGTGTTGACGGAAACAGCCGAAGGACAGACCAGGGCGGAACGTCCGAGAGCCGATTGGGAAAGAACGGATTTTGTGAATCTTAACGGCTGGTGGGACTTTGCGTTTGATCCGGGAGAAGAAGGGCAAAGCAAAGGATGGCATCAAGAAGATGCAGTATTGGAGCAGAAGATTAATGTGCCGTTTTGTTGGGAATCTTCTTTGAGCGGTGTGGAGGACACCGATTATCTGGGCCAGGCATGGTATCAGAAAAAGATAACGCCGGATGCCTCCTGGCAAGGACGAAAAATTTTTCTAAAATTCGGAGCGGTAGACTGGAAATGTAAGCTTTGGGTAAATGGCCAGGAAGTTGGCGAGCATGTTGGCGGGTATAATGCCTTTGAGTTTGATGTGACGGAGTACATAAAACCGGGAGAGGAAAACACGGTTACGCTTTGGGTGGAAGATTATGGAAGTTATGGCGATGACAGCTATCCGGCGTTGATAGGCAAACAGGGTAGGAACGCTCCTTGCGGTTACATTCATACCAGCGGAATCTGGCAGACAGTGGGCCTGGAGGCACGCAGCGCCACCTATCTGGATAATGCGAAAGCAGCTACGGATGTAGACAATTCTTCTGTTACATATACCATGGATATTACTTCGGATGCAGCGCAGGAGTTGACAGTAGAGTATGATTTTGAAAGCAAGGTTTATGATCTCGCGCAGGAGAAAGATGTCTCTACAGGTTCTGTCATAAAGGGCTCGCAGAAGGTTCCGGTTACGGAAGGAAAAAGTACGGTGGATTTGCAGGCTGTCACTGTAGAAAATCCCAAGTTGTGGAACTATCATGATCCCAATTTGTATTATGGGACGTTGACCGTAAAGAACGCTCAGGGCGCTGTATTAGATAAGGTAAAGACTTACTTTGGCATGAGAAAGGTAGAGCAGAAGTATTTTGATGAGAGCTTGGGTGTAAAATATATTTATATCAATCATGAGCCTGTCTATATGTCGGGACTTTTGGATCAGGGATTTTGGGAAGAGGGAATCTATACGGCTCCCTCAGAGGAAGCATTGAGGTACGATATTCTCAAAATGAAGGAAGCAGGCTTTAACATGATTCGTAAACATCTGAAAGTGGAAGACCCGCTTCAATATTATTGGTGTGATAAATTAGGCATGATGGTATGGCAGGATATGCCTCATGCGACGGCGATGGTACCTGATAAAACGGGAGATGCCACTCCCGGCCGTCAGTATTATGAAGAATGCTTAGATGCCATGATGAATATGAACTATAATCATCCCTCTATCGTTGCGGTGATGTTGTTTAATGAGACCTGGGGGCTTCAGAAAGCCTATTTTGATGGCAAGAGGGATGTAGTTGCAGCAGACGGAAAGAGCACGAAAACCTGGGTGGAAGAACTATTCCACAGAACAAAGGCCATCAATGATAATTTGTTGGTGGAAGATATGAGCCCTTGTAATTTTGACCATGTGCAGCCGACAGAGCTTAACACCTATCATATGTATCCGGGCAGCTATGGGGAGACCGTGAATGTGGTAGAGCGGTTTGTGAATAACGCCTATGTTGGCTCGAAAGAGGGCTTTAAGTTTGGTGAAGTTCAAGATGGTGATCCGCTGCTGAACAGTGAGTATGGCGGTGTAGGAGCGTATGCAGGAGACTTTGACGTTTCTTATTGTTTTAAATATATGACGGATATCCAGAGGCGCTATGAGAAGCAGAGTGGATTTGTCTATACCGAGCCTTATGATGTAGAGTATGAGCGCAATGGTATTATGACGTATGACAGGAATATGAAAATATTCGGTTATGATGAGATTGCTTACGGCGGCGATATGTCTATCCGAGACTTGACGCAAGAGATTTATATAGGAATCGTAGATCAGCCAATGCGTAACGTAGTTCCGGGACAGAAGATGAAGACGAAGGCGATGGCAATTGGCTGGACAAATGATCTTCCTAAGACAGTGATTATGAAATGGAGATTTGATGGCACAGACATTTATGGAAATCAAATCAGCACCGGGATTTCCGGGGAAAAGAAAATCAACATGAGCCCGTATCGAAAAGCGTCGGCTACGATTGAGTATACGACGCCCTCCCAGGCATGTGTGGGAACTTTAACCGTATGGCTGGAAGACGGAGACGGCAGAAAGCTTGCGAAGAATTTTACCAATGTGGCGGTGAAGGATCAGACGGCTGGCAATGAGGCTTATACGCAGAAGAATCAGGATGGTTCGCTTAGTTTAAAGGCAAAAGTGGACAATGCAAAAATGGTTTCCAGTCAAGGGGCAGAAACGCAAACTTATCGTTACACAATCCCGGAAGACTATGATTTCGCAAAATTAAAAGGCATGCGTGTATTAGCGGAAGCGTCCTCTTACAAGTCACAGTTGGGAACGGACAAGAATCTTTCCTCCTTCTCATCGGAATGGGGACAGACGGCAGAAGGAAGGGAACGTCCATCGGATTTGACGGTATCTGTGAACGGCGTGGAATTAGATACTGTGTATCTGCCGGATAATCCACGCGATATGCGGGGAACGCTTTCCTTGAACAGACCGAATAATGGAAATACCAGTGCAGGAGATTTTGGCTACTTGATCAATATAAGTGTTACGGACGACAAATTGCAGCAAATCAAAGAAGCAATGGGTGAGGACCGTATGATTTCTGTTACCTATCAGGTGAAAGAAAATGCGAAACATAACAATGGATTCCGTATTTATGCCGCGGAATATGGGCGTTATGCAGTAAATCCTACATTGATCCTTAATCCGACAGACCAGGCAATCGCCGGTGTGGTAGATCAGGAGCAAAAAGTAGAGGTCAAAGGCGACAACTATAGTGTGGAAGCTGCTTTGGAGAAAAATGAGAGCTATATTGTCAGAGATGACGCGCAGGGCGGATACCGTGTAGAAATTACGGCAGATGGAAGCAAAGTCGTTCTTACAAATATAAAAACAGGAGAAACAGTGGCACAGGCAAATCTGCCGGGCAAGCAGGAAGCATATCAGGTAAAGGTCACCTTGTTTGACGAACAGATCCGTGTTTATGTGGACAACGACCCGCAACCTGTCATAAATATCTATGATAAGAGCGGGTTTACAGGAGGCGTAACGGTTCAGCCGGGAGCGGAAAACGTAGTGGTGGCGCCGGAATCGTACGAAACAGTCAAGGCGGGTACAAAAGATGAACTGCCAAGCGTAAATTTTACAGACGATTTTAGCGTAGATACATTAGACAGTCACTATGAGAAAATGGGCAACAATATCCAGGCAAACGTAACAGACGGTGAATTGAAGCTGTCGGCAGGGATGGGCGATAAACTGATTATCAAGGATTTGAAGATGGCGGACGGCGTCTATGAGGCGGATTTCACATTGAGAAATTTAACGGATAATGGCGGTAATGTCGGATTTACATTCCGCTCAACGAATTATCAGGTGGGCGCAGATGGTCTGGACGGTTATTATGCAGGGATAGGCAACGGTTATGTGCAGCTTGGACGCATGAATAACAATTGGAAGGAACTTGCCCGGGAAAGAGACGCTAACTTGAAGACAGGCACATTATATGGAAAAAGAGCTGAAAGATACGGCTTATGATGCGATGGCGGCTATGCAGGAACGGTTAAAGGATGTGGATGTGGTTTTTGCCAATAGTGATTATGTGGCGCAAGGCGCATATGAGGCGTTGAGGGATATGGGCTTGGAACAATCCATACAGATTGTGGGAACCGATGGATTTACCGGCGAAGATGAGGGTGTGGACATGGTAATGCAGGGAAAGATGGCAGCCACGATTTCCTGCCCGACCGGGGGCCGGGAGGCAATTCAATATGCGACTAACATTTTAGAGCAGGAGAGTGGCGTGCCTAAGCAGGTGATTTTGCGCAGCCGTACGATTACAAAAGAGAATGCAGACTGGTATTTAGCGGAATTGAAGAAGGAGACGAAGGATGCTGGCGATGTCATTACCATGGGTTATTCCCAAGTAGGGCAGGAGAGTAAATGGCGGCTTGCCAATACGCGTTCTATCCAGGAAGCGGCACGAGAATTTAACATTCGTCTATTGTTTGACGATGCGAACCAATCGCAGGAAAAGCAAATTGCAGCAATTCGCCGATTTATTCAAGAGAGAGTGGACGTTATCGTTGTTTCACCCGTGGTTGAGACAGGGTGGGATGAGGCGCTAAAAGAAGCGAAAGAAGCGGGTATTCCCGTGGTGATGTCAGATCGGAAAGTGGTGACGGAGGAAAAAGACCTGACTACGACCTATATAGGGGCGGATTTTCTGGAGGAAGGGCGCAGGGCGATGCGTTGGATTCGCGACAACATCTCGCCTTACAAAGAAGAGATGAAAATTTTAGAGCTCAAAGGGAACAAAGGCGCTTCCCCTACAGAAGAACGGGGAAGAGGATTTGCGGAGATCTTAAAAGAATGCCCGAATTATCAGATCGTATATTCAGAGTACGGTAATTTCACCTATGAGGAAGGAAAAGAGATTATAGAAACGTATTTGCACAATCATGTGTGGGATGTGGACATTATTTATGCTCATAATGACGATATGGCGTTAGGCGCGATTGAGGCGCTGGAGCAATCTGGAATTACCCCGGGGAAAGATGTAAAGATAATATCTGTGGATGCAACGAGAGAAGCATTTCAGGCGATGGTGGAAGGCAAACTCAATTGTGCGGTAGAGTGTAATCCGCTTTTGGGCGCGCCGTTGATGAAGGCGGTTCGCGATATGGTTTCCGGCAAAGAGATGCCGGTGCGGATTATTACGGAGGAAAAAGTCTATGACGAGAGTATGGCAGAAGATTTGATTAATCTGCGCGCCTATTAGAACAGTCGCTTTTGAGCATATTGGTTAAGCTAAAAAATAGTAAAAAGAGACAAAATAATTGTAAATAAAAAAAGTGGTAAGTTTGATAAAATTTAGGTGTCTCAGAAAAAGAGTAAGACGTAATCAATAAAAGAAAGGATGAGGAGCATGAGGAAACGGAAAAGCTTTATGGCGTTGTTATTGTCGGCATCAATTATATTTTCCAATAGTATGACGATGTCTGGTGTGATGGCCGCGCCGCCGCAAGAAGCAGAAGGGACAGGAGTTGCAAGCGGTGAAGGGGGGAGAGAGGCAGAAGAGATATTGTATGTGGCGAATCTGGATAATCTGGATGAGTTTGACACCTATCGGGGCGCAACGCCGGGAGTGGTGAGCGCTAGCGACGGCGTTTTGAAGATTGATGGTGGAAATGGAAATAAGGCAATTGCCAAAGACAAAGAATTTACGGATTTTACATACGAGGCGGACGTAACCGTAAAGAGCAGCAAGGACCCGGATCAAAGGAGGCAGGAGGCTCAGGGAGGTATTTTGTTCCGCGCATCAAAATCTGGGCATGATCATCCAGACCGTTATCATGGCTATTATTTCTGTTTAAACGTGCGTGACCAGATGGTTGTGCTGGGGCGTTCTTCCGGAGATAACTGGACGGAGATTGCTACCAAGAAAATGACCATCAAATATGGAACAACTTATCGTCTAAAGGTAACCGCATATGGCGACCATATCACCTGTTATGTAGATGACAATGGAAAAAATTATGCCAAAATTGACGTGATAGACAGCGAGCATTCTGCTGGAAGTATCGGTGGGCGAAACTGGTTTTCGGAAACAGAATACTCCAATATGAAAGTAAGCAAATATCAGGAGACGGCTTTGGATGAAAGCGCATCTTATACAAATCCGTTGTTGAATATGTGTGCAGATCCGGATGTTCTCTATCATAACGGAACTTATTTTCTATATCCCACAAATGCAGGGGACGCAAATGACGACGAGGGGTTCAAAGTGTACACCTCTACCGACTTGGTGCACTGGGCGGAAAAAGGTTTTGCCTTCCGCAAAGGAGATGGCTGGGGCGCCAACAACTTCTGGGCGCCGGACATTATTGAGCGGGACGGCATCTTTTATATGTACTATGTAGCCGATGAGCATATTTGCGTGGCAACGAGCGATTCACCGTTAGGGCCGTTTACGCAAGATGAATTTAAACCGATGCATAGTAATAAAGAGATAGACGCTCATGTATTTTATGATGAGCCATCCGGGAAATACTACATATATTTTGTGCGTTTTGACAATGGAAACGTCATGTATGGGGCAGAACTCAATGACGACATGAAGACGATTAAGGAAGATACTGTCACCAGGCTTTTTGCAGCAGACCAGGGCTGGGATCAAGATATGGGAAATATCAATGAAGGCCCCTTTATGCTGACGAAGGATGGCAAGTATTATCTGACATATTCTGGAGCGCATTTCCAGAGTATCAATTACGGAGCGGCTTATGCAGTTGCCGATAGTCCTTTGGGAACTTATACGAAGTATAAAAACAATCCAATTATGAAATCAAATTCTTTGGCTCACGGCACGGGTCATCACTGTATCACGGAGTCCCCGGACGGCACAGAGCTATTTATGGTATATCACAGGCACCATGATTTGCAGAATACAGAGCCAAGGCAGCTTTGTATTGATCGTATGCAATTTACCGAAGATGCAGATGGCGAGACAGTTCTTGAAGTAAAAGGACCGACGGTAACGCCGCAGGCGCTTCCTTCCGGTGCGGTAGACGTCAACAACTTTATTGAATTTGACAGCGCATCCTTAAAAGATATTACGATAGAAGCAGGGACGCCATCCGCAGAATGGGGACTTCCGTCTCAGGTCGGCATGCTCACATCCAAAGGAGATGCACAGACTGTATACAAAGCGGATGTGACTTGGGAAATCCCAGATTATGATATCAATGACCGCGAGCAGAAAGAAATAAAGGTAAAAGGCACGGCAGTGCTTCCGGAGGGAGTAGCGAACCTGGGCAATCTTTCCCTCAATACGGAAATAAAAGTAGTTGTCAATGAGGGAGGAGAAGCTCCCATCAGCTATAAAGTGGAGAAGTTGGAGGCAGAGTATGCCATTTTGAAAGGCAAGGCAAAGGCAGTGGCTCACAATGCAGCTTCCGGCGGCATGAAAGTAGGATATATTGACGATCAGGAGTCGACCGTTACCTTTACCTTAACGGCGCCAATGGACGGCGTTTATCGCATTGAAGTGGCGGCAGATGGAGATCCGGCGTTCCCCTATCCGGGGCATATGTATTGGGTCAATGACGACATTTCCAATGCCCAGCAGATTTATTATCAAGTTGCAGGATTTGATAACTGGATTCTGTATCCTATAGAATTAGAGCTGAAAGAAGGCAAAAATACGTTGACCTTTACCCACTCGGGAAGAGAATCGAGCTTTGCGGAATTAGATTATATCAATTTCTATACGGCATATCCTCAGGTGAAGCTCACGGTAGAAGGAGCGGAAATGGAAGGGTTTGACATGGACAAATCTTTGTATGAGCAAAAGGTTGAAAATCTAGCTTCGCTTCCGCAAATAGGGGCCTCTGTCAATGAAGAAGTGAAAGAGCTGTTCCATGTCAGCGTAAGGCAGGGCACAAAAGAGCGGCCGGAGGCTTCCGTGATTGTTACTGGTCCGCAAGGGTCAGGATTTGAGAAGCGTTATACCGTTCGTTTTATTGGCTCAGAAACATTTGATAATGTATTAGTAAATTATGGCGCCGATCCCTTTGTTACTTATCAGGATGGCTACTATTACTATATTCGTGTAAAACAAGACCGCTCGATCTGGGTATCAAAGGCAAAAGAGATGAACCGAATCGGTCAGGTAGAACCGAAGAAGGTCTATGAACCGTCTGGCGACGAGCCGACAGAGGAATTATGGGCTCCCGAAATGCATTATCTGGATGGAAAATGGTACATTTATTATACCGCAGGAGCGGGGGCAAACCATAGAATGTATGCCTTGGAGAGCAAGACGGCGGACGCCCAGGGAGAATACATCTTTAAGGGCAAGCTGGCGCCAGAGACAGACCGTTGGGCCATAGACCAGACTGTGCTGGAGCATGACGGACAGTTGTATGCGATCTGGTCAGGCTGGGAAGGCACTGTCAATGTAGATCAGAGAATTTATATTGCTAAGATGGATAACCCATGGACCATTTCTGGGGAACGGGTAGAGCTCTCAAAACCGGAATATGATTGGGAAAAACAGGGCGGCAATCCGACGATCAATGAAGGAGCGCAGATTGCTAAGGCGCCGGATGGAACGGTAAATATTGTCTATTCTGCAAGCGGAAGCTGGTCAGATTTCTATTGTCTTGGAAGCCTGACCTTGAAGAAGGGCGCCGATCCCCTGGAGAAGTCTTCCTGGATAAAGGCAGATAAGCCTGTTTTTGAGAAGAATAATTCCTCAACGTTTTCTACCGGGCATGCTTGCTTTACCACTTCGCCGGATGGAAAAGAAGATTATATCATTTATCATGCCACCAAAAATTCCGGTGATGGCTGGAATGGACGCGGTGTTAGAACACAGAGAGTATATTGGAATGAGGATGGAACGCTGGATATTGGAACCGCGTTAGAGTACAATGCACAGGTAAATTGGCCTTCTGGAACGCCTAAGTTGGCATACTACAGACTAGAAGCAGAGGATGGCGAGCGAAAAGGCAGCGCCAGCATTGTGGAAACATATAATTCCTCTGGCGGCAAAAAAGTATCAAGGCTTCGTCAGACAAACGATCAGGTCGTATTTACTGTGAACGCAAAAGAAGCGGGAACTTACAGGCTTTATCTTGGTGCAGCGACCAGTGAGGACAATGCAGGATTGTCTGTTAAGGTAAACGATGGCCAATTCATGGATCGGTCAGTCGTAAAGTTTAACGCCAATTATACGGACAGAATTGTGGAAGACAACTGGGCTGGTTATGAAGTGGAAGCTGTGTTGAAGCAGGGAGAAAATCTTGTAACTGTCAGTGGAAATGAGAACATGAGACCGGCAGATTTGGATTATATTGAATGGGAACCCTGCGTAAAGGAAGGTCATACATTAAAAACAGTTTCCATCACCAAAGAGGCGAACTGTGAAGAAAGCGGAAGTGAAATGAGCATGTGTACCGTATGCGAGATGACAGTGGAAAAAGAAATCCCAGCGTTAGGACACACAGGCGGAGTGGCAACTTGCAGCAAAAAGGCGGTATGTGAGCGATGTCAGAAAGAATATGGAGAGACTGACAGCAGCAACCATGGAGAGACAGAGATAAAAAATGCCCAAGAGCCAACCTGTACGGAAACTGGTTATACGGGAGATACATGTTGTAAAGACTGCGGCACAAAATTAGAAACAGGCACTGAGCTTGCTTCTCTTGGACATAAATGGGATCAGGGCAAGGTAACAAAGCCGGCAACTGCGACGACGAACGGCGAAAGAACTTATACCTGTACCGTGTGCAGTACGAAGAGAATAGAAACGATACCGGCGTCTGGCAGCCAGGAATCCGGTAGCCTGGCAGTCGGTACGAAACTGACAGTCGGTTCTGGCAGATACCAGGTGACAAAAGGAAAGACCGTGAAATATCTTGGTGTGGTGAAAGCGTCCGAAACCGTGAAAATTCCTGCAACCATCCAGTTCAAAGGCGTTACTTATAAAGTAACTGCCATTGCTGAGAATGCGTTTAAGGACGACAAAACTTTGACTAAGGTAACCATGGGCAGCAATATTCAAATCATTGGCAGGAAAGCCTTCTATGGCTGTACGGGGCTTAAATCTGTCACTATTGGCAAGAATGTCGTGACGATAGGCACGCAGGCATTTGCAAAATGTACATTGTTGACGAAGATTACCATTCCGGCAAAGGTGAATAAGATTAGGACGAAGGCATTCTACAGGTGTAAGAAGTTAAAGAAAATTACAATTGTAACGAAAAAGCTTGCCAAGAATAGAGTTGGGCGCATGGCGTTTAAGGGCACATATGCGAAAGCATTTGTGAAAGTACCCAGGGGTAAATTAAAGGACTACAAAAAGATGCTGAGAGTGAGAGGAATCAGTTCCAAAGCAAAGATAGCCATCAAATAGTAGTCTGGCGCTATCCCCAAAAGGAAGATATTTTATAAAGGAAAGACGTTTTTTTGTAAATACTTAGAGAGAGAAATGTATTATGATGTAAGTGTAAAAAAAATATGCCTGTAGACCTCAAAATATAGATAGTTGTTGTACAGGTAGAAGCTTTTTTTCTCTCCCTTTAAATGGACTGCTGCATGGTTTCGTGCAGCAGTTCAATTTTTTGAGGACTGCGGTGCACATATACCGTAAAACCAAGGCATAAAATGTAGAAATCATATAGTTTCAAGGAAGCGTAAAGCCATGAATGAAATTACATTGAAAAAATACCATGGGTTAGGGAACGATTATCTGGTGCTGGATCCCAATAGAAATACTTTTCCATTGCAGAGCAGAAATATTGAAATGTTGTGCCGGAGGAACTTTGGCGTGGGGGCGGACGGTCTTTTATATGGTCCCATATTGGAGGAGGGGAGAATGCGGGTGCGCGTTTTCAATCCAGATGGTTCCGAGGCGGAACAGAGTGGCAACGGTGTGCGGATTTTCGCAAAGTACCTGCTGGATGCGGGATATATTAAGGGGAAGGAACTTACGCTCGATTTGCTGGCAGGTGAGGTCAAGGTGGAATTTCTTGACGAAAATGGCAGTAGTATGCGTGTCAATATGGGCAAGCCTGTGTATGCAGGCCCAGGAATGCAGCTCAATGGACTGGAAGGCGAGGTTGTCAACGCCCATCTGCGGTTTTGGGATAATGATTACAACACGACGTGCCTGTCTGTGGGAAATCCCAATTGCGTGATTATGATGGAGGAAGTGACGCCGCAGAAGGCGAAAATGCTTGGGCCTTTTGTGGAGCAGTCGCCCTATTTTCCCAACCGTACCAATATGCAGCTCTGTAAGGTCATTGACCGAAAGAACATTGCGATTGAAATCTATGAGAGAGGGGCGGGCTATACGCTTGCATCCGGCACGGGGGCTTGTGCGGCTGTTGCCGCGGCTAAACGCATGGGGCTTGTGGACAACGTTGTGACCGTGCACATGCAGGGCGGAGATTTGACGATAGAAATAGACGCTTCCGATACGATTTATATGGCGGGAAGCGTGGAACAGGTGGGAACATTTACGTTAGCAGAGCATTTCCTTGCATAGTATAAAAGGTGTATTTATCAGCGTTCAAGTAATATTTTAGCATGAGAAATTTCCGAAGATTAATAGCTTATTGACAATGTAAATTAAATAGTCTAATATGGTGAGGAAATGACAACAGCTATTTAGGTAAAGGGGGATTTATGAAATGCTGTTTAATTCGATAAGCTTTATCGTTTTTTTCCCGATCGTGGTATTCCTTTATTTTTTAGTTCCGAAAAAAATTAGATATTTATGGCTATTGGCAGCAAGCTATTTCTTTTATATGTGCTGGAATGCGAAATACGCCGTACTGCTTTTGTACTCTACGGCGATTACTTATCTCAGTGGTCTGTTAATTGACCGATGCGATAAGAAAGGCCATTCAGAAAAGAGAAAGAAATTGTATGTGGCCATGAGTTTTGTCATGAACTTGTCGCTGCTGTTTTTGTTTAAATATTTTAATTTTGCCGTCGATAATATTAATTTTATTCTCGCGAAGTGTAATATAGAAGTGATTACGCCCGGGTTTGACTTATTGCTGCCGGTGGGAATTTCATTTTATATATTCCAGGCGCTCAGTTATACGATGGATGTGTACCGCAAGGAAATTTATGTGGAGCGCAATTTCTTCAAGTATGCTTTGTTTGTATCCTTTTTCCCGCAGTTGGTGGCGGGACCGATTGAGCGTTCTAAGAATCTCTTGAGGCAGATTGGCAGGGATCTTCCTTTTTGCTATGAGAATTTCCGGCGCGGGCTTTTGATTATGCTCTGGGGATATTTCCAAAAGATCGTGATTGCTGACAGAATTGGCCTGTTGGTGGACACGGTATATGGAAATGTGGACAAGTATCAGGGCGGTTATTTCCTGTTGGCGAGCGTGCTGTTTGCCGTGCAGATTTATTGTGACTTTTCTGGTTACTCCCTAATTGCCGTGGGAGCGGCAAAGGTAATGGGATTTGAGCTGATGGAGAATTTTGACTGTCCCTATTTTGCGAAGTCTGTCGCTGAATTTTGGCGCAGATGGCATATCTCCCTGACTTCCTGGTTCCGGGATTACCTTTATATCCCCTTGGGCGGGAACCGCAAAGGGACGTTTCGCAAATATTTGAATATTATGATTGTTTTTCTTGTCAGCGGCCTGTGGCATGGAGCGCAGTGGACATATGTGATCTGGGGCGGGCTCAACGGCTTGTTCCAGGTTGTCGGAAGCCTGCTTATGCCGGCAAGAAAGAAAGTGGCGAAGTTTTTCCATGTGAAGGAGAATAGCTTTTGCCATCGCCTAATGAAGACCTTTGTGACCTTTGTGCTTGTCGATTTTACCTGGATATTTTTCCGTGCGGGGAGCGTGCGCGAGGCTCTGCATATGATAAAAAGCATCTGCACGGTATTTAATCCCTGGATATTTTTCGACCAATCCATCTACCAACTGGGGCTTTCGCAGAAGCAGTTCCTTTTGCTGATCTTTTGTCTGCTAGTGCTTCTGGTGGCGGATTGGCTGAAATTTAAAAATATTAATATATTGGACAAGTTGTTAAAACAGGACATTTGGTATCGGTGGCCGATTTATATTGTAGGCATTCTTTTTGTACTGGTTTTTGGTATCTGGGGAAATGCCTATGATGCGCAGGCTTTTGTGTATTTTCAATTTTAGTCGGGAGGGTTTCAATGCAAAACAAGATGCAAACATGGAAGAAATTGATTTTGTCGTTATGCTTTGTGGCAGTGTTTAGCATGGCTTTCCATACAGTTTCTAGTATATTTGAGCGTAAGGACAGTAGAGAACATTTCAATAAATTCTGGGAAGATCCCGGAGAGTACGACGTTTGGTTCATGGGCACCAGCCATATTCGTTATTCTATGCAGCCATTAGAACTGTGGCGGGAGTATGGCATCCGCTCTTACAATCTTGCCGCGCCAAGCAGCTATCTGTCACAGACGTATTGGACGCTGATGTGCGCGTTGGAGTATAGTCAGCCGCAGGTGATTGTGCTGGACACTTATAAGGTCCAGCGTGACGTCAAAAATACAGAGGGCAAGCTCATCCATACCGGGTTTGATGAGATTCCGCTTTCCGTAGAGAAGGTGAAAGCTATCTGCGACCTCTTTAGCACCTGGGACAACCGGTTTGAATATCTCTGTGACTTTTCGATTTACCATAATCGCTGGGAGAACCTTGGGAGACATGATTTTTATGTGGAACCGTCTGTCACCAACGGCGGTAAATTTAAAGACAGGATTGTAGATAAGACAGATTTCAAAATAATCCCCAAGGACGAAAAGTCCGGCACGGACACGGTAAGTTTTTCCTATCTGAAGAAGATTATCGAGGAATGCAAAAAACGCGATATTCAACTGATATTGACTAATGTACCGTTTTGCAGTAACAAGAAGATGCAAAGAGCGATAAATGCAGTGCCGGATCTGGCAAAAGAACATGGCGTAACGTTTATGGATTTAACATATGAAGAGCAGATTGTGGATTTTGGCGTGGATTTTGGCGATAAAGCCCATGTGAATCTGTTTGGTGGCAAGAAATTGACCGATTATGTGGGAAATTATCTGTTAGAAAACTCTGATGTGCAGGATTATCGGCAGGTGGAAGAGGTGGCCGAGAAATGGAACCGAGACCTTGCGAAATATGATGAGATGCGGCTCAAGGAGCTTCGTAATTCAGAGCTGCTAAAGCGTTATGTGCAGTGGCTTTACGATGACAGATATACCTGTTATATGTATCAGAAGGAAGAGCCTACAGGAATTTTGGCAAGAGAATTTGCACAGCTTGAGAATATTACGGAGATTTCCCGCAAGGAGGCGGAAGATAGGCTGGGCGCAGAACTTGCAGGCGAGTATGCGTTTTTTGTGGAGGACAGTGAGGGCAACGTACTGGATATTGCAGTGTTTCAAGATGGAAAACGATTATAGAAGAACAGTGCAAATTTAGGAAGGAAGAGGAAGAGAAATGGAAAAGATACTGGAACTTATCAGTAGAGAAGTAGAGGGGGCTTTTGCAGCCAACGGTTATGACAGGAAGTTTGGCAGGGTGAGTCTTTCCAACCGTCCAGATTTATGTGAATACCAGTGTAACGGAGCGATGGCGGCGGCGAAGGAATACAAGTGCGCTCCCTTTTTGATTTCCGATAAGGTTGCGGACAGTTTAAGGGATAATCACCTGTTTTGTACCGTCGATTCCGTGAAGCCAGGATTTTTAAACCTCAGACTTGATAAGGAATACCTGGCGGAATATTTGCGGCAGATGCATGCAGATGGGGAACGTCTCGGCTGTGAGAAGAGCAAAGAACCCAGGAAAATTATGATTGATTACGGCGGGCCGAATGTAGCAAAGCCGTTGCATGTGGGGCATTTGCGTTCTGCGATTATCGGAGAGAGCGTCAAGCGGATTGGCAAATTTATGGGGCATACAATGATCGGCGACGTACACTTGGGCGATTGGGGCTTGCAGATGGGGCTGATTATCACAGAGTTGAAAGAGCGCAAGCCGGAACTTGTTTATTTTCAAGAGGATTACGAAGGGGAATACCCTGAGGATGCGCCTTTTACGATTTCCGAGCTCGAAGATATTTACCCTACGGCAAGTGCGAAGTCGAAAGAGGATGAAGCATACAAAGAGGCAGCGATGCAGGCGACTTATGAGCTTCAGCATGGGCGCAAAGGGTATCAGGCATTGTTGACGCATATTCTTAATGTTTCCGTCAGCGACTTAAAGCGCAATTATGAGAATCTCAATGTCTCTTTTGAACTGTGGAAGGGTGAGTCAGACGCCCAGCCTTATATACCGGATATGGTGCAAAAAATGAAAGACGACGGCTTTGCCCATCTGAGCGAGGGCGCGCTGGTTGTGGATGTAAAAGAGGACAGCGATACAAAGGAGATTCCGCCTTGCATGATCCTTAAATCCGATGGCGCCTCCCTCTATAACACGACAGATTTGGCGACGATTGTATGGCGTATGCAGGACTATTGCCCAGATGAAATCATTTACGTGGTGGACAAGCGGCAAGAGCTCTATTTTACACAAGTATTTCGCTGTGCGAGAAAGACAGGCTTAGTCGGACCGGAGACGGCATTGAAATTCTTAGGATTCGGCACAATGAACGGCAAGGACGGCAAGCCGTTCAAGACCCGTGAGGGCGGCGTTATGCGTCTGGAATATCTGGTAAATGAGATTAACGAAGAAATGTACAAAAAGATTGCCGACAATCATATAGTGGAGGAAGAAGAGGGACGCAAGACAGCAAAGATGGTGGCGCTTTCTGCCATCAAATATGGTGATTTGTCTAACCAGGCAGCCAAAGACTATATTTTTGATGTGGAGCGGTTTACGTCGTTTGAAGGAAATACGGGTCCTTACATTTTGTATACGATTGTGAGGATTAAGTCGATTTTGAAAAAATACCAGGCAGAAAAGACCTTGCCGGAATCGGCGCAGATTCTCGCAGCACATTCTGAGAGTGAGAAAGCATTGATGCTGGAGATAAGCAAGTTTAACGCCATGATGGAGGCTGCCTTTGTAGATACTGCGCCTCATAAGGTGTGCGCTTATATCTATGACCTTGCCAATGCCTTCAACCACTTCTATCATGAGACGAAGATTCTCGCCGAGCCAGATGCGGCAGTGCAGGCAGGCTATATTTGTCTGTTGGATTTGACAAAGCGTGCGCTCGAAATCTGTATCGAAGTGCTGGGATTTGAAGCGCCGGAGAAGATGTAGTTTGTCCGAAAATGATAAAATCAACGAGTAATACCAAGCGTATATTACGCATAACAAGGTGTAAAGTCTATGGACAAGCTATCAGTTGCGGCAGTGGTTTTCATGGAAAACAAAACTGAGTTAGGGAGGTTTGAACTAACTTCCCATCTCTTCGATTAGATCGCAAATTTTATTCACGGAATCTTTGGAGGTAAAGGTTTTTTGCTGCTTTTTCATATGATACAGAGCTTTGGGACTGCGTAATAATCTGCGTCCCAGCGCGGCTTGTTGTTTTGCGTCCTTGGCAGATACCGACATGCCATGTTTTTGGAAGAACGCGCGGTTGATCGTTTCGCATCCTGGGATAGGAGCAGTATGTACCAGCGGAATGCCAACAACGGCAGCTTCTGTAGAGGTCAGTCCTCCCGGCTTGGAATATAAAAGGTCACAGGCATACATATAAAGAGCCATCTGTCTGGTGGCGCCAAGAATAGAAATATCAGTGGTGTCGCCATAACGATTTTGCAAGGATTTTTCCAAAGCGGCATTGTTACCGCAGATTACAATAATCTGTTCGTTTTCCTGCCGGTGTTTTGCTAAATCCGTGACAATCTGCTTAACTTTACCGGCGCCCATGCTGCCGCCCATCACCAGATAGCAGACCTCATGCAACGGAAGCCCCAGCTTTTTTCTGGCTTCTGTTTTGGAAATGGTGCGGGTGAATGCACTGCGCACCGGGATACCAAAGGGCTTGAGTTTCTCGGCGGGGATGCCTCGCTTACAAAAAGATTCCGCCAGTGATTCATGGGGAATCACATAGTAATCACAGTCTGTCTCTTCTGTAAAAGGAATACAGGCGTAGTCCGTAGCGATAAAAAGTAGTTTGGGACAGGGCATATGGTGGCGTTTCATGTAGGTGAGAATTTCTGCTGGATATAAATGCGGTGCAACAACTACGTCAGTCGGATGGTCGACAAGATAACGCTTCATATGATCTGCCATCATGCCGTTTGCATAGTAAACAGGCGATAAAAAAGGCATCTTTGTCACGAACATTCCCAGCCGGTAGGCTGCGCCGAACAGCCGGGGATGTCTTTGTACTAATTTCACATAGAATGTGCCGATATTTTGGGCAATCAAACTTCGCGATAACTGGAAAGGATCTCTCATGGTGGCATGATGCCCTCTTCGTTTCAATTCTTCAAGGACGGCAAGTCCTGTAGTGTTGTGTCCGGCTCCGGTGTCACAGGATAGAATCAGGATATTCATAATAATTTCACCTTAAATCGTTCATTTTTTTCATCACATGTCAGAAGTTTACAGGAAACAGCGCCCGAAATCAGCAGCATGCCAATGCGTACCGCTACAATTCTCACGGTCAGGAAGGTAATGATTGCTGCGGCGAGATAAGCAGCCAGCGTCCGATAATAATGCGGTGAGATGACTAAAATCGTGGAAAAGACGATGAAACAGCCGGCAAGAATCAACGCACATGCCATGGAGGGGTACAAACCCAGCAAGCAGCCGAAAGATGTGGCAATGCCTTTTCCGCCATGAAAATGATGAAAAAGAGAATATATATGTCCAATAACCGGGGCAGCGAGTACAAAAGCCAGTGCAAAATCTGTACTGTCTGTCTGACGCAGAAACAGCCAAACTGGAAAAAATCCTTTTGCGAGGTCGCAAAGTAAGGTGAGCATGCCGCACCAGAATCCGCCTTCCATAAAGGCGTTTGCCGTGCCTGGATTACCGTCGCGGGTTCCTGCTGTTATGTCTTTGCGGCAGAGGAGCCGTCCCCATATATGTGCGTACAATACACTGCCGGAGAGATAGCCGGCGAGCAGATAGAAACAAAATCTTGTCATGATATCTCCTTCCTGCGTGGATGTAAAAAATACATTACTATGCAGTATATCACATTTAAAATAAAGATACCAGAAAAATTTGAACGCAGACTTGGTGCACCCAAAGAGTAGAAAATGAAGATTGTCGTATGATATATGATATGCTATAATTTGTTTCGGAGCAGTCGTGTTACAAGGTGGTAGCCTCCCTAACTCCACAGAAGAAGGGAGGTGATGCATATGAGTACATACGAAGTTTTAAGCCTGTTGTTTTTTGGCGGTTCGTTTCTCGTTGCATTGCTTGCCTATTTGGACAATAGGAACAACAAGCGAAAATAAATAAGCCTACCTTGTACTTAGCGGTTCAGGTAGGCTTATAGTCTATACCGGAGGCTAACCACTTTGTGGGCGGCTGCTCCTTTTCTATAATATAACATTTTTAAATGGTAAAATCAATGCATTTTTGATTTAAGTTTCCCCATTTTTGTGATGATCTATATTTCAGTACCAAAAGGTCTTGCTGTCTTTGGCAGTATAGACATTTTACACAAAATTTTGGAGCTATTAAGAAAGCTATTACAGGCTGGTTGAATCGTGTTCCAGCAAAGTATTTATAGGTGGGTAAGTATTACCCCGTAGGAAGCGTATAAAGGTTAAATGTTTTGTACGAAGGAGGATTACAAATGTCATTATGGCTACAAGAGGAAATGGAAAAAATTGAGCAAAGCAGAAGTAAGTCGGCGCTGAGTCCCAAGTACATCTTGATTCTGGCGGCTGTATTTGCTGTTATGGAGGCGGCAGTGTTTTACATAGGCAGAATGGTTCCGGGGTATAAGATACTCTCCTTTTTTGGCGTTATCGGTTTTACCGGTTTTTTTCTGATGGCATTCTTGTATGTAAAGACGAAATCAGCATCCGCAAAGCCCAAACTTCCATTTGCCACAAAATGTTTACAAGAGCTGGCGTTGTCTTCTGAGGAATTGCAGCAGTTTGATGCGGAAATGAAAGCCGAACCGTTATTATTCCTGCAAAATGGTAAGAAATTTGATAAGTCCATCACGATTACCGAGCATTATCTGAAAGCAGCTTTTATATATATGAAAGAAATAGATTACGGTATTTTTCGCCTTTCCGATATAGACGCTACTTGGAGTGTAACCAGTAAAAATCCTGTGATTCTGAAACCGAGAGGAAGAATATTTGACATCTTGCTATTGGACGCCAAAGGTGAACGGATGGGCGGGGTTTCTATGGAAAATGAAAAGGATTATAATGAATTTAATGCGGCTTTGCAAAAATACGCGCCCAATATCCGGCTCAACATACCAGCGGAAGAAATCAGAAAAAATTCCCAACATACATAAACTGGAAAAAACAGCAGATACTATCAGTGAAATAATTATAACGAAAGGAGATATCCATGAACCAGATATCAGAAAAAGAGTTATCCGCACTGAACGATCTGCTTTCCGGCGAGGAACTTCTGATTAAGAAATTCCAAGTGCTGGCAGACAACAGCACCGACACAGAAATCAAAGCAAAATTTACGGAGATTTCCAACGAGCACAAGGAGCATTTTCGCAACTTGTATTCTCAGTTGAGTTAGGAGGAAAAACATGCAGCAGTCATTTTATTCAGAAAAAGAAATGCTTGCGGATGCGCTGACCGCAGAAAAAACAGCCACTACCCTTTATAATACCTTTTCTAATGAGTGCGTCCATGAAAATGTGAGAAATGCCATTCTCGACTGCCTGGAAAAAGAGCACACGATTCAGAATGAAGTATTTAATATGATGCATGACAGAGGCTATTATCCCACGCCGTCCGCAGAGACCCAGAAGGTAGATGAGGCAAAGCAGAAATTTGGCCAGTGTATGCAGAATTTCCAGTAAAAAAGAATGTCTGAACAGAGGCCTCCCAGCACAGTCTGGGGTTGGTCTCTGTTTTTTATCTTCCTATTAAAATAAAAAATAATATGCGCACTCGCACGTAGGGAAATATGTCGCCAAGGCGACCGTGCTTGGCACGCCAAAGTGTGCAAGGTCTACGCTTCGCTTCGGTCCGTGCTAAACGGACATCCACCGGATGTCCAGCACCCTCAAGATTGAGGGGGGAGGGGAGCTGAAGTGGGCTTGCCCACTTTGTTCCTGCTCAAAGATTTCAGAATTCTTTGTTAAAAGCACCTGTCACAAAATTTTATGACAAACGCAAAGTATGTAATCAAAGTATTGTATATCATAAAAAAATAAATTATAATTAACATACAAGTGCAGATTGAGAAAGAAATAATTGAGAATAGAAGAGGAAAGACAAAGACATTAAACGTATTACATAAGGAAGATGGATATCATGCAAAAGATATTAGTGGTAGATGATGTGGAAGTAAACCGCGAATTGCTGCGGAAAATGTTAGAAGAGGATTATATTGTTGAGATAGCGGAAGATGGCGAGCAGGCAATTCGTAGTCTGTCAGAGTGCCATGAGGAGACGGCGGCAATTTTGTTGGATTTACAGATGCCGAGGATGGATGGGATGGCAGTGATTGAAGAGATGAAGCGCAGGGGATGGATGCCCCAAATTCCCGTGCTTATCATTAGCAGTGAGTATGCAGTAGAGATCGAAAACAGATGTTTTGAACTCGGCGTCTCCGACTTTATTCATAAGCCTTTTGAGAGCACCATTGTTCGTAACAGGATTCGCAATACGATGGAGCTGTTTTCTAGAAGGAACCAGTTGGAGCGGAAGATAGAGGAGCAGGCGGAGACGCTCAGAGAACAGGAAGAGATTATCCGTATTCAGGCGGAAAAGCTCAGAGAAGAGCGGTCGTTTAACCGATTGATGATGGAGTACCGTTCCGCAATTAGAGAAGTTGAGACGAAGTTACAAGTGTTGAATGAGGAATTTTCTCAGGAGTATAACCGTAATCCCTTTGAATCTATAAAGAGCAGATTGAAAAAGCCTACCAGCATATTTGAAAAATTGCGGCGGAAAGGTTATCCGCTGACTTTGGAGGCAATCAGGGATAATCTTTCCGATGTAGCGGGCGTGCGCGTGATTTGCTCTTTTCCCGATGATATTTATCGGCTTGGTAACCTGTTGACAAAACAAGATGATATTATTCTCTTGCAGGCCAAGGATTATATCAAAAATCCCAAACCGAATGGCTACCGGAGTCTCCACTATATACTGGACGTCCCCATCTTTCTTTCGCATGAGAAGAAATATATGAATGTGGAAGTGCAGTTTCGCACGATTGCCATGGATTTCTGGGCGAGTCTTGAGCACAAGTTGAGATATAAGAAGAATTGGGATCGGGCGGATGCGGATGAGATTGTCGGGCAGCTCAAGGCATGTGCAGATTCCATCGAAGAGTTGGATTACCGGATGCAGAAAATTCGTGATAAGATAGAAAAATGCTCGCAGGAGTGAGCAAAGTAAAAGTTCATAGATATTTCAAAATATTTTTCATAACGGATAGGAGATGTTGGTATGAAATTGAAAAAGAATAGATTATATATATTGATGATGGCAACTGTAATATGTGGTTCTATGGCTTGGGGAGGCTGTGCGTCTGGAGGAAAAACAGAGTCTGGAGAAGAATCGTCCAGAGAGGAGAATATATCTGGGGAAGAGCGCGCGTCCGAGGAAGAAGAATTGTCCAGAGAGGAGAATACATCCGGGGAAGAAAGTGCATCGGAAGGAAATAATCTTGGGGAATTCTCCATGCAGGACATTGAGGGCGAGACGTATACACAGGAGATGTTTGCAGATTATGATTTGACAATGGTTAATGTATTCACAACTTGGTGTTCTCCGTGTGTCAATGAGATTCCCGATTTGCAGAAACTACGGGAGGAAATGAAAGATCAGGGTGTCAATGTAGTGGGCATTGTGCTAGATAGTGTTGACAGCTCCGGCAATGCAGACGCAGAGGTCGTAGAAATGGCGAAAGTTCTGGCAGAGCGTACGGGCGCTGCTTATCCTTTCTTAATACCGGACCAAGGCTTGTTAAACGGCAGGCTTCTTGGAATTAACGCCGTTCCGGAAACGTTTTTTGTAGATAAAGAGGGCAACATTGTGGGTGAGACGTATTCTGGGAGTCGTTCTTTGGAAGATTGGAAAGAAGTCGTGCAGACAGAGCTGAAAGGGGTGGCACAATGAAAAAATTTGTGCGTGCTCCCCGAAGTGGAATCGGTCTGGCGGTGATTGGGCTTGTTATGATGGGGTTTGGAATTTTCCGAGGAGAGGTGCCCGTGGTTTTGGAAAAGGCGATTAATATCTGTATGGAGTGTATTGGAATTGGGTAGAAGAAAAAGTACAAATGAATGGAAACGGCATGGCGTACAGGCGCTCTGGGCACTGCTTACCAACAGCTACTTGATTGGCTTTGTCCAGGGGAGAATATACAAAGGAAAACTAAAAAATCTCTGTGTGCCCGGTCTCAATTGCTATTCTTGTCCGGGGGCGCTGGGAGCCTGTCCCATCGGTGCGATGCAGGCGGTGATTGGTAACTGGAATTTCAAGTTTGCCTTTTATGTAGCGGGTTTTCTGATGTTTGTGGGTGCACTGATGGGACGCTTTGTCTGCGGTTGGCTATGTCCTTTCGGGTTGATTCAGGATTTGCTGAATAAGATTCCCTTTCCCAAGAAGATTGATACGTTTAAGGGTGATAAACTGTTGCGGAAATTGAAGTATGTGATTTTCGCTGTGTTTGTCATATTGTTGCCGCTTGTGCTGGTGGATGTTCTTGGACAGGGAGCGCCCTATTTTTGTAAATTGATTTGTCCGGCAGGTACGCTGGAAGGTGGAATTCCATTGGTATTGCTGAATAACTCTATGCGAAATGCGTTGGGTGTTCTGTATGCCTGGAAGAATGTGCTGCTACTTATCACGGTAATTCTTTCTATCTTGATATACCGGCCCTTCTGCAAATACATATGCCCATTGGGAGCCGTGTATTCTGTGTTTAACCCGCTCTCCGTATTTCGCTATCGAGTCGATAAGGAAAAGTGTACAAACTGCGGCGCTTGTGCGAAAGCTTGTAAGATGCAGGTAGACCCTGTGGAAAATGCTAATCATCCAGAATGTATTCGTTGCGGTGCATGTAAGAAGGCTTGTCCGGTGAAAGCGATTTCTAATTAAAATTATCTTTGCGCTTCCCTATTTTGTATATTTATATTTTTATGTGCAAAGTGGGGATGTCGCACTGACATAAATTACAAACAATGATTCGTTCAAAAGGTTTACATTGCAAAGCAATGCAAACAGAATGCATAAAAATCACTCTGGGAAGCTAGCTTCCCAAGATAATTTTTGTGCATCCTGTCTTTGCCGCATAAGCGGCAAGACCTTTTGAACGAGTAGCTATATAGGTGAGATAGTCCCTTTTGGTGTTATAAATTTGTAAAATGGGGAACCACAAGAAATTTATTATCTTGACAGCAATTCTAAATCTATATTATAGTGTAAGAAGCAAAAATAGGAAATAGGTGAAAGAAATGGGTAAAATTATTTTGACAGGCGACCGCCCTACCGGGAAACTTCACGTCGGGCATTATGTGGGGTCTTTGAGGCGCAGGGTAGAGCTTCAGAATTCCGGTGAGTATGATAAAATATTTATAATGATTGCAGATGCGCAGGCATTGACAGATAACGCGGAACACCCAGAGAAGGTGCGACAGAATGTGGTGGAGGTTGCATTGGATTACATGGCTTGCGGGCTTAATCCAGAGAAGTCTACGTTGTTCATACAGTCTCAGATTCCTGAGCTGTGTGAGTTGTCCTTTTATTATATGAATCTGGTGACCGTGTCTCGTTTACAGCGGAATCCTACGGTGAAGGCAGAGATTCAAATGCGCAATTTTGAGGCGAGCATTCCGGTTGGCTTTTTCACATATCCGATTAGCCAGGCGGCGGACATCACTGCTTTTCAGGCAACTACAGTTCCGGTTGGGGAAGATCAGATGCCGATGTTAGAGCAGACCAGAGAGATTGTGCACAAGTTTAATGCTGTATATGGTGAGACTTTGACCGAGCCTCAGATTTTGCTGCCGGATAACCAGGCGTGTTTGCGTTTGCCGGGAATCGACGGTAAAGCGAAGATGAGTAAGTCGCTGGGGAACTGCATCTATTTATCAGAAGAGGCAGATGAGATTAAGAAAAAGGTTATGAGCATGTTTACCGATCCGAATCATCTGCGCGTTGAAGATCCTGGTTCTCTGGAGGGGAACACGGTGTTTACTTATCTTGACGCTTTTTGCAGGGATGAGCATTTTGGGCGCTATTTGCCGGAATATGCGAACCTGGATGAGTTGAAGGCGCATTATCAGCGTGGCGGTCTAGGCGATGTTAAAGTGAAGAAATTCCTCAATAACGTATTGCAGGAGGAATTAGAGCCTATTCGCAGCTGTAGGAAAGAATTGCAGAAGGATATTCCCTATATTTATGAAGTATTGAAGAAGGGGAGCGAAGAGGCGAGGTGTGTGGCGGCACAGACCTTAGAGAGTGTGCGCAGCGCTATGAAGATTAATTATTTTGCAGATGACGCGTTGATTCGCGAGCAGTCGGAGAAATTTAAAGGTTAGAATTTTAATTGGAGCTTGGGATGAAGAAGAGTTGTTTATCCGGGCTCCAATTTTGTGTAATGTGTTTTCATTAAATGATAAAATAATTTTCGTACAATCTGGGAATGTCGCACGAACATAAATAAGCGGCAAGACCTTTTGAACGAGTAAATATATTAGTGCGACAGCCCCACTTTGCACATAAAAGTGTTATGGAAAGCTAGCTTTCCAGACACTTTTTGTGCAAGACCTTTTGGTACTGAAATATAGGTTATTATAAAAAAAGGGGAAACATAATAATTTTACACAAATTGATATTTTTGTCAGAATATGTTATTATATTGTTATACAATTTGCGGAGGGTGTAGGACATGGAGAAGGTAGTGTTGCAGGATCTGATTGATGTGAATATCCTGCAGAAAATCCAGGATGGATTTTCCGATTATACGGGGATGGCAGCGTTAATTACAGACGCAGACGGGGTGCCGGTAACAAGGGGAAGCGGATTTACAAAATTTTGTAGGGATTTGGTGAGACAATCTGAGGCAGGTGGCAGAAGATGTGAAGTCTGTGACCGGGACGGGGCGTCTAGAGCCCTTCGTTCTGGGGAAATTTCCGTCTATCAGTGTCATGCAGGGCTAACAGATTATGCAGCACCGATTATGGTAGAGGATATCGTTATTGGAAGTTTCATAGGAGGCCAGGTCAGGACATCGGAGCTTGATATGGGTAAAATGCGTGAGAAAGCGCAGGATATGGGTATAGACCCGGAAATATATGTCAAGACTATTCAAGAGACGAATTATCTGAAATGGGAAGATGTTGAGAAAGCGGCAGTATTTTTATCCAGAATAACGGAAGCGCTTTCTGCGATTGCATATCACAGCTATCTTGCTATACAGGAATACCGCAAAGCAGAGCGTGCCGCACGTTCACAGTCTGATTTTGTCATGAATTTGAGCCTGCATATGAAGCAGAATATGGAAGCATGGATGGAACATGCGGGGGATATGATCGAACAGGTAGACAGTCCTGCGGTAGATAATATGAAGTCCTTGCTCAAGCAGGGGACGGAAGTTTATTCTATGGTGGAGGATGCTGTAGAGTACATAAAGATGTCTGATGGAAGAGTAGAACTGAGTGAGGATAATTACAGGATTAGGACATTGTTAGATGAGATTGTGGCAAGTGTTACCAGCCATTATGGAGACAATAACAAAAAGATTACCATTCAGGTAGATGAGAAGGTGCCTGAGTTTATGTTGGGCGATGCCGGAAGAATCGGGCAGGTTCTCAGCAAATTACTGTATAATTGTATTAGCTGTACGAGTGGTGGAGAACTTACCATTCGTGCCAATAGTCGCAAAGTTTCTTATGCGGTTATGCTGAGTATCTCTGTAGAAGATTCTCTTATGACGCTGTCACCTGTGCAACTTGAGAAAGTGCGCGAATATATTAAGAGCGGCAGTGTTCAGGAGATGGAGTGGGAAGGAAGACCGGAGTTGGGATTCTCTATTGTGAGTTTCCTTACCCGGCATATGTCAGGAAAATTTGAGGTAAATGAGAAACCTGGTGGCGGGACTGTGTTTACAATCAGTCTGCCACAGCTTGAAGTCAAGGGGGGAATGACGCATGGCATTTGATGTAAAAGAATATGCGCAGGCGCTGGATAAGTTTATCTTACACATGGAGAAGATCCCAGACTTAATTAACCCGGACACACAGGCTGCTATGGACAGCTTGTGCAAGGTGTTGAGGATTGCCAGAGTAGAGGCAGACTTTTATGAGAATCTTGGGTATGAAGAAGAGAAGTGGGGCGGTCGTGCTGTCTTCTACCACAATGGAGAGTGTGATAGCGAGCGAAGCATTGTTTATAAGGAGTGGACGGAAGAGGGGAACCTGATGAAGTATGCGATCTCACCGATAAAGGGAGAACCGGATTGGGATGAGATGGAGCAGGAGAAGATACAGGTATTTTTGAAAGCGCTTCTTACGTTTAATGGGCGTACCCGTATGCAGCAGGTAGTGGAGAGACTTACGTTCCGCGATCAAGAGCTTGGTATGTATAATATGGCATGGTTTATGAAAAGCGTTAATCAGATTATTTCAGACAGGAAGATTAGCAGATATGCAGCCTGTCAGTTTAATATCCGTCATTTTTCCGTGGTAAACCAGGAGATAGGGCGAGAGCGCGGTAGCAGAGTGCTGGGCAAATTTATTCGTCAGTTTCAAGAAGTACTTGGCCGCGAAGGATTGGTTTGCCGGGTGAGCGGAGACAATTTTGTGGCGCTGTTTTTAAAGAGCAGACTGAGTATCGTTATGGAGTATTTAAAGGGTACGGGTATTGTCTATGATGAGAAAGAGGGAAAGCGTATCTGGGTGACAACTCATGCCGGCTATTATATGATACCTGCAAATTGCGACAGCGCTGCCAGTATTGTGGAATGTCTGGCAATTGCCATCAATATGGCGCGCAATGTGCGTAAGTCGGAATACGCATTTTATGATGCGGAGTTAATGCAGGGTATTCGCGTGGGTAAGATGATAGAGGCGAATTTGCCGGAGGCGTTAAGGAAAGAAGAATTCCACGTATACTATCAGCCCAAGATTGATTTGAAGAGTTACAATTTGGTTGGTGCGGAGGCTTTGTGCCGCTGGTTCCAGAATGGGAAAGTGGTGGCTCCGGGGGAATTTATACCAGTTCTGGAAAAGAGCCGTCTGATTTGTATGTTGGATTTCTATATGCTTGAGCATGTTTGCCGGGACATCCGTAGATGGTTGGATGAAGGGAAAGAAGTTGTAACCGTTTCCGTGAACCTTTCGCGTGTGCATATGGGCGATATGGATCTTTTAAAAAATATACTTGCCATTGTTGACAAATATCAAGTTCCCCATAAATATATTGAGATTGAACTTACAGAGACGGGCACGGATGTGAGATTTGAACATCTGAAAACACTCGTTTCTGGATTGCGCAGCCAGGGAATCAGCACTTCTGTGGATGATTTTGGCACAGGGTATTCTTCTATGAATCTGATACGTGAACTTCCCTGGAATGTACTCAAGATTGATAAAAGTTTTCTGCCGGGCAAGTCGGATGACGACAGGCAGAAGCGCGTAATGTTCCGCCATTTGGTTGCATTGGCGCAGGATATGGAAATTGAATGTATTGTGGAAGGTGTGGAAAACGTAGAGCAGATAAAGCTTTTAAAAGAGAGCAATTGTTATCTGGCGCAGGGGTTCTATTTTGACAGGCCGCTTGCGGTCACGGAGTTTGAGCAGAAACTGACTGAGATAAGCGGTTAGCGCAAATAGACGACTGAAAATTGTCGCATATATTGTATTCAATAGAGGCGTTGTAAATTGAGATTTTGGAAGGGATTTGAATTTTATGATAAAAATTTTAAAGAAACTGGCATCGTATTACAAACCATACATGCCTTTGTTTCTTGCGGATATGTTTTTTGCAGTGACAGGGGCAGGCGTAACGCTTGCAATTCCTTTGATTGTGCGTTATATTACCAATGAGGTGCTTGCCCTTGGTTTTGCAGAGGCAGAAAGTAAGATTTTTTCTCTCGGTATATTGATGCTGGCGCTTGTTGCTGTAGAGTGCTTTTGTAACTATTTTATTACGAATTTTGGGCATGTGATGGGAGCAAAAATTGAGTTCGATATGCGGGCGGAGATTTTTGCACACTACCAGAAACTGTCCTTTTCTTTTTTTAATAATCAGAAGGTGGGGCAGCTCTTGTCGCGTATTACCAGCGACTTATTTGATATCAGTGAGCTTTTGCACCATGGGCCGGAGGATCTGGTGATTTCCTTAATCAAGATCATCGGGTCTTTTGTCATTTTAATTCAGATTGATGTGCGGCTGACATTAGTTGCGTTTGCTTTTGTGCCGGTGATGCTTGTGTATGCTGCTTATTTTAATACTAGAATGAAGCGTGCATTCAAACGTAACCGGGAGAAAATTGCAGACGTCAACAGCCAGATTGAGGATAATCTTTCCGGCATTCGCGTGGTAAAATCTTTTGCCAATGAGGAGATGGAACTGGAGAAGTTTGCAGAGGGTAACCGAGGGTTTTTGGCAGCAAAGAAGAATAGCTACTATTATATGGCGGGTTATCATTCGGGGTTAAATGCCTTGACTACCTTGATTACAATTGTCGTGTTGATTGCCGGCGCGTTAATGATTACGCATGGACAGGCGGATGTGGCAGACCTTGTGACATTTCTTCTCTATATCAATACGTTTACTGAGCCGGTGAAAAAGTTGATTAATTTTACGGAACAGTTTCAAAATGGATATACTGGTTATGAGCGTTTTATGGAGATGATTGCCGTGCAGCCCGATATTGAGGATCGCCAGGGTGCCGTGGAGCTCGATGCTGTGAAGGGTAACATTTGTTTTGAGGATGTCTCTTTTCATTATGAGGAGAATACGGAGACGGTGCTGCATCATATCAATCTCAATGTGAAAGCAGGAGATTACGTTGCACTTGTGGGCTCTTCGGGTGCGGGCAAGAGCACGCTTTGTAATTTGATTCCGCGTTTTTACGACGTGACAGAGGGAGCGGTCAAAGTGGATGGCATAGATGTCCGCGATATTACCTTGAAAAGTCTACGCACTCAAGTTGGCATTGTGCAGCAGGACGTATACCTATTTGTGGGAACAGTGCTTGATAACATTCGTTATGGAAAGCCGAATGCTTCCAGAGAGGAGATTATTGAGGCGGCGAAAAATGCCAACGCCCATGAATTTATTATGTCTTTGCCTGATGGTTATGACACGGACATCGGTCAGCGCGGTGTGAAACTGTCCGGCGGACAGAAACAGAGGCTGTCGATTGCCAGGGTATTTTTAAAAAATCCGCCCATACTTATATTTGACGAGGCAACTTCGTCGTTAGACAACGAAAGTGAAAAAGTCGTGCAGGAGTCCCTGGAAAAACTTGCCAAGAACCGCACGACATTTGTGATAGCTCACAGACTTTCGACCATCCGTAATGCGAGGAAAATTTTAGTGCTGACTGATACCGGGATAGAGGAAGAGGGAACGCATGAGGAATTGCTTGAGAAGAATGGTATGTATGCGAAGTTGTATAGCTTACAGTTTGCGGATGACGTAACTGAACGGTGTCGTTGACAGGATAGAAGATAGGAGAAAAGAAAGTTTATGGAGATATTGTTTCGGAAAATAGAACTGGAAGATCAAGCATTACTCACCGGCTATTTAAAGCAGAAGCCATACCGAAGCTGTGATTTGGTTTTTGCCAATATTTATTTGTGGAGCAGGAAATATCGCACGGAATTTGCAATTGTGGAAGATACGCTGGTATTTTGCGGTTATCAGGAGGACGGTGCGCCGAGTATTACGTTCCCCATTGGGGAGGAGGCGCAAATTCGCAAGGCATTGGATGTAATGTTTTCATGGTTTACGGAACAGCAGGCGCAGTTTCATATGCATCTGGTGCAGGAAAAAGAGTTTGAACAATTAGAAACATGGTATCCAAAGAAGTTGCAGATTGCGTATAATCGGGACGCGGCAGATTATGTGTATGAGGCGGACAAGCTGATAAGTCTCGCCGGTAAGAAGCTTCACGGTAAGCGCAATCATATCAATCGTTTCAAGGAGGCTAATCCAGATTGGCTTTACGAACCCATAACAGCGGAAAATGTAGAGCAATGTTTCCAGATGGCCTTGAAATGGCGTGAGGAAATGCAGTGTGAATATGACGTAGAAAAGCGAGATGAGATGTGCGTGACTTTGAATGCCTTGCGCTTGATGGAAGAACTAAAGTTGCAGGGCGGGCTGCTGCGTTTAGAGCCGGGCGGAGAGGTCATTGCCTTTAGCATTGGAGAACCGTTAAACCCCGATACGTTTGTTGTTCATATTGAGAAGGCATTTGCCGAAATACAAGGTGCGTATCCCATGATAAATCAGCAGTTTGCAGAACATGTGGCAGCAGAGTTTCAGTATGTGAACCGCGAGGAGGATACCGGCGTGGAAGGACTTCGCAAGGCAAAGCTTTCTTACCGCCCGGCATTTCTGGTGGAAAAAGGAATTGTCACGTTAAAATAAGCATATGAGATAGAAGCAAAGAAAATCTAATATTAAAATAAGTGTATGAGATGGAAGCAGGAGGAATGAAACATGACAAAGATTGATATTATTTCCGGTTTTTTGGGTGCAGGAAAGACGACATTCATCAAGAAAATGTTAGAGGACGTCTTTCAGGGAGAAAAGATTGTATTGATTGAGAATGAATTTGGCGAGATTGGGATTGACGGAGGATTTCTAAAAGATTCCGGTATTGAAATCAGCGAGCTCAACTCCGGCTGTATTTGTTGTTCCCTGGTCGGTGATTTTGGCAAAAATCTGCGGGAAGTGATGGAGCGTTTTCATCCAGATCGTATTTTAATTGAGCCGTCTGGTGTGGGCAAGCTGTCGGATGTAATGAAGTCTGTGCAGGAAGTGGAGGCAGAGAATGAGGTAAAATTAAACGGCAGAATTACCGTTGTCAATACGCCAAAGGCGACCAAACAGATGAAAGCGTTTGGCGAGTTCTTTAATAATCAGATCGAGTATGCAACGGTGGTGGTATTGAGCCGCACGCAGAATGTGAAGCCGGAGCAGACCGAAGTTGTTGCCGCAGCAATTCGAGAGAAGAATCCCAAGGCAGCAATTATTACCACGCCGTGGGATGACATTGACGGAAAACAGATATATAAGGTGATTGAGCAGCAGAAGACGATGGAAGAAGAATTACTGGAGGAGCAAAAGCATCATCACGAACATGAACATTGCGAGCATGAGCACCATCACGAGCATGAGCATTGCGAGCATGAGCATCATCACGAACATGAGCACCATCACGAGCATGAACATCACGAACATGAGCACCATCACGAACATGAACATCATCACGAGCATGAGGAGGATTGTACTTGCGGCTGCCACGAGCATGAGCACCATCACGAGCATGGGCATCACCATCATCATGCAGACGAAATTTTCACAAGCTGGGGAAAGGAAACGCCGCATGTGTTTGCGCGTGAGACGATTGAACATGCGTTGAAAGCGTTCTGTGACACAGAAGATTATGGTACGATTTTGCGCGCCAAGGGGATTGTGCCCTGTGAGGATGGAACATGGATTTACTTTGATATGGTGGACGGAGAGTATGATCTGCGTACCGGGGAAGCGGATTATACCGGGCGGCTTTGCGTGATCGGCACAGATGTGGAAGAGGAAAAATTGCTGGAGTTGTTTGGAATTTAATCTCGTCGGAGAAGACTCTCACTTCTAAAAGTGGTGAGTAAAACAAATTTATTTCAGTGCAAGAACGCGACGGCGTTCTTGATTATTAAATTGATTTCCATGGGAAGAGAAAGGTTGTGATCATATGGATATGGAGATTCCGGTATATTTATTTTCCGGCTTTATGGACAGCGGAAAGAGTTCTCTGATTCGGGAGACATTAATTGAGGGAGATTTTGGCGAGGGCGGCAGGACGCTTCTGATTCTCTGTGAAGATGGCGAAGTGGAATTTGAGGAAACGGAGCTTGAGAAAGTCAATGCCAGGATGGTAATGATTGAGGAGGAAGCGTCCTTTACGCCGGCAAAGTTGAAGGAATTACAGATTGCCTATCAGCCCGATCAGGTATTTATCGAGTACAACGGAACGTGGCAGATGGCGACATTTCTGGAAATGGATTTGCCGAAAGACTGGATTCTTGTACAGTCGCTTGCTACGGTAGACGCTACGACGTTTGAGATGTATCTGACGAATATGCGCGCGATGATTATGGAGCAACTCTTTGCGGCGGATGTGGTGATTATCAACCGCTGCGACGAGGATACGCCCAAGGGTAAGTTCCGCCGCGCGATTAAGGCATTGAATCGCAAGGCGCAGATTGCCTACGAGCGAGCGGACGGTACGATTGATGAGAACGATATGGAGGAATTGCCCTACGATTTGAACCAGGAAATCATAGATATCACAGATATGGATTACGGTATCTGGTATATGGACGCTTTAGATGATCCCAGGAAATATGAGGGCAAGAAGGTGCGGTTCCTGGCGCTTGTTTACCGTCCGCAGAAGATGAAAAAAGATGTTCTGGTGCCCGGGCGTTTTGCTATGACTTGCTGTGTGGATGATATTACGTTTATCGGGTTCAAATGCAAATACAGCAAGGCAGCAGAGATTGCTCATAAGTCTTGGGTTACGGTGACTGCGGAGATGAAAACGGAATTTGCACTGGAATATAAAGGAAAAGGACCGGTTTTGTATGCCCTGGATGTGCAGCCGGCTGAGAAACCGGAGGACGAGTTGATTTATTTTAGTTGATTGTTAGTTGCGAAAGGAGAGGGAATGATTATGGTTTACAAGGAGTTTCAGGATTTAAAATTATCTGCTTTGGGCATGGGCGCGATGCGTCTTCCGGTTATTAATGGCAGGGACGCAGACATTGATGAGGAGAAGACTGCACAGATGGTCGCGTATGCCATGGAACAGGGCGTCAATTATTATGACACTGCCTGGGGGTATCACAATGGCAACTCGGAGCTTGTGATGGGCAGGGTTCTTAACAAATATCCACGGGAAAAGTATTACCTTGCCACGAAGTTTCCGGGCTATGACCTCTCCAACATGGACAAAGTGGAGGAGATTTTTGAGCGGCAGCTTGAAAAATGTGGGGTTACTTATTTTGATTTTTATTTGTTTCACAATGTCTGTGAGATGAACATAGATGCGTATCTCGATGAGAAGTACCATATTTTTGAATATTTAATGGAGCAGAAAGAGAAAGGGCGCATTCATCATCTAGGATTTTCCGCACATGGAAACTGTGAGGTGATGCGGCGATTCCTGGAAGCTTATGGCGAGCATATGGAGTTCTGCCAGATTCAGTTGAATTGGCTGGACTGGTCTTTTCAGGATGCGAAAGCGAAAGTGGAGCTGCTCTCGGAGTACAAGATTCCCGTGTGGGTGATGGAGCCGTTGCGCGGTGGAAGATTGTGTAATCTACAGAAAGAAGAAGTGGATAAAATAAAAGCCCTTCGTCCACAGGAGACAGCCGCTGGTATGGCGTTTCGCTTCTTACAGTCATTGCCGGAAGTCGTGGTAACGCTTTCTGGTATGTCTAACTTTGAACAGTTAAAAGAAAATGTTGAAACTTTTTCTAAGGAAGAACCTCTTAATCAGGAGGAGTTTGCTACCTTACAGCAGATTGCAGCAGATATGTTAAAGACAAAGACCGTTCCCTGTACCTCCTGCCATTACTGTGTGAGCCATTGTCCCAAGGGGCTTGATATTCCATCGCTGCTGGGGCTATACAACGAGCACAGCTATACGGAAGGCGGATTTATCGCTCCGATGGCACTGATGGCTGTGCCGGAAGAAAAGAAACCCAACGCCTGTGTAGGGTGCCGCAGTTGTGAGGCGGTATGTCCGCAGCAGATTAAGATTTCGGAGGCGATGGCGGATTTTGTAAAAAGGATGCAGTAATTTTGAGGTAACAATTCAGCCATTGCCAAACGTATGGGCAAAGCTGTAACCTTTAGAAAGGAGGATTCCGTATGGAAGCATTGAAAATAGAAGAACTGGAAAAAGAGGAAATTTATACGATTGATGATATTTATGCGCTGCCTGATGGGAAGCGAGCAGAATTGATAGACGGCAAGATTTACGATATGGAGCCTCCCGGTTGGACGCATCAAAAGACGCTTGGGTTTTTATATAATGAAATTTGTAATTATATTAATAGAAACGATGGAAAATGCCAGGTTCTTCTAGCGCCGTTTGCCGTATTTTTAAATAAGGATAAGACGAATTATGTGGAGCCGGACATATCCATAATCTGCGATGCGGAAAAGCTGGACGAGAAGGGCTGCCATGGCGCGCCGGATTGGGCGATTGAGATTGTGTCGCTGTCCAGCAGGCGTATGGACTATTATATCAAGCTGTTTAAGTACCGCAGCGCGGGAGTGCGTGAGTATTGGATTGTAGACCCCATCAAGCAGCGGGTCACGGTCCATCATTTTGAGAAAGAGGATGGAGAGGAGTATGCGTTTGGGGAAGAAGTGCCGGTGGGGATTTTTGCGGATTTTTCCATTAAAGTAGGCGTCCCATTGGAAGCAAAGGATTACTAGGATGAAATAAAAAAGGAGCAAGGATATGGGAAAAGGTAGCAGGATGAAAAGAATAATTTCCATATGGTTGTGCTTTTGCCTGGCGATAGCGGCGGCATTTTCTATGGGGGAGAATCTTATATCAGCAGAAGCAGCGCAGGCAAGTTTGCCGGCATTATTGGCGAGTTACCCGCTGCTTACGGATTTGAAGGATGTTTCGGGGAATGGGCGTGACGGAAAAGCGGTGGGAAATCTTCGCTATTACAATGGGCTTACCTTTCCAGGAAACAACGACAGCAGTACGAATTATGCCGAGCTGCCACAAGGGATGTTGGATGGACAGGATACGCTGACGATTTCTGTTTGGTTGAAAAACCGTACGGGTAAAGGCAATTATGCGGCACTATCGTTTTGCTCTCCTACAGAAGAGGGGGCTAATTCTCCTAATTACTGGCTTTTTGTTCCCTCAAATCCCGATGGGGTGTTTAAGAATGTTTTTACAAATAGTGTAAATGGGAAGGAACCGTACCGCACGGAAGTTGGCGTAACGGAGGGAGACACGACAGAGTTTGAGCGCAAGTGGGCACAGTATACGATGGTGCTTACAGCAGACAGTATTTCTTCTTACCTGAACGGAAAATTGGTGGGCACGGCGGAAAAGTCGCGGACGACAACGGATTTTGGAGAGAATCTTCTCGTATACCTTGGCAGGTCCGGCTATGCGAAAGATCAGGCATTTGCAGGCTCCATGAAGGATTTGCGCATTTACGACGGTGTTTTGACGCCGACGCAGATTCAAACAGCGTATGAGGCTGCGAGTGCAGTCTATGATTCTGAAAATGAGAGTACGAAAAACGAGCCGGCTGGAATCACGGAATATAGACCTCAGATTCGCAGAGAGATAGACTCCTCCTCTGGGTTAAGCCATCCGGGTATCGGCATGTCTGCCGATCAACTTGAGACTATGCAGCGTCATGTGCGCGCGGGGGATGAACCTTGGCTTAGTGGCTATGGCGCGTTGATAAATAATGCTAAGGCGGCGTTAAATCCAAGACTTTTCTTTCAGGCAGATAATGATATTTTTATTCATATTCCGGGTCCCTGGGCGATGGAGGGCTACAGCAATCCAGGAGAGTTTGTCTCCCAGCGATGCCAGATGGACAGTTTGACGGCGGCGCACCAGGCGTTGATGTGGTATATTACCGGTAATGAGCAGTACCGCAGGAATGTATTTGCGATTCTGGACAATTTTGCCCTCGTGGAATCGGCGGTTGACCATACGGATTTCCGCTTTGGGGACGTTGTCTATAACCTCTGTTTTGCAGCGGAAATCCTGCGCTATACGGAGTGCGATAACGAAGAATTGCAGTGGACGCAGGAAGATACGGACAAGTTGATGGGATTTATGAATATTGTGCATAAGTTCTATGACGCAACTTGGTTCTGGATGAATCAGCACAGCTTTAATGTGTTGGGAATGATGGGTGAATCCATATTTACCAATGACGCCGACATGTATGGAAAGGCTGTGGAGCGTACACTTGTCAATACGGAAGGCGAACATGGCGGGAGAAATGGTTCTGTCAAATACCAGATTCGCAAGGTAGAAAAGAATGACCTGACTGGCGAAATATTGAAAGAGCCGAATATTCAGTTGATGGAGATGGGGCGTGACCAGGGACATGCCTACGGCAATTTAGGTGGACTTTCCGAGCTGGTGGCGAGCATTTATGCCCAGGGAACGTTGGTCGACCCGGAGGAGGGAACGATATCGACGGCGGCAAATGCGGTCAATCCTTTTGAATTCCAGGATGATCGTCTGTTAGCGGGAGCCTCTTATGTGGCAAAGTATCATCTAGGTTATGAGGTGACTTGGATTCCGGCAGACAGCGGCGTGAGCTCTTCTTCGCCAAATGGTATTTATAAGTTTATCAACGGTTATCCCTGGAAGGGTAATCTCATGAATTATTATGGCATTGTCTATAATTATTATAAATACATTGCCAAGGCGGATATGGACCAGGAAAAATACCGCTATGTGGCGTATGCCTATGAGAGCATTATGCCGGAAGGACCGTCTGGTGATTTTATCGGACTTTCCACACTCATGTTTACGCCCGAGGCGGCAGCGGCAGATGGAATTTCTCGTAAAAAAGATTTCAGTGGCGATACAGAGACTATTAGCCAAACGGAATATTTCTCTGCGCTTCGCAGAGGAACTGCCGAGGTTATGACAGAGGGTGAGACCACTTTTGTGAGAGCGAACGCCGCAGGCGCAGGCACGGAGTTTGTGGTTCACCATTTTGGTTATCCGAGGAAAGGGCTTGTAGCATTAAAAGTCAGAAGTAATGGCGATGCGCATATTCGTCTGGGATGTCAGGAGGCAGACCATGACCCGGCGGCAGTATTTGAAGTACACAATACGGATGGAAAGTGGCAGACAGTGTTCTATGACTTGTCAAAGTCGGAGAATACAGCGGCAAGTATGGTATATTACACGATTACCGGGAACGCTACCCAAGTGGATATGGATTATCTGGAATTCGATCCAGCACAGACGGTTCCCCAAATCCGTGAGCTTCACCACGACAGCGATGTTTTGTCACAGACGCAGAAAAATGGAACTGTCAAGGAATACGTTGCCGTGGGAGAGAAATATCAGGCAAAGATTGTACTTAACGATGCGGCGGAAGGCGTTGTTTATGGCGTCCAGGGCTTGCCGCAAAACGCTTCCATGGATAAAACCAGCGGGGTGTTAGAATGGATACCGGGAGTAAGTCAGGCAGGAAAAGAATTTACTTTGCACTATCAGGTCGAAAAAAATGGCGCGGTTTCTTATTGTAGCAGGAAAGTTTATGTCTATGATACCGTTTACGGTTTATTAGAAGAATGTGTAAAAGATGTTGCCAGTGGGAATTATGAGAAGCAATCGGCGGAACAATTTAAGAATGCGTATGCAGCGGCGCTCGCTGAGGGCAAGCGTTCCTGTGCCAGCGCAGCATTTCGGGAAAAAGCAGTTGCGCTGATGCAGGCGGCAGAGAACTTGAAGTATCTTATTTACGACTTTGATTTTGAAGGAGACGGTGATAACGAGAAGTTGAAGAGCAAAGCAATTAGCAAGGAATCTTTGTCGTTGTCCGGTAATGCAGGGATTGTCTTTGACCGTGAGCTTGCGTCTAACGTCCTCTCGTTGGATGGCGTTTATGGAACCTTTGCCCAATTGCCATCGAGTCTCTTAGAGGATTTAGACAGCTTTACAATCCATATGTATGTAAAGCCGATCGGAGACGTTGGCAGAGTCTTTTCTCTTGGCAGCAGTGAGAAAAGTTTTCTTGCTATTTCTGGCGGCGGTTCAAAATTGTCGTCACAGATTGCCAAGGGAAGCGCTTCTTTTGCAGCAGAAAAAAATTATGATAAACCGTTGGCGGAAGAGTGGAGTTTTATCGTTTTAGAAGTCAATCCCACCTCCTTAACGCTGTACCAGAATGGAGAAGTGATTGCAGAGAATAAGGAGACGGCAATTTCCGTAAAGGAGATTGGGGAATATCTTTCTGTGATGCTGGGGCAATCGTTCTATGTTGAGGATCAAAATTTTGCAGGCTTTTTGGATGATGTGAGAATTTTCCGGGGGAGCAATCGAGAACTCTTTGGGGAAACAGAAAAGCTGGATATGAAAGAACTTATTGTCAAAGCTCCAGAGACGCCTGTGACACCGCCGGTTAAGCCCACGCCTGTTACGGTAAAGAAGGTTACGCTCAATCTGAAGAAAGCGACGGTAGGCGTTGGTGAGACGTTAGATCTGAAGGCGACAAAATCGCCGGCAAAGGCCAAGACAACTTATCGCTGGAAGTCTTCTGCCCCCAAAATTGTTTCTGTGAGCAAGAAGGGTAGGATAAAGGCGAAGAAAAAGGGAAAAGCGACCATCACGGTAATGTCCGCCAATGGGAAAAAGGCAACCTGTAGGATTACGGTCAAGAAAGCGCCGAAACAGATAGCTTTTCGTAAGAAATCTCTCACTTTGAAGAAGGGAAAGAGCACAACGCTGAAAGTGAAACTTCCTGCGGGAACGGCAAGCCGTAAATTATTATTTTCTTCCAGTAAGAAGTCGGTGGCGTCTGTAACCAGCAAGGGCAAGGTGACGGCTAAGAAAGTGGGAACCGCGAAAATTACAGTGAGAACTTACAACAAAAAGAAAGCGACTATGACGGTAAAAGTGAAAAGGAGATAAAGCTTCCGGCGAATTGCAGGGGCGCGGAATAGAAAGGATTGGGAATGGAGACGGAGAGCAGGTTATCGGACCGAATTGCGGACAGTATTTTGTCCATGATTACAGTGGAACAGCGTTTTTTGCCGGGCAGTAAACTGCCCAATGAAAATATATTGTCGGAAGAGCTGAATGTCAGCCGTACGACTTTGCGCGAGGCGATCCGTATTCTTGCCACCGGTGGAATATTAGAAATCCGCCGGGGGCGCGGTACGTTTGTCAGAGAGGATTTTGTACCCGGCAAGCGGACGGGGCTGTCCTCTCTGACGTCGGCGAAAGTTAAGATCAGAGATTTATATGAAATGCGCCTGATTTTTGAGCCGGAAGCTGCGTATTATGCCGCCCAACGCGCGACAGAGGAGGAGATTAAGAGAATTCTTGTTTTGGGGGCGGAGATAGAAGCGCGCATATGTCAAAAGAAAGACCGCACAAAAGTGGAGCAGGCATTCCACAAATCCATTGCCAGGGCAACTCACAATGAATTCATGAACCGGCTTATGCCGGTAATCTATGAAGGGATTGATAAGGGAGTACAACTTTCCAGGGCATGTGAGGAAGTAGAACATGCCACCCTCACAGATCATAGAATGATTATGGACTTTTTAAAGGTAAGGAATGCGCAGGGGGCAAAGGACGCCATGCGCATACATATTCTGCATGCCATGGAACAACTGCCAATGGAGTAACCACTGACCCTAAGGGCGTGAGCAGTAAGGAGGAAAGGTAATATGAAAGGGAAATTCCGAAAAGAGATTTTCATTGATTTAGCGATGGTGGCGATTGCTCTTGCCATCGGTCTATTTCTGAACAAATTTGTAATTGCCAATGCACAGGTGCCTTCCAGTTCCATGGAGACAACTGTGATGGCGGGGGATAGAATATTTGTAAACCGCCTGTCTTATGCTTTTGCAGAGCCTAAAAGGGGAGATATTGTAACTTTTATCTATCCCGATGATGGGGAAACGCTTTACCTCAAGCGGGTTATGGCGCTGCCTGGAGAGACAATCCAGGGGAAGGGCGGCATAATCTACATTGACGGTAAAGCGTTAGAACATGATTTCACCCAGGAGATCAGTTATGATGATTTTGGTCCTTTTACAGTGCCGCAGGACTGTTACTTTATGATGGGAGACAACCGCAATGATTCCTGGGACTCCCGCTATTGGGAGCACACATTTGTGAAAAAAGAGGATATCATTGGCAAAGCGGTAGTCAGTTATTTTCCTCATCCAAGGTTGTTGGAATGATGCTTTTTGAGGATTTTGCCAATTGTTTCTAACAGTACCGGAATATCCATCGGCTTTGTCAAGTGCGCATTCATGCCGCTTTCTATGGACATACGCTTGTCGCTCTCAAAAGCATTGGCGGAGAGGGCGATAATTGGTATGTTTGCTAATAAAGGATTCTTAAGCCTGCGGATTTCTTCTGCCGCCTGCCGTCCATCCATAATCGGCATCTGGATATCCATAAGAATTATATCAAAATCTCCAGGGTTAGAAGCGGCTGTCTTCTCTACGGCGATTCTGCCATTCTCAGCAGTTTCCACAGTAAAGCCGATCGTGCGCAGGATTTCTGTTTCAATCTTCATATTTATCATATTGTCTTCCACCAGCAGAATCTTCAAATCAGTCGGACAATCTGTGGTGTCTTCCGTCATAGCATGTGAAGGAGATTCCTGTACGCGCAGGCGCAGCGTAATAGTGAAGGTGCTGCCTTTGCCGACGGCGCTGTCGACCTTAATCTGACCGCCCATCATGTTAATGATGTTTTTGGCGATGGCAAGACTGACGCCCGTGCCATGAATTCCGCTGAAGGTCGTATTCTTTTCTCGCTCAAACGGCTCGAAGATATGTGCAATGAAATCTTTACTGATACCAATACCGTTATCGGATACGCAAAATTGGTATACAACAAAGTTATTGGGCAGGACTTCCAATTCTTTGACGCTCAGTTCTACCTTACCGCCGGAATTCGTATAAGTGACAGCATTGTTAGCGAGGTACAAAAGAACCTGGCGCAGATTGTCAGCATCTCCGTAAATATCTTCATGTAAAAGTTCCTGTGAATTCAGAATAAAAGAAATGTCCTTTTCGGCAGCCTGCGGAAGCAAAGTATTATGTACGTCCTCCAAAATTTCGGATAGATTACATTCACTTTCGGAGAGTTTTGCGTCATTTGATTCTGTCCAGGAAATTTGCAGTACTTTTTCAATGAGGTCTAAGAGCTGACCGCCTGCCGTCTCAATTTTGTCCAGATAATCGAGAACGGCGTTACTGTCTGAAATCTGCTGTCTGGCAAGCGTGGAAAATCCCAAAATTGCATTTAAGGGCGTGCGCATATCGTGAGACATATTAGAGAGAAACGTATTCTTTGCCACAATTGCCAGGTTTGCCTTATCCAGAGCGTCTTCTAGCATCTGTTTCTGCTCCATCTCGCGCATCACTTCCACGTCTACCCGACGGTAGCCCATGACAATCTGTGTAATCTGTTCTTTCTTGCCCACATTTACGATACGAAGTTGTAAATATTGCAATTCTCCGTTGTTGATGACACGGTAATTTATGTAGTAAGTCTTCTTCTTAGACAATTTCTTGCGAATATAATCGGGGTCTGTAAGCTGTGCGACCATTGCGCGGTCTTCCGGGTGGACCCAGGTGTCGACATAATTGGAAACATACCACTGAAAACCGACAATCTGGTATCTGTCGTCAAACTGGTGCTTGGTCCGACTGCTTAACCGGTAAGGGAAGATTCTATCGCTGTCTAAATCAGCATACAAAATAGACTCATAATTGATACTGAGTCCCTCGATAACCTCCAGGCGGCGCAAATGTTCCTGGTGGATTAGTTTCTTTTCTCTGTCGTATGCAGCCATCATGTGCTGCATTTTCTGTTCCTTCTTATCAATCAGAGCAGCGCGCTCTATCAGGTAATGATTCTTCTTGGCAGTCGCATCTGTGAGAAATACATAGAAGACGCCTCCCAATCCCTCAATCTCCAGGTAATGCCCGAAATCTTCAATCCAGCAGATAGAACCGTCTTTGCGTACCGCGCGGTATTCCACATAGTCCAAATCATACTGGCTATCGGCAATCTGCTTTTTGATACTCTTTTCAACGGTGTCTAAATCGTAAGGGTGTACGATACCCTTGAAAGAATTGCCGGTTAGTTCCTTGAATTCTTTGGGGGTATCACAGCGAAAAATGCGCAGAAGCGCTTTGTTGGCATAAATAATGTCCTCGTTCCCATCGGCATGGTAGATTAGAAAACCACCTGGCATTTCGTCCATGAACTTAATGACCTCATGGGCTCTCTGAATATTTTGAGGATTCAGGAGAATTGACGATCCGGATGATTGGCTGGCTTCTATGAGCTGTTCGGTGTCCATGTGTTCGCTTTCCGGTATTTCTAACAAGGTCAGCACATATTCAATTAAGTTGTGATCCAATAATTGTTCGTTCATGGTATCATTCCCTCTAAGTATTTAATTTTATCCTTATAAGAAAGTTTAACATAAATTGGTTGTCCTGTCATTATTTGGGAGGATAAAAAAGTGAAAAATTTACACCTGATAAGGTTCTGTATGATATAATAATGACACAATTTCAAAGAAGGCAGACAACAGTATTGACAGCAGACAACAAAGATGTTATGATCATGATATGTTACATATCGCCTCGTGATACGGTTGTAGCTTTGATAATGAATAGATATAAGAGTAGCAGTAATCAGAAAAGGAGAGAGACAGATGAGAAGTGATAATGTGAAAAAGGGGATGCAGCAGGCGCCCCATCGTTCCCTGTTCAATGCATTGGGATTTACGAAGGAAGAGATGGATAAGCCCTTGGTTGGTATTGTTAGTTCCTACAATGAAATTGTGCCAGGGCATATGAATTTGGACAAAATTGTAAACGCCGTAAAGATGGGAGTTGCAGAGGCGGGAGGCGTACCGGTGGTATTTCCGGCGATTGCAGTCTGCGATGGTATCGCTATGGGGCATACCGGAATGAAATACTCTTTAGTAACAAGAGATTTGATAGCAGACTCCACAGAGTGTATGGCATTGGCGCATCAATTTGACGCTCTGGTGATGGTGCCTAATTGCGACAAGAACGTGCCGGGGCTTTTGATGGCAGCGGCAAGAGTCAATGTACCGACGGTGTTTGTCTCCGGTGGACCCATGCTGGCGGGTCATGTGAAGGGGAAAAAGACCAGCCTTTCTTCTATGTTTGAGGCGGTTGGCTCCTATGCGGCAGGTACGATGACGGAGGAGGATGTATGCGAATTTGAGGAGAAGGCGTGTCCGACCTGCGGTTCCTGTTCCGGTATGTATACAGCAAATTCCATGAACTGTTTGACTGAAGCATTGGGCATGGGATTAAAAGGAAACGGTACGATTCCCGCCGTATATTCCGACCGTCTGCGGTTGGCAAAACATGCAGGTATGGCAGTAATGGAGATGTACCGCAAGAACATTTGCCCCAGGGACATCATGACCAAGGAAGCAGTATTGAATGCGCTGACGGTAGATATGGCGTTGGGCTGTTCTACCAACAGTATGCTGCATCTGCCGGCAATTGCCCACGAGATTGGCTTTGACTTTGATATTGGTTTTGCCAATGAGATCAGTGAGAAGACGCCGAACCTCTGCCATCTGGCTCCGGCAGGACCTACGTATATGGAGGATTTGAATGAGGCTGGCGGCGTGTATGCGGTAATGAATGAGCTTGCAGAGCTGGGACTTTTGAACCTTGATTGTATGACAGTGACAGGCAAGACGGTCGGAGAGAATATCAAGGGCTGCGTCAACCGGAATCCAGAGGTTATTCGTCCGTTGGATAATCCCTACAGTACAACCGGCGGGCTTGCCGTGCTCAAAGGCAACTTAGCTTTGGAAGGAAGCGTTGTCAAACGTTCCGCAGTAGCGCCAGAAATGATGGTGCATGAAGGTCCGGCACGCGTATTTGACTGTGAGGAGGATGCAATCGCAGCCATCAAGGGCGGCAAGATTGTTGCCGGCGATGTGGTAGTTATCCGCTATGAAGGACCCAAAGGCGGTCCTGGTATGCGTGAGATGTTAAATCCCACTTCTGCCATTGCCGGAATGGGGCTCGGCTCTACGGTTGCTCTGATCACGGACGGACGTTTTTCGGGCGCCAGCCGCGGAGCTTCTATTGGGCATGTCTCCCCGGAGGCGGCAGTCGGAGGAACGATTGCTTTGGTAGAAGAGGGCGACATCATTAAAATCAATATCCCGGAAATGAAACTGGAGTTGGATGTGCCGCAGGATGTGCTTGATAAGAGGAGAGAACAGTGGCAGCCAAGGGAGCCGAAAGTGACGGAAGGATATTTGGCGCGCTATGCGCAGATGGTTACTTCCGGTGCGACAGGAGCCGTTATGAAAAGAGAGTTAGGATAAATAACATAAGACGAAGGTTCAGCCCGAGCAGTACGAGAAAACGTATGGCGCGGGTTGAAATTATTTTGTCTTTCCTATAAGACAAAAACAATTATGCGCACTCGCACAAGAGGAAACGATTGCTTTGCAAACGTGCTCGGCGCGTCAAAGTGTGCAGCCTCCGGGGGATTGAGGGGCTAGGGGAGCCCGTGGGCTTACCCATTTTGTTTTGTAATTGTAATGTTTTTGCAGTTGTAGTATGATTATGACAGCAGAAATAAAAATCACAACTTACAGGAGAAAAATGATGTTAAGAATAGGATGCCATCTTTCCTCCTCCAAAGGCTATCTTGCCATGGGCAGGGAGGCAGTAAAAATCGGGGCAAATACGTTTCAGTTTTTCACGAGGAATCCCAGAGGCGGCAAGGCAAAGGAACTGAATCTTGCCGATATTGAGGAATATCAGGCATTTGCGGGAGAGCATGGGATTGCGCAGATTCTTGCCCATGCCCCCTACACGCTCAATGCCTGCGCCAAAGACGACAGCCTGCGCCAGTTTGCCTATGAGACAATGTGCGATGATTTAAGCCGTCTTGCGCATGTCCCGGGGAGTATGTATAATTTTCATCCCGGAAGCCATGTGAAGCAAGGGGTGCAAACCGGGATTTCTTATATTGCCGATATGTTGAACCGTATAGGTGAGCAGGGATTTTCCACTACCATTCTCTTAGAAACGATGGCAGGCAAAGGTTCGGAAGTGGGAAGAAATTTTGAGGAGCTTCGCGCAATCATAGATAAGGTGGAAGATACAGGCAGGCTTGGCGTATGTTTGGACACCTGCCATGTATTTGACGGCGGCTATGATATTGTGGGGGATTTAGATGGAGTTTTGCGGGAGTTTGACGCTGTGATTGGGCTTGACAGGCTGAAAGCCATCCACGTTAATGACAGCAAGAATGCGCTAGGCAGTCACAAAGACCGCCATGAGAAGATTGGTGGGGGACAGATTGGTGTGGAGGCTTTTGCAAGAATCGTCACGCATCCGAACCTGCATCACCTTCCCTTTTATTTGGAGACGCCGAATGATTTACCAGGTTACCAGAGAGAGATTGAACTGCTACGGGCAATGGCTTCCCGGCAAGTGATGTAAATTTAGGAGGTGTGCGCATGAATGAGACGTATAAGAAGTATTTAACGTATGTAAAAGAGTATCTGACGGAGCATAAAGGGATGGAATCTCCCAACCCCTTACACCCTTTCCGTTCCCGGTTCCAGCACAGCATCCGTGTGCTCCATTGGTGTGAGCGGCTGGCAGACGGTTTAGAAAATGTTGACACACAAGCGCTTTATACCGCAGCGATTTTCCACGACATCGGTTATGCGGACCGGGAGAATGAGCATCATGCAAAGCGCAGCGTGCAGGCGTTTCGGGAGTATGCAAAGGCGCAGCAGATGGAGGAAGCGTTTAGCCGTAAGGTGCAAAGGCTGATTGCCTGTCACTCAGACAAGAACCGCATGCGGGATGCAGACGCCGATATAGAGATGATATTACTGATGGAAGCAGATCTTTTGGACGAAGAGGGCGCTATGGGCATCGTCTGGGACTGTATGACGATGGGCAATGCCCATGCTTCTAGCTATGCCAGGGCATATTATCATATTATGGAAAGTTCTAATAAGGAGGAACCCAATCCCATGGTGACGGCGCGCGCCATTCAATACTGGGAGGAGAAAAAGGCGATTGTTGCCCGCTTTGCCAAGTTGTTGGAGGATGATTTGATGATTGGCAGCGCGTACTTTGACATATAGTAACACAGCCATCGCCAAATTTATGGGCGAATCATGCTAGCGTTACGACATATAAAACTTAGACGAACATTTGCTTTACTATTAGGGACGTATTTGTTATACTGTTTTAGGGAAATTCCCATGAGTCAGCAGTATAAAGGAGGAATTGCAAATGGTAAAGGCAATTGTTGGAGCAAATTGGGGAGACGAAGGAAAAGGCAAGATTACCGATATGATGGCAAAGGAAGCGGATATTATCGTACGTTTTCAGGGCGGCGCCAATGCCGGACACACCATTGTCAACGATTATGGTAAGTTTGCATTACATACGCTTCCCAGCGGTGTGTTTTATAACCATACGACCAGTATTATTGGAAACGGTGTGGCGTTGAACATTCCAGTGTTGTTTGAGGAGATTCAGTCTATTGTAGACAGGGGTGTTCCCAAGCCTAAGATACTGGTGTCAGACCGTGCACAGATGGTAATGTCCTACCATGTGCTTTTTGATCGTTATGAGGAAGAACGGCTGGGCGGGAAATCATTTGGTTCCACAAAATCCGGAATTGCACCATTTTATTCCGATAAATACGCGAAAATTGGCTTCCAGGTCAGTGAATTGTTTGACGAAGAAGCTTTGAAAGAGAAAGTTGCGCGCATTTGCGAGACAAAGAATATAACATTAGAGCATTTATATCACAAGCCTTTGCTTGAACCGGATAAGTTGATGGAAGAATTGCGTTCGTACCGCAAGATGGTAGAGCCTTATGTCTGCGATACGTCCGCTTACCTGTGGAATGCTATCAAAGAGGGGAAAAATATTTTGCTGGAAGGGCAGCTTGGCTCTTTGAAAGACCCAGATCATGGGATTTATCCGATGGTGACTTCCTCCTCTACGCTTGCGGCTTATGGAGCAATTGGAGCAGGAATTCCGCCGTATGAGATTGGCAAGATTATTACGGTCTGTAAAGCATACTCTTCGGCTGTAGGGGCTGGCGCTTTTGTCAGTGAAATCTTTGGCGAAGAGGCAGATGAATTGAGAAGGAGAGGCGGCGACGGTGGAGAGTTTGGCGCAACGACCGGACGTCCCAGGCGCGTGGGCTGGTTTGACGCGGTTGCCAGCAAGTATGGCTGCCGCATCCAGGGTACGACAGATGTGGCGTTTACCGTATTGGATGTGCTGGGTTATCTGGATGAACTTCCGGTGTGCGTAGGCTATGAGATTGACGGTGAGGTAACGACGGAGTTTCCGCCTACGGTGATGCTGGAAAAGGCAAAACCCGTATTAGAAACGCTTCCGGGTTGGAAATGTGATATCCGAGGTATTCGTAAATATGAGGATTTGCCGGAGAATTGTCGTAAATATATAGAGTTTATTGAAGAAAAGATTGGTTTTCCGATTACCATGGTTTCTAATGGACCGGGAAGAGATGATATTATTTATCGGTAAGTTGAGGGAATAGGGAAACAAGACTATGATAAAAAATATAGTATTTGATGTGGGGAAAGTTCTGGTAGAATTTGACTGGCAGGGATATTTTGACAAGTTGGACTTTTCGCCGGAAGTATATGAAAAGGTGGCAAATGCAACGGTCAGGTCTGAATTATGGAATGAATTTGACCGCAGTAAAATGTCGGATGAAGAGATATTAGAAGGATTCTTGGCGGGGGCGCCAGAATGTAAAGAGGAGATTTTGCGTTTCTGGGACAATATCGGCAGTTGTATCAAATGTTATGATTATGCTGCTTCCTGGATTCAAGCGTTGCAGGAAAAGGGGTACGGGGTATATCTTTTATCCAATTACCCCAGACGCCTCTATTCTCAGAGTATACAAGAGCTTGCGTTTGTGGAGCTTGTGGATGGAGCCGTTTTCTCGTTTGAGGTACAGGCAACGAAGCCGGAAGCGGATATCTATGAGGCGCTGCTCAAAAAATATCAGCTTCAGCCTACGGAATGCGTGTTTGTAGATGATATTCGCGGTAATATTATCGCTGCTAATCATCTGGGAATGGCGACCATCCATTTTCACACAAAATCCCAGGCTGAAGAGGAACTAAGGAGCCTGGGAGTGGAGTGTTAAAAGTTCTTGTTTTGTTGAGCGTTCTTTTTCACCCATTTGTAGATGGCACCGTAGAGCCAGAGCAGGATGGGTAACGCCATGCTAGCAAACAAGGCAGCCATGAACATGGGAAAGAAGTCTTTGCCTAAAATGGCGAGTATCAGGGTTGTGAGATACAATCCCACTAAAAAGACGATGCCCAGGATGGCGAGGATTCGTTGTATTTTTTTCATTCGGGTACTCCTTATCACATTAGTATCGTTGCGTGCAACAACTTCTTTTTCATAATAAACGTTTGAGAACAGATTAGCAAGAGAAATTTAACCCGGCAATTTGAGATAGATTGGCGTATGCTCGATTGCCGGGAGAACTTTATCTATTAAATCTCTGGTGGTCAGCCGCAGGCTTGAGGTATTGATGCAGGGGTGGCAGCCGATATATTCTTCTTTCAGCAAGTCCTCATCCATCAAGAGCTGAACATGTAAATCAGTATCGTTCATAAGTCCGAGGACGCTGACGGAACCGGGCGTAAGGTCTAAGAATTGTTCCAGATATTCTTCCGGGGCAAAGGAAAGGCGGGCAGACGGGATCTGTTTGGAGACGGCTTTCGTCTGGAATTTTTTCTCTCCAGGCATCATGAGCAGGAAAAACTTGTTTTTTTGTGCGTTACATAAGAAAAGATTCTTACATACATGTGTGTTAAGACGCTTGTCGACGTCATGACATGCCTCTATCGTTGGCAATGCTTGATGGTCAATTCGCTGATACGTGATTTCCAAGGAATCCAGCAAATCATAGGTGCGCAGTTCCTTTTCTAACCTGCCAGTTTCAGTCTGAGGTCTTCCCTCGAAAATCGGCGCGTGTAAAATGTCCATTTTTTGTTTCCTCCTGAAATAAATTGAATTACAGTTCAGTATACACGTTTTAAAGAAAAGAGGCAAGACGGGAGTTGAAGCAGGAACGGAAATCAATTTTCAAACATGCGCCAGGAAAGGATTAAAGTTATGAAACAGTTTTTACAGGGCATCAAGGATGGAGGTGCAATTGGAATTGGTTATCTGTCCGTGTCCTTTACATTTGGACTGGAAGCCGCCTCGTCAGGACTTTTTTGGTGGGAGGCGCTTTTGGTGTCGATGATGAATTTGACTTCCGCCGGACAGTTTGCGGGAATTACCATTATGGCGGCGGCAGGCACTTATATTGAAATGGCGCTTTCTCAATTCGTGATTAATCTGCGGTACGCCTTGATGAGCATTTCGCTGTCGCAGAAAGTATCCCCCGAATTTGGAAGCGGCAAAAAGATGCTTCTCGGTTTTGCAGTTACCGATGAGATATTTGCAGTAGCCATGAGCCGTCAGGGGGAGGTTAGCAGTAAGTATTTTGCAGGGCTTGCCGTACTTCCGTATCTAGGCTGGACAAGCGGTACGCTGGCAGGGGCGGTCTGCGGCAATATCTTGCCCGATACAGTCACGGACGCGCTTGGGCTGGCCATCTACGGCATGTTTATAGCGATTATCATTCCCGCTATGAAGAAAGACAGACGTATATTGAAGATTACGCTGTTAGCGGTGGTGTTTAGTTTTGCTATGTATTATCTGCCCGGGCTGAAAATGATTTCCAGCGGTTTTGCAGTGATTATATGCGCGGTGGCAGCTTCGGTCGTGGGCGCAGTCTGCTTTCCCATGGAAGAAGAGGAGGAGGCGTGATGGAAGTAGGAACGTTTTGGATTTACTTAATCGTTATGTTTGTTGTGACCTACATAATCCGTGTATTTCCATTTGTAATTTTTCGCAAAAAGATAGAAAATAAACATGTGCGCGCCTTCTTCGCGTATATTCCCTATACGGTGCTGGGAGCGATGACGTTTCCGGCGGTTTTCTATGCAACCGGTTCCGTGATTTCAGCGGCGGCAGGGGTAGCGGTAGCTTTGGCGCTTGCATATCGCGGGAAGGGCTTGTTTACGGTGGCTATCTGCGCGAGTTTGGTTGCATTTTTGGTGAGTATTGTGATGTGATTATAAATTCCGGCGTTTATCGCCGCAAAGGAGGAACATATTATGGCAAATATACCGACCCCCCATATTGAGGCAAAGGCAGGGGACTTTGCAAAGACCGTATTGATGCCCGGAGATCCGCTGCGGGCAAAGTTTATCGCAGAAACTTATTTGGAACAGCCGCGTTGTGTGAATCAGGTACGCGGAATGCTTGCCTACACGGGAACGTATAAGGGCAAAGAGATCTCTGTGATGGGCTCCGGGATGGGAATGCCGTCTATCGGCATTTATTCGTATGAACTTTATAATTTTTATGATGTGGACAATATCATCCGTGTGGGCTCTGCGGGCGCAATTCAGGAAGACGTCAATGTGATGGATGTGGTAATCGGCATGGGGGCCTCCGTAGTCTCCGACTATCCCGACCAGTTCGGTTGTCCTGGGCATTTGGCGCCGCTTGCAGATTACCGCTTGCTGAGTACGGCTGTGGAGAGCGCAAAGGAGTTGGGGACAGAAGTGAAAGTGGGAAATATTCTATCAGAAGACGCCTTTTATGCGGAGCGTTCTAAGGATTGTTATAAAAAGATGGGTGTGCTTGCCGTGGAGATGGAGAGCGGCGCCCTTTATCTGAATGCTGCGCGAGCGGGGAAACATGCGCTCTGCATCCTGACAATTTCCGATCATCTTTACCGCGCGGAGGAGTTGTCATCCGAGCAGCGTCAAATTGGCTTTGGCAAGATGATTGAGATTGCGCTGGAGACGGCAGTGCGTGTTGCGAGGTAGACGTGGAGATGAGGATTTGAGCGCAATTATATTACTGGAAGATGATGAAAGCATCAATCGGGGAATTAGCTTTATTCTGGAAAAGGATGGCTATCAGGTATACTCCTGCGCGACGGTGGCGCAGGCAAGGTCAGTGTTTCATGAGCAGGAAATACAGCTTATGATCTGCGATATAACCTTGCCGGATGGGAGTGGACTGGATTTCGTAAAAGAAGTACGCGCAGAGAGCAGCGTGCACATTATATTCCTGACGGCATTAGACCAGGAAGTGGATCAGGTTATAGGCTATGAGGCTGGGGCGGACGATTATATCACGAAGCCTTTCAGCCTCTCCGTGCTGAGGCTCAAGGTATCGGCATATTTTAAGAAACAGCAGGGAGTGTCCGAGGAACGCATTGAGTCTGGAAACATCTGTTTCTACGTGAAGGAAATGCGGGCTTTGGCAGCAGGAAAAGAGATTTCCCTCACGAAAAATGAGTGGAAGATGTTGCGGTTTTTTATGGAGCATCCGAAGCAGATTTTGTCGAAAAACCAATTGTTAGAGCAGCTCTTTGATGTAGAGGGAGATTTTGTGGATGAGAATACCATCGCGGTCAATATCCGCAGGTTGCGGGAGAAGATTGAGCCGGACAGTTCCAAACCGGAATATATCAAAAATATCCGTGGAATCGGCTATCTGTGGGATAAGGAGTGCAGGCGATGAAAAAATTTTTGATTCCGGCTGTGTTGGGAGTGCTTGTCTTGATAGTTATGGACTGGTATTTTATCCTGGCGGCGAACAATTCTTATGAGCAGAAGATTCAGATTCTATCGGTGATGATAGAGGAGGCGGACAACGGCGTTGACAGCCTGGTGACGTCGTCAGAATTACTGAAAGGCGTGCGGGAATCTTCCGGCGAAGCCGGCAGAGAGAAACTCAGAGCGTATGGTTATCTGGAAGACGGGCGGAATTGGTTTCAGCTAGAGCGAGAAAGGACAATCAGGAACACACTTGTCCTTTCTGTATTTACGTTTTTCTTATATCTTTTAGCATTGGCGGGAGTGGCTGCGCAGTGTAAGAAACAGCAGCGGCAGGAGCTTTGGAAGTTGTCGCAGATATTGGATAAATTATCAGCCCGCGACTATGCGCTGGATATCCCGGAACGGCTGAACGACAGAGCGCGTCAGATAGACCGCGTTGAGGGACAGTTGCAATCGCTGAGTGAGCAGCTTCGTTATCATGAGGAACAGCTCATCCGGGAAAAGGAGGAGACCAGGAGTCTGGTTACCGACATTTCCCACCAATTAAAGACGCCGGTTGCCGGGTTAAAGGCATGTTTTGAAATCTTAGACCAGGGAGATTTAAGTTCTGAGGAGGAAGAGGAATTCTTGGAACAGTGTACAAAGCAGCTTGGCGGTTTGGAGGCGCTGGTTGGCTCGCTGGTTAATATTTCCAGAATGGAGACAGGTATGATTGAGATTCATCGGGAGCCGGCAGATATTTTGGAAACATTGGTGGCGGCCGTGAACCGTGTGTACCTCAAGGCGCAGGAAAAACAGATTGCCATTGAATTTGAAGAGACAGAGGATTTAGCGGCGACGGTGATTCCTCATGATGTCAAATGGATTTGCGAGGCATTTATCAATATCCTGGAAAATGCAGTAAAATATAGCCCCAGCAATACACAAATCCGTATTCGTATGATGAAGCGCACTACTTTTTTGCGGATTGAGCTGGAAGACCAGGGCATGGGCATTCCCCGGGAGGATTATCATAAGATTTTCAAGCGGTTTTACCGCGGAGAGCGTGAAGAAGTCCGTAAGCAGGAGGGTTCTGGTGTAGGACTTTATCTGACAAGAGAGATTTTAGAGCGGCACGGCGGCAGCGTTACCGTATCTTCCCGGTATGGCAAGAAACAGCCGGGGAGCACCTTTGTGGTGCAGATTCCTTATTAAAAGTTGCGATACCGTTTCATGATTCTAATAGTAATCATCTAATTACAAGGGGGATAAACTATTATGATGCCATTTTCAGAGATAATTTTTAGCGGTTTTGTATCAAAGGTTGTTAATGATGTCGCAGACATATCGAGAGATAAAATTAGAAGGGCAGGAAAAAATAGAGATACAAAACATCAGAATATAGAATCGCAAATATATGGAATCATTGTAGACGTGCTGAATAGAATTACCGGTAACGTGTATGAAGATGAAATATATGATGCAGCAGAAGTTTTATTGAAGTCATTTATAAAAAATGAAGGTGAGCGTTTAGGAAATATAAAATCCTGTTTACGGTTTTTAAATATGGATGCCGATGAAGGTGAATGTTTGGAATTTGAGGTGTCGTTATATGAGGAACTGGGCAGAGAAGAATACAGTGAGTTATTTCGTGCAGTATTATTATTGCTATTAGATCAGAAAAATTGGTATGAACATGCGGTATATGAGCAATTAACTCAAAAGTTGGATGAAGTTGTTTCAATTTTAAATAGGAAAAGAAAGGAAGAGAGCAACAATTTTCCACCAAAAGTGAGAAATAGAGTGCAGGAATATGCAAAAATATGGAACAGCAATATGTTTCTAAATAATTTTGATAAGAGAGATGAAAATGCCGGTGTAAATGTAAAACTTAATGAAGTGTATTTAGAGAAACATCTGCCGCATTATGTATGGGGGAATAATCAAGATACAAGAGAGGATTTAAAGGATTTACTAAGTGATGCCATATATGCTTGCAGTAATAAAATGCTTTTAGTTTTGGGACAGCCAGGAATAGGGAAAAGTACTCTGATTACGTGGATTACGGCTAATTATACGGATAGGGTTGATAGCATTTTGGTTTATAAGTTTGCATCTGATTTGGGTAATGTAGACTGGAAAACGCTAAAAATATCTAATACAATATTAGAAGAATTGTGTTTAAGCTATGATGAATTAAATGAAAAAATATTAATTCTTGACGGTTTTGATGAGGTTAATGTTGGAGAGGATAGGGAGAGGATATTAGATCGTTTATATGAAGATTTGATATATAATAAAGCTATAAAAAATTTTTCTCTTATTATTACATGTAGGGAAAATTGTATAAAAGGGTTAGAAAGGATGAAATGCAATTATATTACTCTGAAATCGTGGAATAGAGCACAGATAGAAAGTTTTTATAATATTTTCCAGGAGAAAACAGGGAATAGGATATCTGAGATTACAATGAAGAAACTAGTCGAAAATAAGGAAACGTTAGGTATTCCCCTGATTTTGTATATGGTTTTATCACTAAATATTTTAATAGATCAGGAAGGATCTATCGTGGATGTATATGATAAAATCTTTTCTTTAGAAGGTGGGGTTTATGATAGATGTATAGATAACAAAAAATTTGCAGAAAAACATAGGATAGGTGAAGTAAAAGAACAAATACATCAAATATCCAGAGAAATAGCGATGTGGATGTTTGAAAATAAACATGTGGGCGCATATATTCCCAAAGAAGAATACCAAAAAATATGTGCGGATGTTATGCAGGAACAAAAAAATAAGGATGGTTGGCAGGATTTTTTGATTGGTAATTATTTTAAGTTAGTAAGACATTGTGAAGGAGTTGAAACGGAAGAATTATATTTTGTCCATAGATCGATTTATGAATATTTTGTGGCTGAAACTATTTTTAGCGCTATAGAAAATGCTATGATAGAATTGTCTGCACAAAGCGAGGAAGAATTAGCGGGAAATATTGCTTTTTATCTTAAAAAAGGTGAAATAACTTATACAATAGGCGAGTATTTGCAGCATAAAATTTTTAAACTTTACAATAAACTGGATAATGATAAAAAACGCAAATTTTACCAGTGGTGGGAAAGTGCAGTCTGTAAAATGATGGAAAGAGGGATGTTTTATTTTACTGAGCGAAGTATTCAGGATTATAAAAGTATTATGGATAAAGAAATAAACAGTTTTTTGAATCTGGTAATCATATTAAGGCTATTATTACGTTTTACAAATAATGAATATATTTTGGGAAGCATCTATAGGGATAGGCTTACAAAATGGATAAAATATTGTTTAATAGACAATAAAAACTGTGATTTTAGTTCTACAAATTTATATGACACTGACTTTTGTGGCGCATATTTACAGGGCATACTTTTATGTAAAGCAAATTTGCAGAATGCGTTTTTATCACATGCATTTTTAAATGGTGCAAATCTGGAAAAATCTGTTTTAAAAAAAGCTTATTTAGTGAAAACGAATTTAAATGAAGCAAATTTAAGTGAAGCAAATTTAATGGAAGCGGTTTTATTTGGAGCGGCTTTGAAAAAATCAAATTTGATTAAGGCAAATCTGAACAAAGCAGATTTAAGGGAAGCAAGTTTGCGTAATGCAGATTTAAGAGGCGCTGTATTAATAGGTGCAAATATAGCTGGAATGGATATAGAAGGCGCGAATATAGGAGATGTGATATTTGACGAAGGGCAGATTGCTAATTTAGAAGAACAACAGTATTGTTTAAAAGATGCAAAAGTATATGTCGTAAAATCGAGAGATGTTATAAGTTATAAAGATTATTGTAAAAGAAAACAGTGAATAAAGAGAAGCGATGAACTTTTCTGCTTTCCTTCCTACAATTTAAGAAGGGAGTGTAAAACCTTTTTATTCCTGCGAGCAATGAGGAAAATAGACATGCTAAGTGCCCTGTGGGTATACATGGACATTTGATTTTGCAGAAATGTATGAAAAAATGATGGTTTACGGATGCATATTTGAGTCTATAGATGAAAGAGATATTCCCAAAACAATATCATATGAAATAATAAAATGATTTGGAAATGTACAAAAAAGATTTTATGTTTTAAAGAGGATTATTCTGTATGAAAAGAATATCAGAAACAAGAAAAGACTATATTGCAAATATTCGCTGCGATATTTTAGAAGAACTATTTCAACTGGTTAAACAAAAGGGGTATAAAGATTTATCCCGTTACCAATATCTGGAGGAGGTGCGACAGGCTTATGATGAGGTATATATAAAAAGGGTCTATAAGACACCAGAAAAATGCCAACAGTATTCCAATTTGAAAGAGGCAATGAAGAAAGATGATGGGAAAACAGAAGAGGGTAACCTTATGGTTCGCATGGCTAAGGAAGAGGATCTTCCTCTATTATTAGAATATGAAAAAAAGAAATCAGAAAAACAGTATTCAGAAGAAGTTTTGGAAGTCTGTGCAAAAGACTACTATACAAATACAGCATCATTATATTGTATTATTTTTCATAATTCGGATAATAGGATTATCGGGTATTGCGGTATAAATAATTTTTATAGAGAGTATATAGATGTTGCGGTAGAGATTATAGAAGAATACCGAGGATATGGTTATGGATATGAATCCTTAAAGAAATACTTTCAGATGTTACATAAGTATAAATGGGCTGAAATGAAAGAAGTATTTATAGTTATAGAACCTGATAATATTCGTAGTCAGAAGCTGTTTGCTAAACTTGGTGCACAGTTTGAAAGATTGGATTGGTATGATTTACCACCGGAAAAGGCAGAGGAATATGAAAGGAGCCATTTGGATTTAATAGATAAAGATTTGGAATGCCTTGCATCTAAATTGTGTGTTGAACCCAGATGTTTATTAAGCAAAGTTTTGGTATACAAAGTGAATCTGATACAATGCTCCGAGTGTGCAGAAGGATAAAAAGTTATAGGTGTTTATTCCCGCGAGCAATGCACCCACAGGGCACTTAGCCAAGCAGCCGCGCTTGCGCGGATATTTGACCCGGATAACAGAAAAGTCTCGAGACCGCTGGCAGAAAGTAGTATACAGAGAAGAGGCGATAGAATGTCTGAAAACCAGAACATCGAATGGAAAGAATCATGGCATGACGAATATTTAAAATGGATTTATGGATTTGCAGACGCATAAGGAAAGATACTCTAACTTTCTAAGGCTTACAAAACTGTAAGTCTTTTTTTTTATTTTGCAAGCAAACTGAAAGAAACGTAGGATAAACTTTAACCTAAGGAGGGATTAGATTAATTTGAACAGCCAAAGAAGTGAAAGGACTAGGGAGGTTTCAAGATGGAAATAATTTTAAAGACAGAACATTTATGTAAATATTATGGTTCCGGCGACAATCAGGTGCGGGCGGTGAGAGACGCCAACATCGCCATTGCCAAAGGAGAGTTTACGGCTATTGTGGGCAAGTCCGGTTCCGGCAAAAGCACGCTGCTCCATCTTCTGGGAGGGCTGGACCATCCCACCAGTGGAAAAGTATGGATGAAGGATAAAGATATGTTTGCCTTAAAAGAGCAAGAACTTGCCGTGTTCCGCAGGCGAAAAATCGGCTTTATTTTTCAGGCGTTTAATCTGGTATCATCCATCAATGTCTGGGAAAACATCGTGCTGCCCATAGGACTTGACGGGAAAGAGGCAGATGAAAATTTCGTGCGGGATATCGTGAGGACTTTGGGAATTGAGGGAAAGATACATAACCTTCCCCACACGCTTTCCGGCGGGCAGCAGCAGAGAGTGGCGATTGCCAGGGCGCTTGCCTCCAAGCCGGATGTGATTCTTGCCGACGAGCCTACGGGGAACTTAGATTCTAAGACCAGTGACGAGGTGGTAGGGCTTTTAAAAATGTCGGCGCAGAAATATGGGCAGACGTTGGTAATGATTACCCATGACCAGGATATTGCACAGATTGCAGACCGTATATTGGTGATTGAAGACGGAAGGGTGGTGGAACAGGGATGAAACATACAATCCACAGACTGGCGCTCTCCAATGTACGGCAGAACAAATCGAGAAGCGTGTTGATGATATTATCTATTTTCCTGACGACGCTGCTTCTTTCCGCGATTGCCGGCGTTGGCTGCGGGATGGTGAGAAATAACCAGGTCAACGCAGGAAATCTTTTTGGGAATTATGTGGCAACCCTTAGCAGGGTTCGTGAAGAGCAGTATGAAATGCTGAAACTGCGCAGTGAGTTCACCAATGTAGGAAGGACGGCATATGTTGCGGAGGCAGACTCTGGAAAAGCAGGCATTGATATCGGTTTGTCATTTATGGATATGACCGCCGCGGAAAATAAAAACTTTATTCATACGCTGAAAGCGGGAATACTGCCCAAGGCGGAAAATGAAATTGTGGCCTCGCCAGAGTTTTTTGAGAAATTTGGTCTCTTAAACGCCAAGCCAGGGGATTGTGTGTCCATACCTTTGCGCAAGGACAGCCGAAGTAAATTTACAGAAAAAGAATTTGTTGTCAGTGGAGTGATACAATCTTCGCAGGCCGGAACTGTTCAGAAAGCATTTCAAGGATTTGTGTCCCAGGAATTTTACGAGTCGTTGTATAGCAAGGAAATGCGTGCTTATGAGGTGACTTTGCGCATGAGTGAAGCTCTGATGGAAGCGGACGTGGATTATGAGGAAGTCTTATGGGAAGCGGCGGGGTTCTGTGGTGTGGAAAAAGAAAATATTTCGCCTAATAAACAGTATCTCATGTGGATATATGATCCCGGCACAGAGACGATTTTGGGCTGCATATTGATTGGACTTTTGGTAATTGTAGTGTCGGTTTCCGTTATCTATAATATTTTTCAGGTGGGAATGGTCCAAAAAATTCAGGAATATGGCAAGATTAAGGCTTTGGGGGCTACACGGAAACAGATGAAGCAATTAATACTGCGGGAAGGGATGCTCTTAGCGATTATCGGTATTCCCCTGGGCTTGCTTGCGGGCTGCGGCGCTGCCTTCCTGATGTGCCGTGAGCTTATCACCGGTTCACAAGTGGTGGTGGGCATAGAGTTGGAGCATGTATCTGTCATTTCTTTTCCGCTTTTGCTGGTCGTAATTGTGTCCGCTTTTTTAACGGTACGTCTGGCATTATCACATCCTATGCGGGTGGCGGCGAAAACTTCGCCGGTGGAAGCCATGCGCTATCAGGAAAATACCAGCCGGGGAAAGAGTATGCGCAAAGGGCGCAAAAGTATCTCTGTTCTTGGCATGACGCTGTCCAACTTGTCGGCAAACCGCAGAAGAACAGTTTCTACCATCTGTACGATGGGTTTATCCTGCGTGTTGTTTGTAACGCTGTCCAATCTTGCCGGAAATATAGATAATAAGTTTGAAGCAAGGCGCAATGTCGAATATGGCCAGTTTTCCATAGCATTGGATTATAGATTAAACGACGAGGCTTACCCGGAGAATAATCTTTGCCAAATTCAGAAGAATAACCCGCTGGGCGAAGAATTTCAGGAAAAAATAAAAGCTATTCCAGGCGTCACAGAAGTTAAAAGCCGCAAATGCTTTGAAGCAGAAAATCTCAGCTTGAGCAGCATGGATGCGGATGGCGCTTATACGACAGTCTGTGTACTGGACAGGGAGGGATTTGAACGCTATGGAAAGGGCTCTGTTTTGGGAAATGTTAATTATGACGAGGTCGCTGCCGCAGACGGTATTCTTTATGGCTATTCTTTTTTTATGGAGAGTTATGGTTATAAAATAGGGCAGCAATTGCAAATAAAAGATATGACAGGCAGCGGGGCAGTATATGAGGGAGAACTCATGGGCGCCTTTGGCAGCGCGCCTAGTGCATGGGTGATTACGCAAGATACATTTGACAAACTTGGAATAGCAGAAGACGTAACAGAAATAGTTTGGGCAGACTGTAAGCAGAAGGATAAAAGCAGCGTAGAAGACGCCATTTGGGAACTTGTGGCGGGTATGGAGCATGTAGAGACGGATTCTTATGACAGAGCCTTGAAGCAAACGCAGTATGGAAGCAGAATTATGCAGGGCGGCGTTTATATGTTTCTCGGGCTTTTGGGTATCATTGGCTTTTTTAATATGGCGAACACGATTATTACCGGAGCTGTGACAAGAAAGCGGGAGTTAGGCGTTTTGCAGGCGGTGGGGATGACAAACCGTCAGTTGAACTGGATGATGCAGCTGGAAGGAATCTTCTTTTCCGCAGGGACGATAGCTGTTTCCTTAGTTGTTGGCAGTCCGCTGGGGTATGTGCTCTTTCGTTATGCCAGAGAAATGCATGTGTATGGAATCAATGAATACCATTTCCCACTGCTGGAAATTGGCGTAATGATATTAGCGATTGTGCTGCTGCAAGCCTCATTATCATTTTTGCTCAGCAGGAATTTACGAAAAGAATCTTTGGTGGAACGTATTGTCTATCAGGGATAAATGTAGATTAGCAAAAACGGTTAGTCTTTTATTTGTTGGGGCTGTCGCACTAATATAAATTAAAAGGTATAGATGGGGCTGTCGCACTAAGTAATTAGTGCGCAGCTCCTTTTCTATGCAAAAAA
>CANOFW010000015.1 GCA_947565425.1 uncultured Lachnospiraceae bacterium
AATTTTTTGTACAGAAAAGGAGCTGCGCACTAATTATTTAGTGCGACAGCCCCTTGAACACTTTGCCGTGCCGAGCGCAGTCGCTCTAGCGACATATTTCCTCTTGCGCGAGTGCACATAATTGTTTTAATCTTATAGGAAGGATACTTTCACGCTTTAGCGTGGCAAGGTCTTTCCTATAAGATTAAGAAGTGCCATGCAACTGCTGCACGGCACTTCTTAATTCTATCTATTTTATTCCTTCCGTCTGATTCAACAACCTATTTCCTGCCGCAACATTGCTTATATTTCTTGCCGCTTCCGCAAGGACAGGGATCGTTCGGATAAACCTTTGCATTTTCTCGCTTCTTGGGGCCTTTGGGACCTGAATCATCACGGTTTGTTCCTGTAACCTTTGCCACCTGTTCACGCTCTACTTTCTGCTCTATACGCACATGGAACAGAAGGCGTACCGTATCTTCCTGAATATTGGCAATCATACCGTCAAACATATCGTAACCGCTCATCTTATACTCAACCAGCGGATCTCTCTGTCCATATGCCTGCAATCCAATGCCCTGGCGAAGCTGATCCATATCATCAATATGAGCCATCCATTTACGGTCAATGACTTTTAAGAGAATTACGCGCTCCAACTCACGCACAGCTTCCGGCTCCGGAAATTCTGCTTCCTTCATCTCATAAGCTTTTACCGCCTGTTCCTTCAACTTATGCTTGAGCTCATTGACATTAATTCCCTGCACGTCTTGCGACGTTACCGCATTCAAAGGAATAATCGGAATCAAAAGCTGGTTCAGTTCATTCAAATCCCACTCATCGCTATCCTGATCTGAGGAAATGCAAGTATCTACGGTATTCTCTACACGGTCTGTAATCATTTTATAGATTACATCGCGCATACTCTCGCCATCGAGCACTCTACGGCGCTCCGCATAGATAATCTCCCTTTGCTCATTCATAACCTGGTCATATTCCAGCAAATTCTTACGGATACCAAAGTTATTGCTCTCAATCTTCATCTGCGCTTTCTCAATTGCATTGGTAAGCATCTTATGCTGAATCTGCTCATTCTCCGGCACGCCCAAAGTATTAAACATGTTCATCAATTTCTCGGAACCAAACAGGCGCATCAGATCGTCTTCCAGTGAAATAAAGAATTTCGATTCTCCCGGGTCGCCCTGCCGCCCGGAACGTCCGCGCAACTGATTATCAATACGCCGTGACTCATGGCGCTCCGTACCGATAATTTTGAGTCCACCCGCTGCTTTGGAATCATCGTCCAGTTTAATATCTGTACCACGCCCCGCCATATTGGTAGCAATGGTAACAGCTCCATGCTGTCCTGCCTCCGCAACAATCTCCGCCTCAATTTCATGGAATTTCGCATTCAATACCTTATGCTGAATGCCTTCGCGTTTAAGCATACCGCTTAATAACTCAGAAGTCTCAATCGTAATTGTACCCACAAGCACCGGCTGTCCCTTTGCATGGGCTTCCTTAATCTCTTCCACCACGGCATGGAATTTCTCTTTCTTAGTCTTATATACCGCATCCTGCAAATCTTTTCTCTGTACCGGCTTATTGGTAGGAATCTCAATTACGTCCATACCGTAAATATCACGGAACTCTTTCTCCTCTGTGAGGGCCGTACCGGTCATACCTGCCTTCTTACTATATTTATTAAAGAAATTCTGGAACGTAATTGTTGCCAGCGTCTTGCTCTCCCGCTTAACCTTCACATGCTCCTTCGCCTCAATTGCCTGGTGAAGCCCATCCGAATAACGGCGCCCCGGCATGATACGTCCGGTAAATTCGTCTACGATTACAACTTTCTCGTCCTGCACCACATAATCCTGGTCGCGGAACATCAAGTGGTGCGCGCGCAGCGCCAGAATTATGTTGTGCTGAATTTCCAGATTTTCCGCATCTGCAAGATTCTCAATGCGAAAAAATTTCTCAACCTTTTTCACACCCTGTTCAGTCAGGCTGACTACTTTATCTTTCTCATTGACGATAAAGTCTCCGTTTTCCTCGCGTTCCACGCCCATAATAGCGTCCATCTTGCTAAATTCAGGCATGTCCTCGCCACGTACAAGCTGTCTCGCCAAAATATCACTGGCTTCGTATAGGCTGGTAGATTTACCGCTCTGTCCAGAGATAATCAACGGCGTCCGCGCCTCGTCAATTAACACAGAGTCCACCTCGTCAATAATAGCATAATGCAAATCACGCTGTACGAGCTGTTCTTTATAAATCACCATGTTGTCACGCAGATAATCAAAACCCAGCTCATTGTTTGTCACATACGTGATATCGCAGTTATAAGCTTCACGGCGTTCATCATTGTCCATAGAATTGAGCACAACTCCAACCGTCAGCCCAAGAAATTCATGAACCTTCCCCATCCACTCCGCATCACGGTTTGCCAGATAATCATTGACCGTGACAATATGCACGCCTTTGCCCTCTAAGGCATTCAGATATGCTGGCAAAGTAGATACCAATGTCTTTCCTTCACCTGTCTTCATCTCCGCGATACGTCCCTGGTGCAGAATAATACCGCCGATTAACTGCACACGGTAATGCTCCATACCAATAGATCTCCTAGCTGCCTCCCGGACAGTTGCATAAGCCTCTGGAAGAATCTGATCCAGCGTCTCACCATCCTCCAAGCGCTTCTTAAATTCCTTCGTCCTATCTCTCAACTGTTCATCCGTCAGTTCCATCATAGCGGGACGGTAGGTCTCAATTTTATCCACAATAGGATAAACTCTCTTTAGCTCCCGCTCACTGTGTGTACCAAACATTTTACTTATAATACTCATATAAATGCTCCTATATTCTTCTGGCAGAATCCTGCCACGTCTTTATCCCGCATACACGGACAACTTCTTGTATTGTAACACTTTCCATACTGATAAACAATACACAATACTATGAACGAATTATGAACTTTTTATAAATTGTCAGAATTTTCTCACGCTTATATATTTTATTTTAATTATAAGTATCTTTAATACACTTTTTCCAAAAAACTTATTGACTTTTTTATTTTTGTTAGATATAATAAACACATCAAAACAAACAAGAACGAAAGAACAGGAGGTACAGACCAATCAAAACATAACGAACTACCCCATAATTTAAGAAAGAGAGGTACAGTCCAAAGGGATAACAAATTGATTCACCTCAGAACAAATTACAGAGGTACAAGAGATTTCCAATAAATCTTTGGAAGAAGTTTTACAAACGCAAATGACAGTACTAAAATTTCAGCAATGATGTTCTAATTGCTTTTGATAGGAATCCAGATTTCTGGAATGGGAAATTACAATAAGGTTCTTCTCCCGGCTGGCAATAACAGAACGAAGAGATTTCATAGCGGACAAGGATTGATTTATCCCAAGCGAAAATCAACACATCCCAATGAAAGATTTAGCGAAATATTACCAACGCGAAAGCATCCGATCTTGTATTTTCGGAATGGAGAAATCGGAGGAACGACTCATTCGTATCGAACATGTAAAGCAGAAAACATAGAAATGGCATTTGCAAGAGTTATTATTTCAGAAGAAGGTTTAAACACATAACGAGAAATCCAAATTTTCATAACGACTCCCTGAAACAGAATGGAAAATAAAAGTATGCACTTCCAGCCGGAAACGTTCAGATATGGATACATACAAAATATTCAGTGGTATTAAAAGTTCGGAAAGAAAATGGAAGATTTCAGAAAGAAAGAGGTAAGAGTCCAATGGACAGCATATTATAGAAGGCTGCATCAGATAATCAGATATCGGTGCAGCCTTTTACTGTGTTCTTCTATTTTTTGTAATTAGTAAGCTTTTCCCCAGTACACAAGCTTATGTGCTGGTTTGCCGCAGCAAACGCAGACATCCGAAATCGCCGCCTCCTCTTTCATCGGCATACAGCGGGAAGTCGCTGTAGTATCTTCCTTAATCTTATTCTCGCATTCCTCATCGCCACACCACATAGCACGAATAAATCCCGGTTTATTTTCCACTGCATCCTTAAATGCCGCATAGGACTTCACTTCTGTAATATGGGAATTGAGATGTTCTTTGGCACGCGCATACATATCCGCCTGAATAGTTTCAAGCAGCTTTCCTGCTGTCTCTGCTGCCTCCTCTAACGCACACTCAATTTTCTCACGCGTATCACGACGCACTAGCACGTATTTTCCCGCATCTATATCTTTGGGGCCTAACTCTATACGAATCGGTATGCCACGCATCTCTTGTTCTGAGAATTTCCAGCCCGGGCTCTTCTCGCTGTCATCCATTTTTACGCGGATTCCGGCTTTGCCTAAAACTTCTTTTAATTCTGCCGCTTTCTGCAATACGCCTTCCTTATGCTGCTGTATGGGTATTACCATTACCTGTGTAGGTGCAATCCTTGGAGGCAGTACAAGTCCCGAATCGTCCCCGTGAACCATAATGATTGCGCCAATCAGACGGGTAGTCATGCCCCAAGAAGTCTGATGTACATATTGAAGCTTATTATCACGGTCGGTATACTGTATGTCAAACGCCTTTGCAAAACCATCGCCAAAATTATGGCTAGTGCCAGATTGTAACGCCTTGCCATCATGCATCAATGCTTCAATGGTATAGGTTGCCTCTGCACCTGCAAACTTTTCCTTCTCTGTCTTTTTACCGCGAATTACAGGCATCGCCAATACTTCCTCACAGAAATCGGCATACAGATTCAGCATTTGAATGGTACGCTCATCAGCTTCCTCGGCAGTTGCATGCGCCGTATGTCCTTCCTGCCACAAGAATTCTCTGGAACGCAAAAACGGCCTCGTCTCCTTCTCCCAACGTACGACAGAGCACCACTGATTATAACATTTGGGCAAATCCCGGTAGGATTGAATATCATTCGCATAAAAATCACAGAACAAAGTCTCGGACGTTGGCCGGACACACATTCTCTCCTGCAATGGATTCAAGCCCCCATGTGTTACCCAGGCAACTTCTGGCGCAAACCCTTCTACATGATCCTTTTCCTTCTGCAAAAGGCTTTCGGGAATAAACATGGGCATATAAACATTTTCTACCCCTGTTGCCTTAAATCTTTTGTCCAATTCATTCTGAATGTTTTCCCAAATCGCATATCCTGCCGGTTTAATCACCATGCACCCCTTGACGCTGGAATAATCAATCAATTCTGCCTTTTTTACCACATCTGTGTACCATTGTGCAAAATCATCTTCCATAGATGTGATGGCTTCTACTAATTTCTTGTCTTTTGCCATAATTTCATCTCCTTTATTTTTTTAAATTTTCGCGCGATAAGGTTTTTATACATAATTGTTTTATCTAGCATAATTATTTTTATTCTAGAGGAAAGATACTTTCATGCTTTAGCGTGACAAGGTTTTTCCTTTAGAATAAAAAAACACCGGCATCCAAATCCCCAAAGGGACCGGAATACCGGCGGTACCACCCTGATTAATGCACATTTGTCATTCTCTCAATCACCTTAACGCGGCTCAACGGCGCATCCTCATACGCAGCTCCAAGGCGGGTTCCGAATATTTATATGGGAAATCTCTCACCTGCGATCTCCTCTCTGTGCATCTTCCTATCCGTACTGTTCCTTTTCAACGCTTGATTCCTATTTATCAGCAATTTCCCTGACATACATCCTCTGAAACATTCCATAATGATATTACCACCGTATGTTCAGATAATCTGGAATAACTGCTCTAGCTATAACGGTTATTTTAGGACAAATTTTTCAGTTTGTCAAGTAAATTTCACGAATCAAAATATAGGACAGCGGGCCCAAGGCAAATCCCCATAAGCCGTAAATACCAAGCCCCACATATATGCTAACGATAACGGATAAGGGATGCATTCCTAGCTTATTGCCAAGAAGTTTGGGTTCCAGAATTTCACGCAATAAGCTGCATATCGTATAAATTACCGTATAGATAGCCGCCAACATATACTTTCCCTGCAACATTTCAATCACTGCCCAAGGCACAAATATGGTTCCTGTTCCCAAAAACGGCATGGCATCACAAATACCAATCCCACAACCTGTCAGTAATGCATAATCGTTTCCTGACAAGTATAAGCCAACGACGCATACTGCTGTAATAATCAGCATGATAATCAATTGCGCCTTGATATAAGCGCCTCCCGCCTCATATGTTCTCCGGCATACTCTCAAGCTCATTTGCCCCAGCGGGTGATTCTCCAAAGATTGTCGTATTTTTCGATAGTCTTTTAAGATCAAAATGGTACTGATAATCACGACAAAACAGATTCCCACCCAGATAAACACACTTTTGGCATAGGAAATTGTACCATTCATTAAAAGAGGCACTACATTCGTTTTCATATGCTGCATAAGTCCCGGGATCTGCTTTTGTACACCGTCCTCAATGGTCTCCGCTTTTATGCCAGTAAAGACCTCCACCTGACAGCAACACTCACGAAAAAAATCTCCTGCCTGCCGTTTATATCCATCCAGATTATCTACCACCGTTCTGACCTGCATAAGTAATGTTCCCACAAACAAAAACAGTAAAAATCCCAGAACAAGGAACAGAATTCCTACCAACAGTGTAGACCAGACGCTTCTTTTCCATCTTAATTTTTCTTCCAGCTTTTCTACCAATGGATTTAGCAGCTTTGCTAATAAAAAAGCCATAAAAAAAGGGATTACCAGCGGCAGCAGCCAACGGAGGCAGACATAAACAGCCAATGTAATCCCGAGAATTTTCCCAATTTTCCGCATACTTTCTTTCATTTCGTTCCGCATGAGATAAGTATGCACATATCTCTCAAATTATATTCTTTTAAAAATCAACCTATATGGTCTTGACAGACAAATTGAAACGCCTGCCCACGCGGTTTAACTTCAAATTCCATATTCTTCCCGGTGGTAGGATGTACAAAAGCAATTTTCACTGCGCACAAACCAACCGGAAAATAACCCCAAATAGGACCGGGATTATATTTTCTATCACCAATTAACGGATGTCCGGCATGTGCCATTTGTACCCGGATTTGATGATGCCTGCCGGTGTCTAACTGTACACGAACAAGACTGATATCACTGTACGGCTGTAAACTTTTACTAATTTGTCTATCCTGCTTTCCCATTGGGCCGTCATTGCTAAAATCTTCCGCTTTATATACCCTTTCTACCTCATATTTAAGCCTTGCGTATTTTGCCCCCTGTGTTCCCTGTTTTACCACCTGAGAAGTGTTCTTCTTCTTATCCTGCAAAAGATAATCCTCCAGCACACCGGTCGGCTCTGCAAACACCCCCTGCGCAAGAACAAGATAACATTTACTCATATTCCGTTCCCGGGACTGACGGCTCAACTCCGCTGCCACCCGCTTATTCCTGGCAAATACCATGACGCCTTCCACCGGCTGATCCAAACGATGAATCACAAAGACCTGTGTATTCTCTTCTCCTTTCGCTGCAAAATAGTTGCGCAACTGCCCTTCTAAATCCTGCTGCACTAACTTCGCTGTATGCACAGCAATCCCGGACATTTTACGGCAAACTACCAAATCATTGTCTTCGTAAATAATCTCTACCTTCTGATTCATCAAAACTCCTCTTCTTGTCAAATTATATTTTAAACCGGTAGCCCACACCCCAAATAGTCTCAATATATTGAGGCTTTGCCGTGTTTAGCTCAATCTTTTCCCTAATCTTCTTAATATGGACCGTCACTGTCGCAATATCCCCTACCGACTCCAGATCCCAAATTCTGCTAAACAATTCTTCTTTGCTAAATACATGATTCGGATTCTGTGCAAGAAATGACAGCAAATCAAATTCCTTGGTAGTAAATTGCTTCTCTTCCTCATTGACCCACACGCGCCTTGCAGTCTTATCAATCTTCAACCCGCGTATCTCAATAATATCATTTTCCTGGACATTACTGTTGATTAAGCGCTCATATCGGGAGAGATGCGCTTTTACCCTTGCCACCAGCTCGCTCGGGGAAAACGGCTTAGTGATATAATCGTCAGCCCCCAACCCAAGCCCGCGTATTTTGTCAATATCATCTTTCTTTGCTGACACCATGAGAATCGGCGTATTTTTATTCTCGCGTATTCTTTTACAAATTTCAAATCCATCTACGCCAGGCAGCATTAAGTCCAGTATAAACATATCAAATTCTTCATTTAACGCCCGCACAAGTCCCTGCTCGCCATCATTTTCCACCTCCACTTCAAAGCCGCTCAATTCCAGGTAGTCTTTCTCCAAGTCGGCAATCGCTACTTCATCCTCGATGATCAATAATTTACTCAATTTATTACCTCCTGATATTTCCGAATTACAAAATACATAATCGTGCCTGTGCCCTCTTTACTATTCGCCCATATCTTTCCTCCATGATCTTCTATAATCTTCTTTACAATCGACAATCCTATCCCGCTGCCTCCGGTAGAAGAATTTCTGGATGCATCCGCCCGATAAAAGCGGTCAAAAATATATGGCAAATCTTTTGCGGGAATTCCTTTTCCATTGTCCTCAAACTCAATTTGGATAAAATCTCCCACATCGCGAATGCGAATATTGATAAATCCTTGATCTTTATCCAGATATTTGATAGAGTTGCTGATGATATTGTTAATCACCCGTCGAAGCTGCTCTGGGTCTGCAATGATCAGTACATCCCTATCTGCATAGTCAATATAGTTGAGCCGGATATTCTTTGCCTCCAAATCCAAACCCACTTCTTCCACACAATCCTCAAAATAGTCTGCCACATTGATACGGCTAAAATTATATGGAATGCGGTTGGTATCAATCTTTGAATATAAAGTCAGCTCATTAATCAGCGTGTCCATCTCATTCGCCTTATTATAAATTGTCCGGATATACTTCTCCTGCTTCTGGGGCGTATCTGCTACGCCGTCCATAATGCCCTCCACATATCCTTTAATCGCAGTAATCGGCGTTTTCAAATCATGGGAAATGTTGCTGATAAGCACACGATTTTCTTTTTCTCCCGCTAATTTTTCTTCTTCAGATTCTTTTAAGCGGAAACGCATTTCTTCAAAATTCCGGCACAGCTCGCCAATCTCATCCCTTCCATCTGCCTCAACGGTAAAATCCAGATTTCCCGCCTTGATATTCTCCGTTGCCACCTGTAATTTGTGAATCGGATTGATAATACCCTGATAAATCCAAACCGTCAGCATCCCTGCTGTAAATATCAAAATAAGCAGGACTGAAATCATCAAATCCAGCAAGATTCCTTTCACATCTGGAAGTAGCTGTTCTAAAGATGTGATGATAAAAACACTGCCCTTACTCCCATCCTCAAAAGTGACGTCAATCTGCTTAATCAACGCCTGCTCTTCACCTTCCATATAGAAGCCGGAACCTGCCCCTTGTAATACATCGCTATCATACTCCGGCAAATTTTCTTTGAGTGTATCATCTGAATCTCCATTCCCATCATAAACTAATCCTTCCCCGCGCCTTACCACCAAATACGAGTATCTATCTTCTAACTTCCGGTTCACCTCGTCCAGATACTCCTGATTCGCCAATTGCTCAGGCGCATCCTTCGCTACTCTCTGCAATTCCTCATACGTTGACTTTGTAAAACTGCTGAGCGCCTCGAAAGAATTCAAAAAATAATCGTATGCGTTGCCATCCGTATCATAAATCTGGCGTATTGCCCGCATTTGATATTTGCCAATGCCCCACATGGTGGCGCCCGCCAACAACACTGGCACCAATATGATAATAAAAAAAGAAATAATCAGCCTGGTCCGTAATTTCATAACCTTTCACCATTCCTGTCAAAATGACATATGATTTCATTTCTCAAACAATGAGCCGGCAGCTGCCGCTTTACGATAAAGCAGCTTCGCTCTATCTGTATTATAGCAACGTTACCGCCAAAATCCTATGGAAATTTTGTAAAAAATCTAAAATTTGTCTAAAGTAATTACTGCTCACCCGCAATCTCAAATTATCTGTCAAAAGCGCCTGCCGCAATCGCCGGGGCAGCCGCATATATTTGCTTACCCGTATAAAAGGAGCTGTGCACGAATTGCTCCGTGCGACAGCTCCTGTTTATATTATTAAGGCGGTTCTACTATTATTGCCGTTATTATACGAAGCGTCAGATAAATCTGCCACTCAGCATAACATGATGCGCACAGCCACAAAAGGAATTATGCCGCTTTGCGGCTGTGGCTGGCGTAATACTCATGGTAGATTTCATCAGCCATGAGTATATTAAAACTCTTCGATTGTTATTTGCGGCAGCTTTAAGATTATCTCCAGTATTTGACGGTTAATTATATAACTTTGTTTCCCATCACCTGATTTTATATCCTCAATATCTTGCCCTTCTTTATAATTTGAAACATTTGTTGGCAAAGTACTGATTTCTTCCTCTTCTTCTGGTTCCGCATACGAAATATCATCCTGCGACAAACTTTCTGCATTCTGCTCTAATTGCGCAAAATAAGCATCGGCTACCGCATAATCCAGCGCTGAATCTGTATCCGAAAGACTGTAAGCACTCACTGCATTGGCATCAGATTCAATCTCGTTTCTTAAATCTGAATTACCTAAAATTACCTCTTTCGCTATTATTATTTCTTTGTCATGGCAATCTAAATCCAACACGTTATAACTTTCTCCCTCCTTTGATAAAATGACTTGATAAAGCGCCCCAACAAAACATTTTACTGGATCTCCCGCATAGGTGTACGAATATTTTACATATGCCATCGCCTCCATTTTATCTCCGGCTGAAGATAAATCTTCCAGTATTACTTCCCCAAAGTTGACTTTTTCTATTCCACCTAATAGTTTTTTTGTAGATTCCCGTCTATTTACCAAATATTTCGCTACAATATATCCGTTTATGCTGGAAAAGTCTTCACTGGTATAATCCTTCACGCTATCTGCCTGGATGGTATCCAAAAATTCTGCGAAATAACTATTCAAATAATTACAGACTTCCTCCTGTTCACTATCGTTTACGGCAATCATTTCTGCATGAGCGATATATGGCAAATCAAAACTTACCAGAATTGCTGATAGCAATATTAACGAAATACATTTTTTGATACATGATTTTAATTTCATTTGCTATTCCTCCTTTTATATATTTATACATTGTTTACAAAATTAATTATACATCATTACACTAAAATTTGTCTATTTTTTTATTTAGAACCTCTTTATTTCATAATTATTAGTAATATTTTTGCATTAAAAGATTCTTCCGCCTCTTACTATATAGACATCTTGCACAAATCTATTCCGCCGGTACAGACACCATTCTCTGCCTTTTTCATATATTGTAAAGATTATTTCTTTTTGAGGAAACTTATGGAAGCAACATCCATTACGATATTAGGCGGAGATTTGAGACAATGTTATACGGCAGAATACTTGCATTCCAAAGGCTATAAAGTTATATGCTGCCAGACGCCGGATTTCCCTTACCGCTCTGACATTGTTAAGGCAGACTACCTGGAAAATACTGCTTGGCAGTCTGATTTGATATTGGCTCCAACTCCTTTGACACGCGACGAAATAAATTTGTTTCAGGCAGAGGGAAACTACCCGCCCTGCCTTTTAGACGACTTATGGGAGCAACTCAAGCCAGAGCACACGTTTGCCGTCTGCAATCTTCCCCAAAAGCTTCAAACACCATTGGAAAATAGCGGATGTCGAATTGTCACATTTGGTAATTCTCCTTTCTTCCAAAAGGAAAATGCAAAGCTTACCGCAGAGGGACTTCTTGCAGAGGTAATTCGTTGTACACCTTTCGCTTTATCATCTGCCAATATACTTCTTTTGGGCTACGGCTGCTGCGGCTCGTGTATCGCAAGACTTTTTCTTCCGCTGTGCCGCAATATTTATGTAATCGAGCAAGAACCGCTCAAAGAAAATGCGGCAAGAAAAGATGGGGGAACCCCCATCCATAAAAACGACTTTTCCAAGGTGTTACCGCAGTGCCAGATTTTAATCAATACCGTTCCTGCTCCTATACTTGGCATGGAGCAGTTATCAGAAATGCACAGCTCCTGCCATATTTTTGACATTGCCTCTGTTCCATTTGGTTTCCCGGCAGATACTACAGAGAAATGCCTGCTGCCATATTATCGGATTCCAGGCATCCCCGGGCGTTTCTCTCCTGTCACCGCCGGCAGGATCATCGGCCAAACAATAGAAAGGATGACAGAACATGCTTTATGATTTTCATGACAAATCCATCGGAGTCGGTTTTACCGGTTCCTTCTGCACTTATGAAAAAATATTTACAGCATTGGAAAATTTAAAACAGACCGGCGCTAAGCTGCTTCCGGTCTTTTCATTGAATGCCTCTTCCCTCAATTCACGTTTTGGCACAAGTGAGTCTTTCTTAGAGCGTGCAGAAGCGCTCACCGGCCATGCGCCCATTACCACAATTCCGGCGGCAGAGCCGATTGGCCCCAAAGGGCTGATGGATATTCTGGTCATTGCCCCTTGTACCGGCAACACGCTCTCCAAACTGGCAAACGGCATTTCCGATACCCCCGTGCTGATGGCTGCGAAATCTCACCTACGCAACAACCGACCTTTGGTAATCTCGCTGTCCACCAATGACGCCCTGGGAATGAACCTTAAAAACATCGGCATACTCTTAAACACCAAAAATATTTACTTCGTTCCCTTCGGGCAGGACGACTACCGGGCAAAGCCCAATTCCATGACAGCCTTTACAGAACTGCTGCCGGAAACCATCGACGCCGCACTGAAAGGGAAACAGATTCAGCCGGTTATCCGCAGTCCACACGGGGCTATGCAAGAGGTTTAATCATTATCCGTACGGCGCTGCGCTGCGCAATCTACGCAATCGTATATTGCATCATTTCATAATGAATCTTTGTTCCCTCCGCAATCTCCGGAGGGAGCAAAGCTCTTGCAACACATTTTTCCTCTTCCTGAGATTGGCCTGCCTGTAGCAAATAGGCATAGTCCCCGTCAATCCGTGCCACTGTGTATTCTATCGGTCCTAAATTCATAGCAATTCTCCTTTCCAAATTCGATTTTTTCGCTAATTACATAGATGGTGATTAATTATCGCCATCTGCGCCGAGCACGGCCGCTTTGCGGCATCTACATTTTCGTGCGAGTGTGCATCTCCCGGAGGGTCTATATATCCGGCAATTATTTAATGCCGGATATATAGTTTCACAAATACCTGCGCTATTCTTTTCTCGCTTTGTCATGCAAATCCAAAATATCCACAATCTCTTCCTGGGGAATTCTTGTATATTCGCATAATTCCCGCACCGAAGGGTCTGTACCATTCTCCTCGGCCAGCGCTTTGCGCGCTTCGTGGATTAAACTCACCTTGGCAAGAATCGTATTCTCGCTGTCGGCTTCCCCTTCCAATTCCTGACGATAACGCTCCATTCCTTCTCTGACAAAGCGCTCCAAACGCTTCTCTAGACGCTTTCGCTGCGCGTCCTCCAAAACATCCGCATTGTCCATACCATATTCTGAGGCTTTGCCAAGAAGCTGCCCCAATCCAAGCAGTAGTGCAATATTTCCCTCCTGCACCAAATCTTCCAAAAATACCCTTGGCGTAACAAATTCTCCGGCAATCTTGATGATCTTTTTCAACCATTGATGAGAGATCTCTTCTATCGCCGTCTCTTCTCCCGACAACAATTTGCAGTATAAAATCGTCTGCTGTTCTTTTGTCAAAATTGCAACAGCAGAAATCTCTTTTAAATACATCTGAAAGTGTGGATTCTGAGATTGCCCTGCCGGTTTTGCAGCGGACTTAGAACGTGCGCGCTTATAAGATTTCTCTTCTGCCTGGCTATCCGTCTGCTCATTATCATCTTTATTTTCTAATGCTTCTTCCTGCGGCGTCAGCAGAAATTGGTATATCATTTCCTGCTGTTCTTCCGACAAATCCATATCCTGAAAATAGCTTCTGATTTCTTCTTTTGTCAGCGGCACAGGACTTGTTTTGGCAATTTCCTGTACCGAATGCAGCGTTTCCATGAATGTTATTTTATCAACCATATCTTTTCTCCGTGAAATACATCAGGGCTCTTCCTCATGTTTTCTCATAATATACAAGCGTAAGTCTCTCATTTATAGACTTCATCCTGCCTGTACTTACATAGCCCATTTTTTCATAAAGGTAGCAGTTTTTCTCTTCCTGCAAAATTGTCGCTAACTCCCAGCCAGTTTTGCCATGTTTCCGCTCACACAGGTGGATTGCTTGCTGAGCAATTCCTTTGCCACAAAATTGTGGCAAGACAAATATCGGCGAAATCCACTTGCTTTTGCCTGCCTGTTTGTGATCAATCACACGTACAGCTCCCACTTTCTTCTGTCCCAGACAAATAAAATAGTAATATGAGTCGTCCTGACTTAAACGCGACTCTATCTTGCTGATATCCTCGTTCGCTGGATTCGTATCGTAATCCTGGTATTTAACAAGCAACTCTGCGAACGATTCTACCTGCATGGCATGAAGTTCTTTGGCATCACTTATATCCGCCCGCAGCAGTTTTATCTCCATAGATTTATAACCTTTCCTGATAAGTGACTATTAAGAGGCAAACAGGTTACTTAATATCCTTATCATTTCGATATTCTTCCAGTTGCGCTTGCCAATGCCTTGCATCCTCCTCCGTTATCGCCCGAATTACCCGACAAGGATTCCCTGCCGCTATCACGCCGCTTGGAATGTCCTTTGTCACTACGCTGCCGGAGCCAATCACAACATTATCACCGATCGTCACACCTGGATTGAGAACAACATTACCGCCGATCCACACGTCATTACCTATCGTTACAGGTTTTGCATATTCTAATTCTAAATTTCTAACCCCAGCATCAATAGGATGGCCTGCCGTGAAAATACAAACCCGCGGTGCAAGGAATACATGATCGCCGATCGTCACAGATGCCTCGTCTAAAATCAGAAGCCCCGTGTTCGCATAAAAGTGCCGGCCAATATGTATCTGCGGCCCTTTGTCGCAGTAAAAGGGTGGAACAATCACCGCATCATCCCCCAAATCTCCGAAAATCCCTCTCAAAAGCTGCATGCCTCTTTCCCGATGTTGATAAGACATCGCATTAAATTCTTCCAAGACTTTTCGGTTTTTCTGCCATGTTTTATCTTCTACTTTATATGGGTTATAAAGTCTGCCTGATAGCATTCTCTCTTTTTCCGTCATCTTTGTCACGTTCCTTATTTCTTTTTCATCTCTTCTATGAGACAACTATGCGTTTTGTCCTTTTTATCATAATTGATCCCCACTAGCAAGATTTTACCGGCATACCCCTCGAGGACTTTCGTATATTGCTTGTCCTTAATCTGATCTATGGCAGAACGAGCCGTCTGAGCGTATTTTAATTCAACCACCAACGCCGGCTTATTCACCGAAGGCAAGGGCAGAAAGACGATATCTGCAAAACCTCTTCCTGTAGGCAATTCCCGGATAAGCGTGTAATCTTTTCTTGCACTATAGTAAGCAAGTCCTATTGCACAGCCAAGGGAATTCTCATCGTTGTAAGTCAACACAGAAGCCACCTGCGTATGCGCCAAATCCAGACCCGCAGCAACGCTTCTTTCATCACACTGGAGCGTATCCCTGAGCAGCTTTTCAGAAGCCTTTAACACATGCATAACCTCCTGCCAGCCGCCTGTACTCATAGCATTTTCAAATTCCCCCATAATTTCTTTGTTCGGAATAAAGGCTTCTTTTGTCTTTGAATCATACCCCAGATAGCCCAGATGAATGAGCAACGTCAACACATCGTCTTTCGTCTTAAAATTACTCATATCATTTTGAAAACTAAGCGTATTTACTATGATGCGCCCGCCGCCCAACATCTGTACGATATCCTGCCTAAGTCCGTCAAAGTCCATATCCATGTATATTTTTAACGCTTCATACGTCTCCGTGGACGTCCAGTAGCTGGAAAATTTATGACGGTGCATTGCCTCTACCACGGATTGAGGATTATAAATATGCTGGTACTGTTGAAATTTATAACCGTCATACCAATTGCTGGTTTCCTCAAAATCCATTTCAAACCGCCCGCATAATTCTTGTACTTCTGTCTCCGTAAATCCGGTATATTCCTCAAAAAAGGACGGGTCCGCCATAGAATATTCCCAGAACATATTCAGCGCAGAATGCGAACCGTACTTTTTAACCGGCAAGATACCCGTCATATAGACAAGGCCCACATATTCCCTGTCCTTCAGCAGATTGCGCAGAAATTCAAGATAGCGCCTTTGCGCTTCCTCCGCCTCCTTTTTCTCACGCATCACGCAATCCCACTCATCAATCAGGAAAATGAACTCCTTGCCTGTCTTGGCATAAATTTTCCTCAATGCCGCGGCAAGCCCGATATCCCACCTTTTGAGCAGTTCCCCGTACTCCTCCTCCAGTTCCTCAAGTACTTCCTGTTGCAAATAATCCGTCATCTTATCCGCAGACGACTCGCTCAAAAACTGATGTATATTGAGAAAAATCACATTATACTGATTCAAATGTTCTAAAAAAGTCTCCTCTTGTTCTATTTTAAGTCCCTGAAATAAACTAGCCGAATCACAGCCACGACTGTAATAGGCCGCAAGCATTCCAAGCGTCATGGACTTGCCAAAACGCCGCGCCCTGCTCACACAAATAAATTTTTCATTCGTATTTAAACATCTGTTTGTATGTGCAATCACTCCGCTCTTATCCACATAAATTTGGGAGCGAATAGATGTCTGAAAACTTTTGTTTCCCGGATTCAAATAAATTCCCATCTGCCTGTTTCCTTTCTTAACATCATTGTATCACACCTCCCCCATGTTCACCACAGATTTTCTACGCAAATATTTATACAAGATATCTGCGGCAAGGCTTTTTCCCCGTCCCTTATCCGTAGCAATCTGCACGGAACGCTTGGGAACCACGCAGCCCAGATGAATCTGCACCAACTTCTTCTGCGCCAATAAAGGCTCCGCCAGTTTTCGCGGCACAAAGCCGATGCCAAGATTATTTTCAATCATCGGCAGCATGAGGCCGGAGGTTTCCACCTGCATATCGGGCTCCAAATCAATCTTATGTTGAATAAAAAAATCCTTATATAATTTATAGGTTGCGCTTGCACTGCCCAAGCCGACCCAGGGATAATCCTCAATATCTTTGAGCTCCAAAGGAGACAGGCAAAGATTTTTGTATTGCAGGCCGCCTACCAATATTTCTTCAAATTCCAACACCTTCTCACAGGAAATCGTCTTCGGCATTTCAAAAGGCATTGTCAACACGGCAAAATCAAGTTTTCCGCTGATTAGATACTTGACAATTTCCGGCGTCGTGTGGTTATGGATTTTAATTTTGACTGCTGGATATTGCGCCTGAAAATCATGCAGCGCATCCAGCAGAAAAAGATAGATCGCCGTCTCTGTGGCCCCAATCTCAACCGTGCCGCAGCACTGCGCATCCTGCCTGCATAGTTCCTCCTGCGCGTTCAAAAGCTGCCGGTACGCAATCTCCACATGAGAAAACAGCAGCTCACCCTCTTTTGTCAGACTGACGCCCCGGGCTTCACGTATGAACAGCCTGCACCCCAACTGCGTTTCTAACAACTTCAAGATACGCGTCACATTGGGCTGGTTGCTGCCCAATGCCAGAGCTGCTTTCGTTATATTCTGATATTTTGCCACATAATAAAAGATTTTATAGTACTCAAAATTTATATCCATATATTTTTTATATTCCCGCTATATTATATATATATTTTAAATATTTCTTTGCAGGTAGTATAATACATCTTCAGTGAGAAGTAAACGAAAAATGAGAACTTGACGAAAGGATTGATTACATATGAATAAAGACCTGACCGTTGGGAATCCAGGAAAAGTGTTGCGTTCCTTCTGCCTGCCCATGTTTGGCAGCATCGTGTTCCAACAACTTTATAACATCGCCGACTCATTAGTTGCCGGCAAATTTATCGGGGAAAATGCCCTGGCAGCAGTGGGCAACAGCTACAACATTACGCTTATTTTTATAGCCTTTGCTTTCGGCTGCAATATTGGCTGCTCCGTGATTGCCGCGCAGCTCTTCGGTGCAAAAGACTACAAGAGCATGAAATCCTGCGTCTACACAACCTTACTTGCCAGCGGTGTACTGTGTCTTTTGCTGATGCTCGCCGGCCTTTTGTCCTGCGATACCTTGCTGCGCCTAATGAAAACACAGCAAGAAATCATGGCTGATTCCTCCCTCTACCTGAACATTTATATTTGGGGACTGCCCTTTTTGTTTTTCTATAATATCGCGACAGGCATTTTTAGCGCATTGGGAGATTCCAAGACGCCCTTTCTCTTCCTTGCCGTGTCCTCCACCGCTAATATTTTGGTTGACATTCTTTTTGTGCAAACATTTTCCATGGGCATTGCCGGCGTAGCATGGGCAACTTTTCTCTGCCAGGGAATTAGCTGTATTTTTTCTGTCGCTCTGATTTTAAAACGTTTGGCAAACATAACCGTCTCCGGCAATATCCCGCTCTTTTCCTGGCCGCTGCTGAAAAAAATTGCTGCCATAGCCATTCCCAGCATCTTGCAGCAATCGTTTATTTCTGTGGGAAACATGATGATTCAAGGATGTATCAACAGTTTTGGCGTCAGCGTCGCCGCCGGATATTCCGCCGCCGTCAAACTAAACAATCTGGTAATCACCTCATTTACCACCATTGGCAACGGTATCTCGAACTTTACCGCGCAAAACCTGGGCGCAAATAAATTAAAAAGAATACGCAAAGGGTTCCGTGCTGGGCTGAAACTGATGTGGTGTCTTTGCATCCCTTTTTGTATTGTTTATATCTGTCTGGGCAAATATTTGTTACTGTTGTTTATGGAGCAAAGCTCTGTCACTGCGCTTATGACGGGCAGACAATTTCTATGGATTCTGTCTCCCTTTTATTTCGTAGTTTCAGCAAAACTGACGGCAGACGGCATCCTTCGCGGCGTGGGAGCTATGCGCCAATTCATGATCGCCACTTTTACCGACCTGATTTTGCGCGTTGTCCTGTCGTTCGTGCTTGCGAGCTGGACAAATTCAGCCCTCGGCATATGGTCTTCCTGGCCAGTCGGCTGGACAATCGGCATGGGCGTTTCGATTTTCTTTTATTCCCGTGAGCTTGCTGCGGGGTATTTGCCTGGGAACAAAGCGGGCAAGTCCGCAGGGGCTCCCTAAATCACTCATTCATGATTGGCTGGACATCCGGTGAATGTCTGTTTAGCACGGACCGAAGCGAAGCGTAGACCTTGGCTGCTTTGCTGCGTCAAGTGCATTCGCGTTAGCGACTAATACCTCAACGATAAACGGTAATCGGTTCGGACACAACCCGAACGCACAAATCCCCCTCAAAGAGCTTCTACTCTTTGAGGGGGAGATATATTTGCTTACCATAAATTTATCTGCGCTCATCCCTCGCATGTAACGGCTGGGAAAGCCAATCTTCATACTCCTTCAACGCCTTATCATGAACCGTGCTGGGAATCACCCATTTATTTCCTGCCTCCCGAATCTGACCGCCCTCCACAACGCATTTTGTGCCGTTGAGGGTAAACTCTTTGCTCAGGTCTATGCCTAACTCCCCAAGCAGGCTCAGCAGCATAGGCGTCTGCTGCGGCCAGATGTAAATGGAAGGCCACTGCTGATCCGCAAAATGAATCAGCGCGTTCAATCCGTTTGCCAAACTCTCGACTCTCTGTTCCGTATCGGCGCTCCCGCTGCCATAGCCCATAACCTCCACAGAATCTTCCGCCACTCTCAGCCTATAGCCATTCCCCAAATCAAACACATCACCCACTGCCAAATTCATGCTGTTAGTTTCCGGGTCGTAAGCTTTAGACTCAAGCGTCTTAAAGGGAATATTCTTTCCCCAACCCGCCATATCTTCATATGAGAGATACATCGGGACATATTCCGTGAGCACTTTGTCCCCATTGACCGTATATCTCGATTCCTCCCCACTGACCTGCTCGCAGGTGATTTCATATTCTTCCATATTAGGGTCGATATCAAACTTCAATCCTCTAAATGAGCCAGTTTGGTATACCATTTGCATTAATTTGTCAATATTGTGCTTTTTCTTGACATCATAGCCATTGAGCTCTTGCGACGATTCAGCCGACAAATTTCCATTAAAATAATTCACAAATTCATCCGCAGAACCGTCCTTCGTCGACAATTGCCCTGTCTTAGAATTGTAAATATAAGTCTGTACCGAGCCAATTCCTGTAACTGCCATATGTATACTCCTTTCCTAATTCCTCTGTAAACCTACCAAATTTGCCGCAAAATATTCTCCCAATAAGCACCAATGGAAAGTTGCGGCCTGTAATCCTCAAAAGAATCCACTCTCTGACGCATCCGCTGCAAATTCTTCTCAGAAACTGCCTCCATATAGGCTTCCTTTGTCTTCTTCTCAATTTCTTCCGGTCTTTCCGGAGGTTTTACTCCACCGAAAGTCTCCTTAATCTGCACCATTACCTTTTTGGAAGCAGCCACAAAAGTCGTATGCCGGTCATATGCCAAATCAAGTTCCGCCAGACGGTCCTCCACCGTCTCTTCCCTGCGTGCGCCTGTATCCTGGTCAATCACATACGTTGTCTCACGGTCTTTTCGCGCAAACTCATCGACAATGCGGTCATGCACTACCTGATATGCTTTCGCCATTAACGTCATAGAATTGTCAAAAGAATGCCCCGCTACTTCGCGCCCCCAGGTTTTGCGCTCCTCATTGATGACTTCCTGCATTTCACTCAGAAAATTATTCGTATAATCCATGGATTTGGTGCGAAGCTGCTTATCCAACTCTTCAAACTCAGCCTTTATATCCCTGGCAGAGTTCAGCCCATTTTTATTCAAATATTCCCGCATCTCGCGGGCAGATTTCATACCTTCCTGAGAAAATGTTACCTTATCTTTGGAGAGCTGCTGCACCCTTGGTCTGTCTTCCTGCACATTCCCTTGCTCCTTCGCACGAGCCGCCATCTCCTCATAGGTCATAATATGCTTGTTCAGCCTGGGCGTCTCCGTCCTACCTGCATAGATTGCCATAAACTTCACCTATCCCCAAAAATCATACTTACTTGCCGAGGCAAAATAATTGTTGCCCAAAATATCGTACTGGCTGGAAGCGCTGCTGATGTTGGCCTTTGCATTGTCGGCAACACGGCCTGCCAAAAAAGAAAGTTTGTTAGAGAAGGAGCCGTCTGCGCACAACACTTTCTCCAGCTTATCTACATCTGACGCAATAAATTTATCGCCGTCTATCTTTAAAGTACCATCGTTGCCCATCGTAATCCCTATTTCTTCTAACGCATCCTTGCTATCCGTATACGCCTCTTTCATCATCTGGCGATACCCCTGATTTAATGGAGAAGACGTATTTTTCAGTGATTTGACGGTGCTGTTATAGTCCTTTATCAAACCCTGCGCTTTCTCATAAACCGACTGTAAATCGCCACTCTTGCGCGCTTCCTCAAACAACTTCTCAGAAGCCATCTCTTCCGCAGATTGCTGTAATTGCTCTGCCTGTCCCTTTAACTTTTCATAACTTTTATTCTCTGTATGAATACCCTTTTTGTTAAGCGCACTTAATAGGCTATTGGGACTGCTACTGCTGCTGTTTATGCAGTTTAAAAGCGATACGTTATTTACGGGCAGTCCTGCCTTTCGCATTGACGCGTTTAACATCTGCGTGGTAATTCTCATAATGTGATCCTCCTTTAAATAATTTCTTTCCTTATTTATCGGAGAATAACATACAGGTTTAATGCCATTGGCACAAAACAACGTTTTATCGGTATAAAATTTCACCTGGTGGAAAACAGTAGCGAAATGCCAACTGTTGAAGACAAGAAGAATAGGTACCTTAGGCTTTGCCAAAAAGCTCAGGATAATAATAGTTTATAAAATCATTTACCTCAAGCGTATGTACTTCATGATAGAAAGAGCCTTTAAATCTATTCAACCCAAATTTAACCTGAAGTCGATTTACGCCTGATAATTTGGCATAACTCTTAAAGGCCTCCGTAATTTTATCGAATGATTTTGATGGTTGATACGATGATGAATCCGATTTACTCTTCTGATTATCATACACAACAATCAATATCGTATTTTGTGCTAGTTCTTCTCTTGTTTTATTTTCATTCACCAAAAGAAGCGCCAGGCTGTCATATGCCTTATTCCATAGGTGTTCGCGCTTAATATTTCCCTCACCCTGGTTCTTAAATTCAATAAGATATCTTTTCCCTTCTTTTTCCCAATAAGCATCGCAGGAAAAAGTCTGCTCTCCACGGAATTTTTTACACAGCGTCTTCTTGATACCGTCAAAATTATACATCCTATGCTGTTTTTCATCGTCTTCTATTAAAGATACTCTCGCCTCTTTATCTAAAGACAGATCCCTTATCGTACATAAATAGCTATTGTAATCCTCAATAATTCTCATGTTTACTCCGCCTCTAAAGCTCCTCTAAAGGTTTATACAAAAGTTCATATATCCGTTCCTTCTCTTGCGTTACATCTTCTACACGGTATAAATTATCCTCTGGCACAGTAAGATAAAATTTGCCGTCCAACGTCATCTCATTTTGTGCCAATTTGACTTCAATTGCCCGGATAAAATACGGGCTATGTGAATTAATATATATGACAATCCCCAGCTCTTTGCGCAATAGAACCAAAATCTCAGCCAGAACAATTTGCCACTCAGGATGCAGGTTTATTTCCGGCTCATCAATAAGCAGAATATCTCCCCGTTTCAAAGCGCCATTCTCCAACAAAGTCTGTAAGACAACAAAAACTTTTAATCCGGCAGAAAGATTCGACAACTCCACAAAGTTTTGCCCCTTTTTTTCAAAAAACCTAATTCCCGACGACTCATTCTTCAAGGAACCATGCGTCACCTTTTCCACAATATATGCAATAATCTCTCTTACTTTATTAGCTTCTGCGTATTCTTCATATGATTCCTCATCCTCATTGGCAATACGGTGAAGCATGCTGATACAACTGGAAGCAGGCTGAGAAAACTCCATCCTTCCACCTCTTGAATTCCTCCAAACTCTGCCATCTATCTTTATCAAATCCAGCAGATTGATAGATTCCATATAAATTGCACGCATGTCAAATATAACATTTTGACTAAATTGAGACAGTTTATCTCCTACAAATTCTGTTCTCAGCTCATTATCCGGAAAAGAAAAACTCATTTTCCCATTGTTGTTATTATAAAAACAGCTAATCTGCCTATTAAAAACTCTTCTTATAAAAGATTCTATCAAAAATCGCTCATATTCCTCAGACGGACGTTCCAGTATAGCACAGATTTCTCTGAAGAAAACATCTGCCTCTTCATTGAGCTTCTTTTCAAATCCTTCTTGGTCATGAATCCATTGGTCGATATAGGCTCTGAGACCTTTATGTTCTTTGTCTGCAATCCATTCCAACATGTCCTTATCGTCAATTGAACTAACAAAATCCTCTTCCGCCAACCAAAATATAATACTCTCTGATAACTCTTTATTAGATCTTAATATCTTTGAAACTGCATGTTCAATACCATTTTTTCTGGAATTCAACACTCTAAGGGGTAAATTCCTATAGGCGCTTATCATGGCATACACAGCCTTGGCTATGGTCGTTTTTCCTGTCTTATTTAACCCGGCAACAACCGTTATGCCATTCAGTTCAATATCTGCTTTCTTTATAAGCGCTATATTCTCAATCCTTATATTCATATGCACAATTCCCCTTTCCACGCAGATTGCAGCATAACTCCACAGGTCAAATTATACAATACCTGCCAGCTTTTCACAATACTAAAAAACAAAGTGCATACCACCTAACGCAGCATACACTTTATCTTATGGATTACTATGTGTTCTTATACTTTATCCGCAACACGCCTTCTACACAAAAGAAAACTTCTCTTCCGTCGCACGGAAAAATTCGCTCTTCGCCATATCAAAGCAGTCTAAAATCTTCGGCGAGAATATGCCGCATTCGCCGTCCTTAATCATACGAACCGCCTCATCCACGGCATAAGCCGCCTTATAGACGCGCTTGCTCACCAGGGCGTCGTAAACGTCCACAATGGAGACTACCTGCGCCCAGATAGGGATTTCTTCCCCTTTTAATTTGTCTGGATAACCATTGCCGTCATAACGCTCATGGTGATATCTGCAAATATCATAGCAATAATGATAAAACTCATTATCCTCCTGCTTAAAATTCTCCAATAACTCACAACCATACGTCGTATGTTTTTTCATTTCTTCAAATTCATCTTTTGTCAACTTGCCAGGCTTTAACAAAATACTGTCGGGAATGGCAATTTTACCTAAATCATGAAGCGCAGCCGCATTCGTGATGAGATTTACCGACTCATCAGTAAGGCTATACTCTGGAAACTCATCTTTCACATATCTGAGAAGAATCTTTGTGAAATATTTTACTCTTTGGATATGCTCGCCGGATTCCAGGCTACGGAACTCTACCACAGAGCTCAAAGCGTTAATCAGGAATTCATTACTGCGCTCCAACTTCTCTCTGCTCTCACGAAGCTGCTTCGTACGCTGTTCCAACTTTGCCTCGATGTCCCTTCTGTTCTGGAACAGTTCAATAATGTTCTGAGCACGGCGCATAACAACCTTAGGCTCAAACGGCTTATAGATAATATCCGATACACCGTATTCGTAAGCTTTTACCTCACTTTCCGTAGTCGCTTCTCCGGTAATCATGATAACCGGAATGGAACTGATATATCCCTTTTCCGACATATATTCTAAGACGTCCAGCCCCGACTTGTTCGGCATCATCAAATCAAGGAAAATCAAAGACAGCGCTTCCCCATATTCCTCAAGCAACTCAATCGTCTCCACGCCATCGGCTGCCTCCAAAATCTCATACTGTTCCTCAAAAATAAAGCTAAGCATTTTGCGGTTTACTTCCACATCGTCCGCAATTAAAATGATATGTTCTTCCATTCCTATCCCTCCAGCAGCGCAGTTATTGGGCCTTAAATATACGTTAATAATTTTGACAAACTGACGCTGTTATGCTATCTAAATAATGTCCACTACATTCTAACATAATCCATTTTAAAAAATCAAGACAAAACCATAGAATGTTCATACTTTGTGTAACTATTTTTATACAAAATTCATCACAGCTTCAGCTTTGAAAGCGCATCAGCAAACGCATTGTTGACAGGCTCTTTTGCCTCCTGTTTCATCTTGTTCATATAACGGGAAACATCCTTCTTGGACACGCCGCCCCCGCTTTCTTTGCGGCGTTTCTCAAATGCCGATAGCTTCTCCCGATAGCCGCAGACACAGGAAAACCTGCGGTTCTCGCCTTCACCGACTAGCTCCATCTTCTTATGGCATTGCGGACAGCGAGCATTGGTAACCTTGGAGATGGTCTTGCGGTAGCCGCATTCCCTGTCCTGGCACACCAACATCTTGCCGTTTTTGTGATTGACCTCCAACATCAATTTGCCGCATTCCGGGCACTTCTTATTCGTGAGGTTATCGTGACGGTACGTCTTAGAAGACGCCTGAATATCCTTTACAATGTCCACCGTATACGCACGGATTTTGGCTTCAAAATCTTTCTTCTTCGCCTTGCCTTTGGCAATGTCAGAAAGCTCCTGTTCCCACTTGGCCGTCAGTTCCGGGGAAGTGAGCCCCTGAGGAGCAAGCTCAAGCACCTGCCTGCCCTTAGAGGTCAAATGAATATATTGCTCGCGCTTTTCAATCATAAAACTGTGAAATAGTTTTTCAATAATATCCGCCCTTGTAGCAACTGTTCCCAATCCTCCGGTCTCTCCCAACGTCTGTCTGAGTTTCTTATCGGAATTCTCCATATATTTGACGGGATTCTCCATGGCTGCAAGCAGCGTCGCTTCCGTAAAAGGGGCTGGAGGCTTTGTCTTCCCCTGCGTTATCTTTCCATCTGTAAATAAAATCTTCTGTCCCTTCGTAAAGTCAGGAATGTTTCCGCTGATAACTTCTCCAGGCATCGGCATACCATCCCGGGACATGTCGCCATCATACGCTTCCTCATCATCTACCGCAAACCCAGCTTCTTTTTGCAGCATCTTAATCTCCTTCCAGCCAGGTTTTTGCAAAATGCGCCCTTTGAGGGAAAATTTCTCTCCCTGACACACCGCCGTCACTTCCGTCTGCTGGTATTCGCAAGGCGGCAGCAGCACAGAAAGAAAACGAGAAACTACCAGTTCATAAATTTTGCGTTCACCGTATTCTAAGTCTTTGAGATTGGCGCCCTGTTCTGTAGGGATAATCGCATGGTGGTCTGACACCTTCTTATCATCCACAAAAGATTTGTTGCCTACAATCTTTGTTTTCAGCAGTTTCCCGCAGATTGGCGCATAAATACCGACACGACATGCCCGAAGGCGTTCCGGTATGGTGTCCACGATATCTGCGGTCAAATAACGGGAATCTGTTCTCGGATAAGTTACAACCTTGTGCCGCTCATATAACGCCTGCATAAAATCAAGAGTCTGTTTTGCCGAAAAGCCAAACAAGCGATTTGCATCCTGCTGCAAGGACGTCAAATCATAAAGCTGCGGTGCATAAGATTTCTGCTGCTTCTTTTTTACCTCCTGCACAACTGCCGTGCTATTAGTGGCATTCTTGCGCGCATTTTCTATTTCTGTCTTATCAAAGGTGCTGCTGCTGTTCTGCGCCGTTCTCCAAGTCCAGGAGACACCGCCGCCAATCATTTTCAGCCCATAATACTCTTTAGGCTGAAATGCTTTTATCTGCGCCTCCCGCTTGGCAATAATTGCAAGCGTGGGCGTCTGCACCCGGCCGCAAGAAAGCTGCGCATTATGTTTCACCGTCAGCGCTCTTGTAGCGTTGAGCCCCACCATCCAGTCGGCCTCCGCGCGCGCCACGGCCGCTTCATACAATTTCTGGTAATCTCTGGCATCTTTGAGGTTCGTAAATCCCTGACGGATGGCCTTATCCGTGACCGAGGAAATCCACAAGCGTTTCATGGGTTTCTTCACACCGGATTTCTGGATAATCCAGCGCGCCACCAATTCACCCTCGCGTCCTGCATCCGTAGCGATAATGATCTGTCCAATCTCTTTGCGGTACATTTGCTTTTTGACCGTCTGGTATTGATGCCCGGTCTTTTTAATCACCTGGATATCCAGATGTTCCGGGAGCATGGGCAACGTCTCCATCTTCCACTCTTTCCATTGGTCTCCATAGCTCTCTGGATCAGCGAGCTCTATGAGATGGCCCAATGCCCAGGTCACCACATAGTCTTTGCCTTCCAGATAACCGTTGCCACCTTGTTTACATCCCAGCACCCGCGCAATATCTCTGCCCACGCTGGGTTTCTCTGCAATTACTAATGATTTCATACGAAATGTCCATCCTTTTTCATATCTTATTTTTATATTCAATTAGCCCTAGATTTTGCGCGTTCCGCGACAACGCGGAAAATCACTGCATCCATAAAATTCACCGTACATCCCCTTGCGCTTCACCATCTCGGACCCGCATTTGGGACACTGTATTTGTGGCTGAGTCTTCTGTATTTGCTTTAAAATTTTACCTAATTCTTCATAACATTTCTGATTCATTACACAGTCCGCCAGCGCACGGTGAGCGCCCTTTGTACTGATATGAAAATAAGCTGCCACATCTGACAGCTTGTGATGAGACAGCTGTGGCAAACACTTTCTTGCCATATAAAGCGTGTCTATGTAATCGTTTGCTACCTCGACACCCAAACTGCGCATAGCTGCGCGGCAAATAAAATTCAAATCAAAGGTGTGAATGTTATGCCCTACCAAAATATCACTACCTACAAACTCCAAAAACTCTCCCAGAGCCTTGGCAATCTCCGGCGCTTCTGCCACCATGTCATCCGTAATATGGTTGACTTTAGAAGCTGCCGCCGGAATATGCATTCCAGGGTTTACCAGTGTAGAGAATTCCTCTACCACCTTGTGTTCCCGCACACGGATACCGGAGATTTCTATAATCTCATCGAAATCCGGGCGAACGCCTGTGGTCTCCAAATCGAAGACCACATAGTCGCTAATATATTGGTTCAAACGTTTTCCTCTGTTCTCTGTCACGGCGATTGCCCTCATTTCTCTTTTGATTTCATCATTATAAAGGGCAACGAGAATATTTGCAAGTTTCTTACAACTTTAATTTCCACAAATGGGGCTGTCACACTAATATATTTACTCGTTTAAAAGGTCTTGCCGCTTATGCAGCAAAGACAGATTGCACAAAAATCACTCTGGGAAGCTAGCTTGCCAAGATATTTTTGTGTATGTTGTTTATATTGCTCTGCAATGTAAACCTTATAAACGAATCTGATTCTCCGCTTCCAGCACGTAAATCCGCGACTCGAAATCGGTACAGGGTACTTTTCCCGCCGTCACTTCACCTGCCGTCGAATCCGTCGTGCAAAGACCAAGGTTCATCAGTTCGTCACCGTAGCAGAAAGTATCGCTTTGCCTGTCCCGATAACAGAAATCCGGCTCTAAGCCCTCAAGACGCAGCCGTGTATAGCAGTCATTGACCGTATTCAATACGCGATACCAACCAACAATTGCTGTCCGCTTGTCCTCACTCACTGCCATCCACGCCATCTCATTTCCCTCAAAGGGGCTTTTCAACCGATAAAAATTGCCAAATTGTAGAATTTCACGGTACTGTTTCATAAAGGCAATCTGCTCTTTTACTTCGGAAATCTCCTCCTTTGTCAAGCAGTTTAAATCCAGCTCATAGCCAAATGTTCCAAAATATGCTACATTTGCTCTGGTGTGAAGCGATGTGCTGCGAAACACCTGGTGGTTTGGACACATCGACACATGCGCCCCCATACTGCTGATGGGATAACACAGGGAAGTCCCATACTGGATTTTCATGCGTTCAACGGCGTCCGTATCATCGCTTACCCAGCCCTGGGGCGCGTAATAAAGCATCCCGGCGTCAAAGCGTCCGCCGCCGCTAGCACAGGATTCAAACAAAACGTCGGGGAATTCCCCCGTCAACCGCTCATACAAATCGTAAACTCCCAGAATATAACGGTGATAGACTTCCCCCTGGCGCTCCGGTGGCAGGCTGGCACTGAAACACTCCGTGATACTGCGGTTCATGTCCCATTTAATATAGGAAACTTTCGCCTCTCTGAGAATCTTTGCCATCATTTCAAATAGAAAGTCTACGACTTCTTTCCTGGAAAAATCCAACACATACTGGTATCTTCCATGGGATTTTGCCCTCTGGGGAGTAGCAAGAATCCAATCTGGATGCAGGCGGTACAAATCAGAATCTTCATTTACCATCTCTGGCTCAAACCAGAGCCCAAATTTCATGCCCAATTCTTCGATACGCTCTGCGATACCTGCAATACCCCGTGGAAGCCGCGTTGTATTTGCCACCCAGTCTCCCAGCCCGGCGCGGTCGCTGCTTCTCTCCCCGAACCAGCCGTCGTCAAGCACAAACAGCTCGACGCCGCACTCCTTGGACCTCTCGGCAATCTGCACCAATTTATCTTCCGTAAAATCAAAGTAAGTCGCTTCCCAATTGTTAATCAAGATGGGGCGCGCCTGATCCCGCCATTTTCCTCTAACCAAACGTTTCTGGTATAGCCGATGGAAGGTCTGACTCATATCATTTAACCCTTTATCGGTATACACCATCACCGCTTCCGGTGTCTGAAAACACTCTCCCGGCTCCAGCCTCCAGGAAAATGTGTCAGGATGAATCCCGGCAAGCACCCGGGCAGTATGATGGGCGTCCACTTCCGCCTGTATAAGAAAATTACCGCTGTAGATAAAACTAAAACCAATCGCCTCGCCCTGGCGCTCCGTAGCTGAAGGGCGTTTCAACACCAGAAACGGATTGTGCTGGTGAGAGGAATTCCCCCGCAGGCTGCCGATAGACTGCACGCCCATCACAAGTTTTCTGGTTATGATATGGCGTTCTCTCGCCCATGCCCCGGACAACTGTACCCACTCATAATCACAGTCCGGCAGATCCAGACAAAGGCTCATAGCACGTGTAAGCTGCACTGTCTCTGTACCCTCATTCTGATAGCGGACACTTCGGGCAAGAATTCCGCCTCTGGCAAAAATGGTGTAACATAACTGTGCACAAATCCCTGTCACTGAATCCTTCAAATTTACGACCAGTGTGGACGCCTCCGCCGCGTCCTCGACATAAGTTGCCGGAAGCCCTGGGAGTTTCGGTTTCCCCGCTTCTATACAGTAAGATTGGTACTGAAAATCGCAAATCCTGCTCCCATTCTTCTGACAAATTTCCACTGCCGGGCTGCGGTAGTCCCCGCTGCCAAAGCTGGGAAGCTCCTGTTTGATATGCTCCAAGGAAAATGTTCTGTCCCCCGGAAATGGGCAGGATGACATTGGACGCACGGCAAGCTCCAACATATCCGACATATTATTCCTGTCGTGAATCCTTTTTCCGAAATATAACTGCCCCAAATGGCCATTTGGCAGCACCATCATCACATAGCTTATGTTTTCATTCCATAAATGGAACACTTTTGACTCCTCATGATAGACAATTTTCATATCCGTTTCCTCCTTCTATACTTTTCCCGCTTTCTAAGTTGCGCTTATTATATACACTTTTGCCAAGAAAATGTTAGAGGATTTTGTATTGAAAACCAGTCGAAATGTTTCCTTCCATTTTTCCTATAATAAAATATATTTTTCCAATATTTAATAACTACATTCTCCCTTGCGATACATCTTACGATAACGACTAGGCGGCATTCCCATTTCCTTCTTGAATGCCTTTGAAAAAACTAGCACATCCTGATAACCACAGGACATTGCCACACCCTCCACGGACAATTCCGTGATTTCCAGTAATTCTCTGGCACGCACCAACCGCAATCGTGTCAGAAATTCTTTGGGAGGTGCCTGAAGATTCTTGGTAAATACTTTGTATAGATAACTGCGGCTTACACCTACATGCTCCGCGATTTCCGAGACGCCAATCTCGCGAAAATAATTATTCTGAATAAAATTAACTGCTTTTTTCACGTAGACACTATCACGATTTTCCTCCGTGACCGCTTCCGGATGCGCATCACGCGTGAGCACAGCAAAAAATTCATAGAGCAAACTTTGAAGATAAAACTGATGTGTCTGAGAAAACGTATCATTTTCCAACATTTGTGAAACAATCCTTTTTAATTCCCCTTTATATCGGCTCTGGAATATATGTTGATTGCCATTCAGCCCCAAATCCTGCAAAAACCTCTCGGCATGTGTGCCTGCAAAACCGATCCACAGATACGTCCACGGTTCTTTCTCGTCTGCCTGATAATAAGTCACCGCTTCCGGCTCTATGAGAAATCCCTGCCCTTCCATCAGTTTATATTTGCGATCGCCTACCTTATAAATCCCTTTCCCGGACAATATATAGTGCAGGATATAGCTGGGACGCACAGCCGGGCCAAAGCTATGACAGGGCTCACATTCGGACACGCCGCAAAAACACAGGTATAAATCTTGGAACTTTGAGCCAGTCAGTTGTAATACATGCGCCTCTTCCATATGTATATCTCCTTTAAAAAACAAAGCGGGCAAGCCCACAAGGGCTCCCCTAGCCTCTCAATCCCCCATGGATTGCACACTTTTAAGATGAAAAAAGCGGCCGGCAACCCGACCACCTTTTTACTGTTTCAGATCCATCTGGACAGACTGAAAATTCGTCTTAAACATCACGCCATCATCATTGTATAAGCCTTTTCTAATTCCGCCAGACGTCTGCTTCACGACTCCTAAATCTGACTCTGCTGCTTTACTGCCTCCGCCAAACATAAACGCCTGAATTCTTTCCATCCGCCGGGCATCCTTCTCAAATTCTGCCCGCTGTGCTTTCTTCAGCTCTGCGACATCTGTACCTCTGGCTGCATCCTGATTAATCTCTGCTTCCCGCACTCTGTTGAGCCCATCTGCACGTGCTGCGGTGTTTGTCAGTATACTTATCTGATTCACAGTTGTCTCCGTGGAGAGGCTTTTGTGCATCACACCTGGAAGTACATCACGGTTCTCTTCTTCCTTGGAGCTGTCAACATTCTTGCTGTTTTGCGAGCCAGATATGCTCTCTTGCTGCTGTCCGCTTGCATTCTGTGTTGACTGTGATCTCTGCTGTTCTCTCACAGCTTCCTTAGAAGCACTCTCTTTCTGCTCTTTCTTAGCCTTTGCAGCCTTTTCCTCTTCCTGCTGCTTCTTCTGTTCTTCCAACTGCCGCCGCCGAAGTTCTCGCTTTAAGTCACTGATTTCCTGCTGGATTTTCTGCCTTCTATCTGCTTTCTCCTCCGCCGTCATCTCCATATTAGAAGAAAGTTCCTGTCGTCTCTTCTGGGCAGCCGTAATCTTGCCCTGAATCTCCTTGCTGACAGAATCTTCCGTCGCGCTTATCTGCTCTTTTTGCGCCTGCACAGCAGTACCCGCTGCATTTACATTGCTGACCTGCATCATAACTCTGACCCCCTTTCCTCTTTTATGTATTACACGGATAAAAAAGTATCTTTAACTTATTATATCGGATATTTACTATAAAAAATTAACAGTTATTCGATATGAACTCCAGAAACTGCTGTTCCGGCAAAGGCTTGGAAAAATAATATCCTTGAATATAGCTAATCCCTAATCCTTCCATGGCTTCGTACTGTTCTTTCGTCTCAATTCCTTCGGATACTATTTCTAAATCCATTCCATGTACCATATGCATGGCCGCATCCATAACATACTTGGCTTTTCCATTTTCAAAATAAGCGCTTGTCATATCCCTATCAAACTTAACAATATCCACTGGCATATCCACAATATAATTGAGATTTGACTGCCCTGTTCCAAAATCATCAAGGGAAAACTTTACTCCATAGTCCATCAGATTCTTCATATTGTTTAACAAAATCCTCTTCGCCTCCATGGACGCCGATTCCGTAATCTCCAGATTAATAAAAGAAGATGGAATGTCATACTTCTTCATAATATTGATATAGTCTTCCGCCAATTGTTCATAAGAACACTGAACAACAGACAAGTTAATTTCAATATAATGAAGCCCGTATTGCTTAATGTCATGCTCCTTCACAAAACGGCACACTTTTTCAAACACCATCTCACCCAACCTTAAAATCATGCCATTCTGTTCTGCAACATCAATAAAAATTCCCGGCGGCACAATTTCCCCAGCTTCATCCCGAATGCGTACCAACGCTTCCGCAGATGTAAAACAATGCTCCTTCGTAGAATAAATTGGCTGATAATAGACCTCCACACAGTCCTTCTCCATAGCATTTAAAATCAATTGCTCCGTCTTCTTCTTATAATACATTTCCTCCGCTTTTTCCTTATCCACATAAATAAGCGGATTCTCGGAAAAATCTTTGCTATTCTGCCTGATGTCCCGAATCAGGTATAGCATATCCTCCACCCCTTCAAATACATGGGCATCCGGTATGTGCACCCAATACGGGCGGATATGGCAAGTTCGTGCGCTCCCCCATCCTTCATCAAAACGCGCAGACAACGACTGCATTCCTGCCTTAGCCTTATCTGTATTTTCATAAACGAGCAGAATCTCATCCTCAGCATTTTTAAAAACATATACTTCCGGCAAACCCAGAAAAAACTCTGTCATCTCCATCCTGACTTCCTGCATCTGTGTCGGTCGCATTCTTTTTTGCAATGCATTGTCAAAAATAACTGCCAGTACGGAAAAATCTCGTCCCTCACTGTAAAGCTGTCTTACATACTGAATTAACGCACCGTGATTAAACATCCCAGACTGTCTGTCCAAATTTGTCTCTGGATTCTCCAACTTTAAATATAGCACGACCATACCGATCGAACAGGCATAGCCCAGCACTAACATTCCATCATAAAAATATTGGAGCATTGCCGCGCAAATCCAGATGACCATCCATGTTAATACCGCTTCGCGCCGCCTTGGGTTAATTTTGTTCCTCTCTTTTCTCATCAGAAAGAAATTTACAACAAGAAAGGCAATTGCTACCCAAAATGCGACAAGATTACTCGGACCATAAGTGACTAAAAAAGTAGTTCCATCCTCATCAAATTGATAATAAATTGGCAAAACATAGACAAGGATAGCATCCACCACCGTAATAATCTCATATCTGCGGACTGCTTTATGATATTCTTCTTTCCCTACATAAACATCCACACAGATATAGAGTAAACTGCACAATGCCACGCCAACCAGTGTCACAAGATAGCTCTTGCAGATGAGGTCAACGAACCAGCCTGGAAGCCAATCTCTCTGATAAATTACAATCACAGAAAAAACATCCAGAATAATACAGAACAAATTCAAGCAAAAGGCACGCATAAACGCCTTTTCCGTATTCAACCTTATTCTCTTCTGCCGTAAGTAGAAAAATAACAGAACCATCATTAAAACGATTCCACAACATTGTATTTGTATATGCATAACATTCCTCTTTATATCCCAACCTATTTTATACAAATTATACAACACTTTCCACTTTTTTACAACATGTATTGTGTATAACAGCCATTTTCTGTCGGTAAGGTGTCACTCTAACATAAATTGCAAGCCTTAGTTTCGTTTAAAAGAAAACGAGTAAATATAATTCCACGGCAACTCTGCTTTAGACAAAACGTTCTCAAATCTGTGGACAGCATCCGGCAATCTATTTATAATTATATTATAATCAAGCACCCCCACCGAAAGGAGTATGTCATGGCGGAGTATCAACACTTAACCCACGAATTTGCACCTGTTTTCAACAAAGAGTCGAAGATTCTGATTCTGGGCACCTTCCCCTCTGTGAAGTCCAGAGAACAGCAATTTTATTACGGGCATCCCCAGAACCGCTTCTGGAAAGTCCTTTCCCACATTACAAAAGAGCCGCTTCCCACAACTATCACGGAGAAGAAGCAGCTCTTACTTTCACACAAAATTGCCATTTGGGATGTCATCGCAAGCTGCGATATCATCGGCTCTTCTGACAGCAGTATTCGCAACGTCATACCTGCCGATATTGCCAGCCTGCTTGCAAAGTCCTCGATTGCAGCAATCTTCGGCAACGGCAACAAATCTTGCGAACTGTTCGAAAAATATACCGTCCCGACGCTTGCCGGTCTTTCTCACTCATACACAATTGAAAAACTGCCAAGCACCAGCCCGGCAAATGCTGCCTGGCGTCTGGAACGCCTATGCGAGTACTGGCAAGAAAAAATAAATGCTCATATAATATCTTAATTATATGAGCATTTTATCGTAGTTAAAGACACCATGTTTTATTATGGCAAACATTTCATCCAAATTTCTTACGGAGCATTCTTGCCATCAAAAGCGCTGAACTTAGACAAAGAAGCCCCAGTGCTGCCGCGTTGGTATTGTCCCCCGTACGAACCGTAGACGAAATCGGAAAACTCGGCTTTATGCGGTCAATCATCCACTCTGTTTTTACCTCCATTCGCTCTGTCTTCGCGTAAAGTTCCACAATTTCTGTCTCAACAGCAACTTCCCTACCACTTGCCGCATCCAAAGCTTCCCAGGTCACAGTCAGTAAATTGCCCTCCCCTGTAAACTCTTTTGTATCCGCCCAGGCAAAAGACACGACGTTTTGCCCATTTTCTGGCAACTCTTTGTTGATATCCTCAAGTTCCCAGAGCTTTCCACTCTGCGCATCTGTCAAATGTAGAAACTCCTGCGGATAATAAATTTTTATTCTGCCGCTGCTAATTTGACTATCTTTGACAATGTTCACGTTCAGTTTGACAGTCCTGCCCGAAGATGTAAGCTGCGTGACAATTGGCTGCTGCGCGCCGGAAGACGCTGTACTTCCCGGTTTTTCCGAACCTGACGAAGAGGAATTCGGACTCATGCTCTGTACAGTTTGAACCGAAAACCCACAATTATACGTAAAAAATACAGATAAAAAAATCAGGATTAAATAAATTGTTTGTCGTATATTGTATCGCGTATTTTCTTTATACGGAGCCTTCATTGCTATTTGCCTCCCTTCCTCTGCGCCTCAAAAGAATATCCATCCATATTCGATGCGCCATACACTCCCACAAACGGAGCCTTCCCTTGTGGAAGAGAACCGAGAAAATATGTGCCGGGAGATGCGCCATTTTCTGAGTTATAAGGCGTCAACGCATACAATTTTACTACATCACTGCCATCGTACACACTCCAAAACGTATAACCGCTGACCGGATCACAATAGAGAGAATTCCAAATCCATTCATCTCCCGTACGAATTCCCGTACCGCCCAAGTCCCGGAAAATATCGTTACTATCATCACAGAAAAAACCGTTTTCTTTTATACTGTAACCAAACTCAAACAGTCTGCCGTCCTGCGTCACGACATAGAACCAGTCTACCAGCCCATACTTTGCCTCTTCACTGCTGCCCGCATAAGTAATGCCCACCAATTTCTCCCCAAGCGTGGCGTCTCCCATATCCGTCACTCCCTCAAATCCATCTATATCATCCAACTGCAAACTATATAAATGAACACCCTCCACACCAAATACCATATCTGCATTGGGACCATACGCCATATCTACGGGCGACCAGTTCAAGCTTCCTTTGTAAAGCGCCTGATCGTTCTTTTGGGGATCAAGTAGATATAGTTCTGAACCGATTCCGCTTTCGACGGCGAGAATTTTACTTCCCACCCTTGTCGCAGATATATAACAACAATCTTTGCCAAACTGTGACAATCTTATATATTTGTCGGGTCTTGCCGTGTTGATATTGGCAAGCCAATTCCTTCCATCCGCCTCCCAGATAATTCCGTTCAGCGAAACGGCAATTTCCTCTACCGTAACCTGACAAACTGCTGTTTCCGGCTTTCCCGCTGCATTCCTAGCGTTGGTTGTAGCAATAATCCTGGTCGTCCCAGGCGTAACACCGGTCACGACGCCCTTTTGATCTACTGTCGCAATCTTGCTATTCTCACTGCTCCAGGTTACCGTGTCATCCAAAATCCATTCCGGGTTTACGACAGCTTTCAAACGCTGAGAATTATTCTTTATCAGTTTCAACTTCGTTTTATTCAGCGTCACGCTATCCGCATACGGCGTATCTGCACTCCCGCTGCGGTTGACCCGGTAAGAAACAGTATTTCCAGCATAATCTACCAGTTTGAGATAAAATACCTTCTTGGGATCCTTGATGGTAACCTGCATAGGAACCCCTGCCTTTTCCTGATTTACGCCATAGGCGTACAACAATGTTTCCCGGTCTCTGTCATACACCTTGACCGCTGCTGTAAAGCGGTTGTCCTTGAACGTCAAGCGTATCTTGCCTTCTATTGTATCTTCCATATTGATTAGCTTAGGCTTGGTATTGTCAATGGTCATCGGCACACTGAAAGTAGCGCCTTGCGCCGCTTTTTGAGGCTGGTTTCGGTAATATTCCGGTATTGCTGTAACTGTAAAGCGTACCCTGGTTCCTTCCGGCAATGGTTTTCCTCGGTTATCCAAGCCCTTCCAGTCCAAAATAGAGGAATATTCCGTGTTGCACCATTTACCTTCTTTGGAATCATAATAAGCGCCCAAATAATTTTCTTCCTGATACTTATAATAGATCTCTCCCGTCTTATCATTGACAATGCTGGTCTCTAATAACGCTGCATTGCGAATCAGGGAAAATACAATACTTTCAACCCGATCTCCGGTCTTTGTAGAAAATGCATTGCGCTCCGGCAAATACTTTTTATCTCCCCCTTCCAGATACATATTGGAACCATAACAGAAATCGCTATCCTCCTCTGCCGTATAATAATTCAAATAATTGGTGTGCCCTATGTCTGAGTATGTCATTGTTCCCTGCCCGCCGCCATTGGCAAATTCCAAATAATTAAACGGCTCAAACATAGACGACTCCGTCCAGTTTCCATAAAACGCAAGCAGCGGAACAGATAAATCTACCGCGCCCTTGAGATAGATAAAACCGTCTATATACATACCATTCACAAAACGACTGTCCAAATACTTTTTGTCTCCAGAAGATAATTCCACTTTCACAGAAACCTCAGCCGTCTCCTTTACCTCCAACGTCTCTTCCCGTAAATCTACCGTAGGAGCCTCCAATTCTTTGAGAAAAGCATGGACGTCTGCCGTATCAATCACACCGTCCTCATGGAAGTCAAACTTTTGCAGATTACATGCCACCCGCTCTAAATTTACCGATTGATTGACGTGACGCAACAACTGAGCGGCGTCCTCTCTGTCCACCCTGCCGTCTCCATTCAAATCATACCATAGCACCCGGCTGTCCGAAGAAAATGTCACTTTCGGGCGTAGTTTATGAGAACTTTGCGCAATCCATTTTCCCTCTGATAACTCCTCCGTAAGAATAGAACTGTCCCAAGTATAATACTGGTTTTCTTCCGTCAAATTGCAAACCTGAAAGGAAAATTCATACACGCCCTTTCGCTGCGGGTCATCTCCCAACTCGACTTTTACCTTCCCGTCATTCCCCTTCTTTTTGCCAACCAGAAGACAGGACGGCGTAGTAGTCGCCAAACCCACATTGGCAAGTCCACTGCCCTGTTTTCTAGGCGAATACTCCTCTTTATCCTTTTCTTTCATGGGCACGGCCGTACTCATCAACAAAGACTGCGCCAACGCTCTTTTGCCAACTCCTGTTTTTTCCTCCAAGCGTTCACGCTCAATATATTCTAAGACTAAAGCGCTCATCCCAGCAATGCTGGGCGCCGCCATAGATGTGCCGCTCATACAGCCATATTCGCCGCCGTCAAGCGTGGCATATATATTCTCACCGGGCGCCGTAATCTCCGGTTTTAGCGCAAGATTGCCCGGCACACCCCATGCCGAAAAATCGCTCATCCGATAGCCCTGTGCCACCTTAGCGTTTTTTACAGGCTTTGATAAAATACTGAGCGTTCCCGTACGTCCTCTCTCCTGCAAAGACCAGCTATCTTCCCAGCCCATCATAGCGCAGGGAATTTCCGCCTTAGATTCAGAAAGATTTAACTTGGGAAAACCAAGGTCATCATTATAAATAATAAGAGCCGCCGCCCCTGCTTTCTGAGCATTCTCATGTTTCTTGGCAAAGGAGATGACCCCTTTGCTGACAAAAACAATCTTTCCTTTCACATTTATTGACTGATAATCTTCCTTCTCCCCGAACGTCTCCAAAAATACATATTTATACTCCGTACCGTTCCCGCTGTCATCCAGAGAACGCAGCGCAGGAATAGTTTCTTTGCCCACGGCGTCGCTGTAAAAATAAGTCCGCTTTCCAACCCGAAAACCGCTGCCGCGATAGCCGTCATTCACAGCGCTTGCCACAGCCAGCACATTCGCATAAGAGCCGGGGCTCCCCACCATGTTCAAATTAACGTCCTGCGCGCGGTTATGGCCCTCGCTGCCAGCTTCCCCCCAGGCGCCGTTATTGCCGGCAGAAATACTGACCACCACATCGCTCTTGCGCAGCCTTTCAAATATGTCGTTTATGTATTCTTCACCAGAAAAAACAGAACTTTCCCCCGGACTTGGACTGCCCAGGCTCAGATTTACCACATCGGCATCCAAAAGCAGGGCGTCCTCCACCGCCGCCATATAATCATCCGTAAACGTCTCATCGCCGTCCGCAAACACCTTCATCACCAAAAGCTGGGCGTCTTTGGCAATTCCCACCACTCCATCCGCCTGCTCTTGATATGCGCCTTTCTCTGCCGGCACATACTGATTCGCGGCTGCTATGCCAGCAACATGAGTGCCATGAGCACCACCCTCATGAGAAACATCCAAATTTCTTCCAGCATAATTAAATGCAAATGCAACTTTTTCATTTCGGTATAGATTTCTAGGACTTATACCACTCTTCTTTCCACCGGCATTTAATTTACCAAAGACTTTCGCAATCTTCTTTGCGGTCAGAAGTTCCTCTTTTGCCACACCATGTCCGCTTTTTTCCTCTGTTAATTCACGACCATATGAAAATGCCTTGGGATCAAAAGAAGGATGGTTCAAATCAATTCCCGTATCTACGATGGCAATCTTCTGCCCAGCTCCCGTATAGCCGCTGTCCCAGGAATGATAGCTTCCCACCATCTCCCCTGCTGTGATGGTATTCGGCTCTGCCGCTTCCTGAAGACGATAACGCGGCACCTCATATACCGCTTTCACACCATCCACGTTCTGAATCTTTTCGATATCTTGATACTGTACCACCGCAGACACAGCGTTTGATAAGAAACAAAACTGATAACGAACTTCCAACGGGCGGTCGGCTACTGCATGTTCGATTTTCTCCACTACCAAATCCTGCTGTTCCTGCATCTGTTGGGAAAAATGCTCTGCTCTGCTGTCCTCTACAATTTCCTGGGCGGAAAATCCCTCCTCCAACGCTGATTGTCCCTCAAGCACAATGAACACTCGCACTTCTTCTGAATCCCTCGCGCTATCCTGGCTAAAAATTTTATTGCCGTCGTCCGCAGATACCGTCCGCTGCGCTTCTATCCCTGCATCTCCTGCTTCCGGCTCTTCCTCCCATTGCAATTCTCCATTTGCTGACTTTTTTTCCGCACTCGCACTTCCGCTCATCGTCAGCACAAGGCTGAACGTCAATGCCAGGGCAAGCAGCCTGCGCACCGCTCTCTTCTTTTTCATCTTCATTCCTCCCTGTCATAGATTCTCTGCCTTTGGTATCTATACAGCTTTATTGCCGCCCCTTCAAGATTGTTCCCGCGCTTTCGTTAATTTCATCGGTACTCCATTCCGCACCGCCGCTGTCAGCTTATCTCCATCGTAACTTAATTTTAGGGAAAAAAACGGCGCATCTTCCATAAGCAGGCGAAAAAAGATCTTATCCCCTTCCCACAAATTCAAAGACATTAGACGCTCTTTATCAACCCATTCCAACGTACCCTCGTCACATTCCACCAACGTTCCCGTAAATTTATCCGCCGTATACAGACACATATATTCTGTCGGCCAGCCAATGGCAGAAAATGTCACCATTCCACGAAAAGAAAAACCGGTCAGCGTTAGACCAGTTTCCTCCTTTACCTCCCGGAGCAGACATTCTTCCGGGCTCTCTCCTGTTTCAAAATGCCCGCCAATTCCGATCCATTTGTCCTTATTTACATCTTTCTCTTTTTTCACCCTGTGCAGCATCAGATACTTACCATCTTTTTCTATGTAACACAAGGTCGTCAACGGTGATCTCTCCATAACCCGCTCCTATCCAAAATATTAATTTTACATTATATATTTTTCATTCATTGCGTCTTTCAGTTCTTCATATGGGATTTGAACCTCAATCGTCCCTGCCACATACGCCGTAACCATATAAGGGTTACAGATTACCACCAACCCTTTCTCGTTGAGATAAAATGTGTTCTCTGTCATGACGTCGGCAACATACGCCTCATAGTCATCTAACAATGCATCTTTGTAGGGTTCCTTCGTAATCGTGTCTAAAATATGCTCTTCCACGACCTTCCTTGCCTTCACCTCATCGGTAAAAACATCCGCCAGATAGAGCAAGTCCCCGGTAGAGACATCAAAACAATACGAAGATGTCCATGTGTTAGGATGCACTGCGCCCTGCCAATCATAATTTTCTGACTCAATACTCAAAATCTTCGTCGAGGCATACATGACCTTATAATTCATCCCATACCCATAGCCTGTGAAGGACTCAGCCTCCTCCTGCGGCAATTCCTTGCGGTAATCTTTCGCCTCCTGCACCTTTCTTGCGATTTCATCCACATTCGTGGTATGCTGCTGCTCAAAGACCATATTCATCTTCCGTGAGATGTCTTCATTTTCCTCAATTGTAATCACAGGACAATTCTCTGTCACCGATAAAAGAAGCACATCGCTCTCTTCATCACGGATTTCCTGGGAATAATCAGTAAACGTCACCTTTGGAGCCTTAGAAAGCTCCTGCGCTTGCTTCTGTCCATCCGCACTCGCCTGCGTATTCTTTTCCTCGTCCTCCTCCTTCGTCTGAGAAGGTTCCTCGACTATGTCATCCTCTGTCTGCTTCGTCGTATTCTGTTTTGACACATCTTTTTCAGGTGTGCGCTTCCCATTACACGCGACTGTCATCAGGCACAAAGCCAACACCAATAATAATAATTTTTTCTTCATTCCCAAAAACTCCTTTGCAGCTTCTTCAAACGATACATATGGTTCAAGGGTCCGTTCCCTTTTCCCAAGTCCATGCCATCTGCAATCGCACCCGTGACATACTGCTTGGCTCTCCTTACACTGTCTCTTGCACCTAAACTCATAGCAAGCCCACAAGCAATCGCTGCGGACAGCGTACATCCCGTCCCATGCGTATTGCTGTTTACAATATGCGGCGCCTCAAACCAGACAGGCTCCTTCCCGTCAAAAAACAAATCGTCGGCGCAGCTTTCATCATGCCCGCCTTTCAAATAAATGATACCCTTGTATTGTAACGCAAACTCCCTCACCGCTGCAACCCTTTCTTCCCTTGTTTTGATGGATGTTTTTAACAATACCTCCGCTTCCGGGAGATTTGGCGTATAAACATTTGCCAGAGGAAGAATATTTTCTTTGTAATATTTGAGCGCGTCCGATTCCATAAGACGCCTGCCGCTAGTCGACACCATCACGGTATCTATCACTATATGCCGCGCCTGATATTTGCGCAGACAATTCCGGACAACCTGCATTTGTTCTATCCCGGTAACCATCCCTATTTTCACTGCATCCGGCACAATATCGGTAAATACACACGTCAACTGTTTTTCTAAAAATTCAGGGGATACCGGCAAAACATCCGCTATCCCCATCGTATTCTGTGCTGTCAACGCAGTAATTACGCTCTCGCCATACAGCCCCCATGATGTAATTGTCTTTAAATCTGCCTGTATGCCGGCGCCTCCACTGCAATCGCTGCCGGCTATGGTAAGCACTGTTTTCACATTCTCCCTCACTTTCTGAGCGAAAAGAACTCCTCTAAGAGCCGCCGAACTTTTCTCACCTCATCCGCCGGATTATCCGCCTTTAAGATACCTGCGGAAATTGCAAGTCCCGTTGCACCACACGCTAAGGGCCTTCCGCCGTTTTCTGCATCAATACCGCCCACCGCCACATTGGGAATGGGCGCAACCGCAAGGATTTCCCGGTAAACTTCCTCTGCAATCGGTACAGCGTCCTTCTTCGTCTCCGTCGGAAACCAGGCCCCGCTGCCAAGGTAATCTGCACCGTCTTTTATCGCCTGCCGTGCCTGTTCGACGGTTTTTGCCGTGGCTCCGATAATCTTACCTACACCGAGCAATTTCCTTGCATCTTTTACCGGAATGTCCTGCTGGCCCAGATGCACGCCATCTGCGTCGCAAAGCATGGCGATATCCAGCCTGTCATTGATAATCAGTTTCGTGTCAAATCCACGTGCCATTTCCCGCAAACGCTTGGCCCTGCGCAAATATTCTGCCGAAGAAATATCCTTTTCCCTAAGCTGGATATAGTCAACCCCGGCTTCCAGTGTTTTCTTTATCTTCTCTTCCCCATAAGAGAAATCCGCAATCAAATACAGCCAGCCTTTCATTACATTCTTCCTTTCCACCTCAAGCATTACAGTATGTCAATATATTCACCGGACAACGCCTTGTTCATGCTGCGTACTGCACAGAATTTTCCACACATAGAACATGTATCGTCATGCTCTGGTTTCCTGTCCTCACGAATCCTTTTCGCGGTCTCCGGATCCAGGGCGCATTCCCACTGCGTCTCCCAATCCAATTCTCTTCTGGCATCCGCCATCTTATCATCAATTTCTCTGGCTCCGCGCACGCCTTTGGCAATGTCCGCCGCATGAGCTGCTATTTTAGAAGCTATGATTCCCTGTTTGACATCCTCTACGTTGGGCAGCGCCAAATGCTCTGCCGGCGTTACATAACAGAGAAACGCTGCACCGTTCTGCGCGGCAATTGCTCCGCCGATTGCTGAAGTGATATGATCATATCCCGGCGCAATATCAGTGACAATCGGCCCCAACACATAAAACGGGGCGCCCAGGCAAATTGTCTGCTGCACTTTCATATTCGCCGCAATCTGATCCATCGGCATATGGCCTGGTCCTTCTACCATCACCTGAACGTCACGCTCCCAGGCACGTTTCGTCAGCTCTCCCAAACGCACCAGCTCTTCAATCTGGCAAACATCGGAACCGTCGGCAAGACATCCCGGACGGCAAGCGTCCCCCAAAGAAATCGTCACATCATATTCACGACAGATTTCTAAAATTTCATCATAATACTCATAAAATGGATTCTCTTCCCCAGTCATACACATCCAGGCAAATACCAGAGAACCACCCCGAGAAACAATATTCATCTTGCGTTTGTGCTTCTTAATCTGTTCAATCGTCTTTCTGGTAATCCCGCAATGCAGGGTGACAAAGTCCACGCCGTCTTCTGCATGCAAACGCACCACCTCCAGGAAATCTTTCGCTGTCAAAGTTGCCAAATCTCTCTGGTAGTGAATTACCGAGTCATACACTGGCACCGTGCCAATCATCGCCGGACATTCCGACGTCAATTTACGACGAAATGGAATGGTATCTCCATGGGAAGACAAGTCCATAATCGCATGCGCCCCCATATTCACAGCCTCCATTACCTTTGCCATCTCAATGTCGTAATCTTTACAATCTCTGGAAACACCGAGATTAACGTTAATTTTTGTCCGCAACATGGAGCCAACTCCTTCTGGCTCTAAGCAGGCATGATTCTTATTGGCACAAATCGCCACTTTACCTTCCGCCACCAACGGCATCAGCTCTTCCACCGTCATCCGCTCTTTTTGCGCGACTTTCTTTAACTCCTCTGTAACAATACCTTTGCGGGCAGCTTCCATCTGTGTTGCATATTCTCTCATAATCGTCCTCTCCTTCGTGCGGGGATGCAATAACAGAGCAAAATGACGTCGTGCTTTCATGTTATAGATGTTTTCCACAACAAAAAAGAAGACGTGCCGTGACAGCGCCTTCTTTCTATATCCGTTCCGCTCCCTACGACAGTATTAACTGACAGGTTCAAAGAGTCAGGTTTTAACCTTCTCAACTGCTATGCAGTCCCTCTGCGTTTATTCTGATGGACTCTATCATATATGATTCTTAGACATTTGTCAATCCTTCTGACCAAGAACTTCTAATGCTTTCTGTACCTGATTGTCATGCATGGGATTATATATCTCATCCTCTTCATTCAAGTATTCATATTCCAGCTCAATATCCGGGGAAATGCCAACCTCATGGATATAATTTCCCTTGGGCGTAAAATATTTCGCCATCGTAAGCTTGATGGCGCTGCCGTCGCTCAACGGTATAATTGTCTGTACAATACCTTTGCCAAATGATGTTGTGCCAATCAGCGTGCCATACTTATAATCTTTAATTGCCCCCGCAAAAATCTCGGATGCACTGGCGCTGTTCCCATTGATCAGTACTGCCATAGGAATATCCATACACTGAGCGTCCGATTTGTAATCGGAACGGTTCCCGTACTTATCCTCCGTATACACCAACAACCCTTCCGGCAGAAGCTTATCCAACATATCGCAAACCGATTGCAGGACGCCTCCGGGGTTATCACGCAAATCTACAATCATAGAGACCATTCCCTGTCCCTGCAAATTCTCAATCGCTTCATCAAACTGCTCCGGCGTCGCTGTAGAAAACTCGGTAACCTGTATATACCCGACATTCCCTTCAAGCATCTCATATTCTACCGTGGGAACTTCTATCTGTCGGCGTTCCACATCGAAGCCAAGATAATCATTTTCCCCCTGACGTATTACTTCTATATGGACAGTCGTGCCCTCCTGCCCCTTGATATGGGTTGTCAGCTCCGATAATTCCATGCTATCTCCTGCTATATCATCCACCTTAGCAATCACATCTCCATCACGGATGCCCGCTTCCTCTGCCGGAGTCCCTGGATAAACATGCAAAATGGTAACCACCTTCGTCTTTGCATCCTGGGTCAGCACCGTGCCGATACCATAATAAACACCCGTGGTACTCTCATTAAAGGATGCATACTCCTCCGCAGAAAAATATGCAGAATACGGATCCCCCAATCCTTCCGTCATTCCGGCATACATGCCCTCTACCATTGCATCTTCATCTATATTTTCATAATAATACTGGTCAATCAAATCCGCAAGCTGCCCAGCCTTTTCCTCCACAGAACGATCCGTGACAGCTTCCTTGGTGCCCTCGGATGTTTCCTCCTCTTTGACCTCCGTTACCGAACTTACGCTGTGCATAATCGTCCATCCACCAAGCAGCAACACGGTAACTGCCAAGAGTGTACAGGCGCAGCCAATCAAGACACCCATCCCAAATCCAGGTCCCTTTTTCGGAGGTCTGCGGTTCCCACCTGCATAACGCGCGCTTTCTGAAAGAGCATACTCCCGCGCAAGCCGCTGCTGATCGTCCAATTCTTGCGGCTCCTTAAATTGTGTGTCCATGTAATCCCTCTTTTCTTCTTCTCTATCAGCATAAAAAATGAACAAACCTGCATCCATTCTCTAAAACCATCACACTTTCAAATGCTTCCTGATTGTCATGCGACTGCCTAAAAAGCCAATCCCTACCCCCAAAATCAGTCCCACGGGAACCAATGTCGCAAAAACCTTCTCTACTGGCAAAAATTCCAACATGCTGCTGAGCCAACGAAACTTCTCCGCCACATAAAAAATAATCCTCCGGTACATTACATACAGTATCGACAGCGGCAACACCGAACCGATCATTCCTATGAGAATTCCCTCAACAATAAAAGGCGCGCGCACGAAATAATCGGTCGCGCCAATCAATTTCATAATCGCAATCTCCTCTCTGCGGACTGCAATGCCGATTGTGACCGTATTGCTAATCAAAAAGACCGCAACGCATAAAAGAATCAGGATAATTCCCGCAGAGACATAACCAATCAGACGATTGAAGTCGGTCAGCGTATTCGCCGCAATATCCGAACTTTTCACTTCTTTGACGCCCGCAAGCGACTCCAGGTATGTAACCAAAGATTCCTGCATGGAAATATCATTCATATATACTTCATAATGCGCAGAATTGGCCAGCGGATTATCGTTAGTAAACCCTTCCGCCATTTCCTCTGCTCCCTCAAAATAAACTTTCTGAAACTCGTTCCACGCTTCCTCCGCGGAGACAAATACCTTCTTAGAAACCTCTGCGCGCTTGCCTATCTGTACGCCCACCTCATCAATCTGTTCTTGAGATGCCCCATCAACAAAAAATACCGTAACAGCAACACCGGATTCCACTTCCTTAACCACACTCTGGAAATTCACGACCACAGAATAAAACACGCCAAATAGAAAAATGCATGCTGACATCGTAGCAATTGACGCTAAAGAAAACATTTTATTTTTCCAGATATTCTTAGCGCCCTGCCTTAATGTATAGAAAAATGTACTAATCCTCATTGACGCCACCTACCCGCTCGTCGCTCACGACGACGCCTTTCTTCATGGTAATGACACGTTTCTTCATGGTCTTGACGATCTCCAAATTGTGGGTGACGACAAGAACCGTCGTGCCTCTTTGGTTAATCTCTTCTAAAAGCTTCATGATGTCCCAGGCATTATGGGTATCCAGATTACCAGTGGGCTCATCGGCAAGCAGAATTTTGGGTTCATTCACCAACGCTCGAGCAATCGCCACACGCTGCTGCTCACCACCAGAAATCTGCCTGGGATAAGATTTATATTTTGCCGCAAGTCCCACCATAGACAGTACCGCCGGCACTTTGCGCCGCATACTCTTCGCCGATTTGCCAACCGCACGCTGAGCAAATGCCACATTCTCATAGACATTACGATCTTTCAACAAACGGAAATCCTGAAACACAACACCGAGATTCCGACGGAATTTCGGCACGTCTTTGTGGCGGATATTTCCTAACTTCTGCCCATTGATTACAATGCTGCCGCTCGTAGGCTCCAACTCTTTTAGGAGAAGCTTAATCAATGTGGATTTGCCGGAACCGCTGTCCCCCACCACAAAGACAAATTCCCCCGTCTCTATATGCAGGCTGACATCATTTAACGCCGGGATTCCGGCAGAATATGCCTTGCTGACATTTTCAAGTTTAATCATATAAGCCTCCTCTAATTAATAGTCCAAAGACTCCATATACTTCATGTATTTCACCACCATCAAAGCAATCTTAAAGGTAATGGCATCTTCAAAAATCCGCAAATCCAGTCCCGTACTCTTTTGTAACTTATCCAAGCGGTACACCAGCGTATTGCGATGGATATAGAGCTGCCTCGATGTCTCCGATACATTGAGACTATTTTCAAAAAATTTATTGATCGTAGTAAGCGTCTCATCATCAAATTCATCGGGCGATTTGCCGTCAAAAATTTCTTTAATGAACATCTTACACAACGGTATTGGTAACTGATAGATTAAACGTCCGATACCCAGCGTTGAGTAGGCAATAATCCGATGATCCTCAAAGAAAATCTTTCCTACGTCCAATGCCATGCGCGCTTCCTTATAAGATCTTGAAACTTCCTTGATCTCACTGACAATTGTTCCATAGGCAATGTGAATTTCCTGATTCTCGCAGCTATTAAACATATTTAAAATCATCTCTGCTGTTTTGTTCAGCTCATCATAACCTTCGTTCTCCAGAACTTCCTTTACCACAATAATATTTTTCTCATCAACCGCGGTAATAAAATCTCTGGATTTGCTGCCTAAAAGCCCGCGCACCTTCTCCATTTCATTCCCCTCTTTTTCCAGAGCTGTCTCTATAATGAAGACAACCCTGCGCGCCTCCGTATCTATATGCAGCTTCTTGGCACGGTTATAAATGTCAACCAGAAGCAAATTATCCAATAATAAATTTTTTACAAAATTATCTTTATCAAAACGCTCCTTATATGCCACCAAAAGATTCTGAAGCTGGAACCCTGCGATTTTCCCTACCATATATACGTCTTCACTGTCTCCGTTGGCAAGCAAAATATATTCTAACTGATGGTCGTCAAAAACTTTAAAAAATTGGCATCCCAGAAAAACCTGGCTGTCTGCCGGGGATTCCACAAAAGCAAGCGCCGCTGTAACGTAATTATCCGTATCCTGGAACGTTGTCGCCAAAACTTTCCCCTCTGTATCAATAATGCATAAATCAATTCTTGTGATTCCTTTTAAACCATCAATTGTATTCTGAAGTATCTGATTTGAAATCATTTTGTCCACTCCCTTTCCTCTCTGTTAAGCCTTATTCTGATCATACCATCTGATTACTTGTACATTATTTTCTATGCAACTTTCACAAATTATATTTCACCTATTTTCGTGAAGTGAGATAATCTAATTTATAGTTTAATGCAAAAGCACAAAAAAATAAAGAGGAAATCGTCATTTTTTTATGCATTTCCTCAATTATTTTTCAAAATATGATATTTTTGACCTTAGGCATAGTATACAATTGAGCAAACAGTTTTCTTATTGCTTCTATAAAAGATACTTTATATCAGCATCCGTAAAAACAATTTATAGTCTAATAAATCCTTCACCGAGAACCTCCCGCACATCGCCAACTACCACAAAAGCCTTGCGGTCCACCTCATGTACCAGTTCTTTTAGACGCACAATCTCTTTTTTGGAAACCACACAATATAACACGCATTTCTTATTGCCGGAATACATTCCATACGCATCCATACCCGTTACACCCCGGTCAAGATCCTCCATAATCCTCTTAGCAACTTCCTCATAAAAGTCTGTAATAATATATGCCCCTTTGGAAAACTTCATTCCCTCTAAGATGGTATCGGTCACTTTAGACGAGATGTAGATTGCCACAATCGCATACATGGAAGGACGCAGCCCAAACACATACAGCCCTGCAAGCACGACCATGCCATCCAACACCTGCATAATCTGTGGCACAGAATAATGTTTCAGCCAGCCTTGCAGTAGCAACGCCACCATTTCCGTTCCACCTGTCGTTGCATTTGCCCAGAGAATCATACCCATGGCAATACCCGCAAGCACGCCGCCAAATATAGATGCCAGAATATAATCCCCGGCGGCAAAGTCTATTTCCGGTATCACATACAGCCAGACAGAAAGCAGTACCGTAGCAACGCCTGTCCTCCAGATAAAACGCTTTCCTTTTATCTTTAAGGCAATTAAGAAAAAGGGAATATTCAATGCTAAGTTGGCAAACCAAAGCGGTATTCCACCCTCATAGAAAAATCCCGTCAGGCTCTTTAATAGAATGGCGATGCCTGTAAATCCACCCGTTACCAATCCCACCGTATCAAAAATACATTTAATGGCAAATGCCAAAAGTCCTGTTCCGGCAACAATCACCAAATACCGAAATAACGGCTTTCGCATATTCGTAAAGATTTTATCCATCATTTTCCTCACTGTCATCGTTTTTATAACGGAGAATCAGCGTGTGCAAAATTCCCTTTTGAATTAATTTGCGGGCAATTCCCGCCACTTCAGACTTCCCCTGTCTGCCTGCATAATCCCTGCCGAGCCCATACCAAATCTTAGCATTCAGCTTTTCCTTATGTTCCTCTAGAAAATACTCCTGCTGCGGCGTCGGCAGCACAGACAAGATTACATCCGGTGTCGCAATATTGATTTCATTAATTACTGTATCATAATCCCCGCCACACTCCGAGACGGCATACACACCTACAATTTTCAGCTTTTCATAATTCTCGTTGAGAAATCCCTGCAATTGCCCGATCTGTTCACCGGACTCCCCTAATAAATATACGGTACGCTTGTTGCGCGCTGCTCTCCTCAAAAATTCCTTCTGAAATTCATTCTCCACTGTCTCCTTCGTTCGTTGCGAAGAGACAATTCCTGCCGCTTTTAAAATCTCCTTATCACAAATAATTGCCAAATCAAGATTTTCTATGCACTTTTTTACCAACTCGTCCGACTTGGCTTTCACCAATTTGTCCATGGAAATCGTATCCACCGTACTCATAATCGTATTATTCCAACACACTTCCATACGCAGCATGGCTTCTCTGACTGTATAATTTTCCAGGTTTATGCCTAAAATATCTATTTTCTTTACCATATAACACCCATAGTCTTCCATTGAACGCTATCTTAAAATTAAATTATCTATGAAGTATACCAAATGAAGGAAATTTTTTCAACTATCGTTTAGATTTTTTTCATGAATCCGCTGTAACTATTTCCATATGCTATCCCAATCTGTTATCACAAATTAACTGACATTTTCTATCTAAATAACGTGTTTTTTGTTTTTTTAATTGTCAATATTTTTGCCTATTTTTTTCGTAAAATACTATTTTTATTACAACTTCACAAAACATTCGTTCCTATTTTATGCCTATGTAAACCACAAAAGTGATACTTCTTTTGTGGATAACGTTGATAACTTCGTGTATAACTCTATTCTTTGGTTTTTCATTCCAATTTTATGTGGATAACTTTTTGATAAATTCTAATATTTTGGCATCTCTTTATAATTTTTGTGCAGTTTGTTTATAACAAAATTTTTATAAAGTTTACGCGATTTTTGGGGTAAGACTATTTTATTACAAAATTATGAATTGTGTAACAATTTAAGTAACTATTCCGAACCCGCTGGAAATAGTAATTCAAAACGTTCAAATTAATTTCTTCTTGATATTAATACACCCATCTTCGCCACTGACACTGTTCCATATCCACATAACCATTTACAAATGTTACCCCTTCCGCCTGAAGTAATTCTACTTGCCGATTTCCTCCCCCAAATGCAAAAGCCTCAGACACCCTCCCCTCCCTATTGACAACGCGGTGACAAGGAATCTGCCCCGGATCAGGATTTGCGTGCAGCGCATACCCTACCACCCTTGCCCAGCGCTTGTTCCCGGCTAGCGCTGCCACCTGTCCATAAGTCGCGACTTTTCCACGCGGAATCTGTTTTACAACTTCATATATTTTCTCAAATGCAGATTGCTCCATAAAGGCTCCTTTCATACGTTAGCGTGACAAGGTATTTCCTATAAGAAAAAAGTGCGCAAACCCACGAGGGCTTCCCTAGTCCCTCAATCCCCTGGGGATTGCACACTTTGACGCGCTGAGCACAGTCGCTTTAGCGACATATTTCCTCTTGTGCGAGTGCGCATTATTAGTTTTCTCTTATAGGAAATATACTTTCACGCCTTAGCGTGACAAGGTATTTCCTATAAGAGAAAAAACCGGATTACAGCTAAACTGCAATCCGGCACTCTTACTCTACTTATCTTATTTTCTTAGAAAATTCTTCTTACTGCAACAATTGGACGATAATTTGCAGGAGATGTATACTTAATTCCCGTTGCCTCGGTACTTGCATGAACAATCGTATTATTGCCTACATAGATTCCAACATGGCCGCTGTAACATACAATATCTCCCGGCTGCATTGCGCCTGGATCTACACCGTAACCAACGCCTGCCAATGCACTGGAGGAATGTGGAAGACCTACGCCAAATGCTGCATACACACTCATAACAAATCCAGAACAATCTGCACCGTTCGTCAGGCTTGTACCACCATATACATACGGATTACCTACAAACTGGCAAGCATAATTCGCAACTGCCTGTCCGTTGCCGCCACTTGGCGGAGCATAACTTTTACTTGGCGCTGAACTGCCGCCTGAGGAACTGGAAGAACCTGCGGAACTAGAAGAACGTGAAGAACTTCTGGAAGCTGCTGCCTTCCTTGCCGCCTCTTCTGCTGCACGTCTCTCTTCTTCCTCTTTCTTCAGACGCGCTTCCTCTGCTTCTTTGGACTCAGCTACAATATAATGGGTACTACAGTCAACGAATTCACTGGAAACCCAGCCTTCGCCCTCTTCAATAGAAACTTTTACCCAGCCATCTTTCTCTTCTACTACAGAAAGCTCTTCTCCTTCTGGTACTTGTCCCAAAAGCTCTGCATCCGTACTTGAATCAGAACGAACATTCAAAGACTCTGTCTTCACATCTGCCACACGGCGTCCGACAGACTTTGCCAGCTCAGCATTTCCCAATACCAGGAACTCTGCCTTTATGTAACCCTCTACATCGCCGGAATGAATCTTATACCAGTCACCCTCAGTACCAAGCACGGTACAAGCTGAATTGTTATATAATTTACCAAGTACTTCGCCGTCCTCGCCTGCTGCGGAACGAACATGAACGTAATTATCTACTTGAGCGATTGCAATATCATCATATTCAGATTTTACAACAGCTTTTTCATTCTGTGCTACCTGCGCAGAGCCTTTCCCCAAAGACTTTGCAATTGCTTCTGAAACCCCTGCGGTAGAACTTGTCTCACTGGCAATCTGCACTTCGTTCTGAGCCGCTGAAATCAAACTTCCTACCCCTGCATTCACTGCTGCATTTGTTACAAAAGAACTTCCAGACAATACCACTGCCGCGGTCAGACAACATGTAGTTGCTCTTCTGATTGAATTCCTGTTCATCTTACCCTCCATAATTTATCCTTTTTATTGTTACAAATTCCTATCGGAATTTCTCATTTGTTACAATTTTATTACAGGACTAATTATAGCAAAGGGCTTGTACTATGTCAACCATAATATTCTACAAATTTATATCACATTTTATATATAGTTACTGTTGATAGGTAATAAACCTTTGGCAAAAACAAGCTGCTATCGCACTCATATATTTACATGTCACTGAGATACCGCTCAACAGAAGCAACCGCATTCGCTCCATCCGCAGCCGCCGTCACTACCTGCCTAAGCTTCTTTGTGCGAACGTCCCCGGCAGCAAAAATTCCCGGCACGCTGGTTCTCGTATCTTCTCCCGCAATGATATATCCTTGTTCATCCTGCTTTGCAATGCCATTCACCGCCAATGTGTTCGGCTCAATTCCTACCGCAATAAACACACCCTGTACGCAAATTTCACGTTCCGTCTCTTCGATATTGTCATGCACAAGCACACTTTCCACCTTGCCGTCTCCCCGAATTTCCGTTACCCGGCTATTTAATACCAGCTCAATATTTTCTGTTTCCATCACGCGTTCCTGAAGAATACGCGCCCCGCGAAATTCATCTCTCCGGTGGATAAGATAAACTTTATCACATCCTCTGGCAAGAAATAATGCATCTTCTAACGCCACATCTCCGCCGCCAACTACCACTACCTCTTTTCCCCGGAAAAACGCCCCGTCACACGTTGCACAATAAGACACTCCCACCCCGGTAAGTTCTTCCTCACCCGGAACCATAAGCTTGCGATGCTTTGCACCTGTCGCTAAAATCAGCGCCTTCGCCTCATACTCCGCCTTATTTGTAACCACCTGCTTGTTTTCTCCATTCACACGGATTTCCTTGACCTGTTCATTGACAAACTCCGCTCCCAAACGATCCGCATGGGTACGGAACTTTTGCCCCAACTCAAACCCTGTGATTTCCGGAAGCCCAGGATAATTGTCTACCTCATAGGTGTCCAGAATCTGCCCTCCGCTCATAGGCTTCTCCTCTATAACAAGCGTATGAAAACGAGCGCGCTGCGCATAGATCGCCGCGCTCAGGCCCGCCGGCCCGCTCCCTAAAATAATTACATCATACATCATATATAACCTCCTGTTTTATTCCTGTTTTATTCCTGTTTTATTCCTGTTTTATTCTACATTGCATTTTTCCCATTTTCATGCCATAATAAAACCGGAAAGGGGGATTGTGCAATGGATATTGCTTCTTTATCAACAGCTCTCAGCATGACAAAGCTCAACGGCGACATCGGCGTCCTCATGTTGAGCAAACAACTGGATGCGGTAGAGACAATGGGAGACTCCATGATTAAGATTATGGAACAATCCGTTACCCCTCATGTAGGGGGAAATGTTGATATTTCCGTCTAAACGTATCTGACAGGCAGGAGCAGATTACATGTGGTAATCTGCTCCTGCCTGTTTACTTAAAGATGTTCTAAATATACCGTAAATCCCATAAATACAAAGGCAATTACAATCCCTAAAATAAGCGGAAGTGTAAGTAATCGTTCCCTTGTCCCCGTCCGAAACATCCCCTTCACATACGCCCAACGACCATTTATCTTGCTAATCGCCATAAAAATTCCAAATGCGGCACAAGTCGTTCCTACCGCTACCATGGCCCAAACCAGAATGCCCATTAAAAACATCACCAGTTCATTGCCTCCCATATTAGAGGCAAGCCCTCCAAGTTCCACTTGTTGATTCATCTGCGTCTGAGACATGCCCATCATTTCATAGAGGTACGGCATCAAAAAGCTAATTACCACACTGGTAAAATTCAGTGTAAAATGTGCAAGCATAGAGCTGAAAATACTCCCTGTTGCCTCCACCAAGAACGACAGATACACGCCAAGCGCAAACGCATATATAAACTGATTTAAATTCATATGCATACATCCAAACAAAAATGCACTCAATAAAATTGCCGCCAGCATTTTACTCTTACGGTAGGTCTGGAAGAGTACGCCGCGGAACATAAATTCCTCTACACACGCAGGCATAACCGCCATAAATAACGTGCTCAATATCACATTCTGTCCCTGCATCAACTGCATAACGTTTGCTGTTCCAGATGTGGAAAACAACATTGAAATCGCATTCAGCACAACAATCAGCGGATACATCAAATAGGTACAGATTATCACAAGAACGATGGTTGAAATATTAATTTTCCGATAAGGAATAAACTCACGTATCTTTATCTTCTTCCATTTACAATAGACAATACAAGGAGTAAAAATCAACGCCTGGGACAAGAGTAATGAGACATATATCGGCAAATTTGCCAATGCCGGAATTAAGGACGTTAAAACACCAAACCCAAGGCTTACTCCTATATAGATTACAATCACCGCCAAAAACAGCCGGTTCACACTTTTTATCTGAGACATAACATCCTCCCATTTCATACACAGCGTAACAAGGTCTTTCCTAAACAAGATAAAAAAACAGTGCCGGCAACCGTCAAATCGACAGTTAGACCGGCAAATTAATGCGCTATTCGTCTTCTATTTTATTTATTAATTTTGTTTTCGTTTTATTGATATACCCTGCGATATCCTCCAAATAGATATACCCCAGAATAACAGCGGAAACAACGCTGACAATACCGGCAGATATGCTGACAATCCTCAAAGCTTTTCTCATAATCACAACTCCTTCTCTTATGATATTCCTACATCCATGTATCAAGTGTAGCACATCGCTTTCATTATTGCAACATTCGGGAACATCAATCACAAAACAAACATCCAGTTACAATTTACGTATACCGGTATCCGTAAGCTCTACTTTATGTTCTTTATACAAACGTCCAACCGCGCGCTTAAACGCATTCTTACTCATCTTGATTTCACTCATAATTACTTCCGGGGAGGCTTTATCATTAAATGGCAAAACACCGCCGTATTCCTCCAGCGCTTTCATAACCTGCTGCGCGTCCTTATCGATCTGCACATAAGCTTTATCCCGCATGGTCAAATCTATCTTGCCATCCGGCTTTACACCTACCACACGCGCCTCAATCACTTCCCCAATACGCAACGAACTGTGATCTTCATGCCGGGGAATCAGCGCCGAATATTTGTCATCTACTGCCACAAACGCGCCAAAATTATTACTGAACTCATAAACACGCCCATGAACTACATCCCCTCTCCGATAAGGGGAATCTGTTTCCAGCATATCATAAAGTTCCCTCATACTGGCGCAAAGGCGGCTGCTTTTATCAATATATAGTCTCACCAGTATTGTATCGCCTGTTTGGACTTTTCCTATTTGTTCCTTATACGGAAGAAACAAATCTTTCTCCAGCCCCCAATCCAAAAATGCACCAATCTTCTGCACCGACACCACCGTCAACGGAGCAACTTCCCCCATTTTTAACTTAGGCTCATGGGTTGTAGAAATCACTCTGTCCTTGGAATCTTTATACAAAAAAACCTCCAGCTCATCTTCAAGCTCTGTGCCTTCCGGCACCTGCTTTGCCGGAAGCAGCACCCGCTTCTCAGGCTTATCCGCTTCTGACAAATATACGCCAAATTCTACCTTTTTCACAACCGTAAGAGTCTGTTTTTCTCCTAAACGAATCATTTCTATTCCTCCAACTCTATGACAGCATACGGTTTCCCCTCTCCATCCGCGAGTTTCACTGTCATCTTTTTCTGATTCCCCGCAATATACGGATAGATCACATCTTTATAAACCGCTGCCTTCCGATACTCTGCGCGCATTTTTCTGGTCTGAAAACCCGAAGGAAGATACTCCTGCGCCATGCTGATATATTTTCCATTATTCACATGCTGATTTGTGTCAATGTGATACTTATGCACCGGAAACGGTTCTCTGGCTTTCATTTCCTCTGGAAATGCAACCTTCCTTGACTCACATTCCATCGAAAGCTGCGGGGATAACTGATAAACCTCTTCCATTTTTGCCGGAAGCCTGGTCGGTTTCCCTTTATGCAAATCGAGCAGCGTCCAAATCGAATTGGCATATGCCAATAACGCGCCATTCTCCTCCTCCATCGTAAAATTACGATAACCAAAAAATCCTTTAAATCCGTATGGCCATGTACGGACTATCATTTTCTCCCCCATCTGTGGATAACGGTTTACCTCTATCTGCCAGGAAGACAATACCCAGATTAAACCCTCTTCCATTAGATAATCTATACCCACCCCCAGCTCTTCCGATTGAAAGCTGCTGCAATCCTGAAAATAATCTATGATGGAAGGCAGCGTAATGTGCCCGTGAGTATCCACTTCACTGTAACGAACCCTACTAGCAAAACTATACATTATTTCCTCCAATCGTGCACATTCACATACTATTTTTATTCTCTTATAGGAAAGATACTTTCACACTTTCGCGTGACAAGGTCTTTCCTATAATAGAATAAAAATACCCGTCACCGTAAGTGACAGGTATTAAGCTGGCCCACAAGGATTCGAACCTTGAAATGACGGAGTCAGAGTCCGTTGCCTTACCGTTTGGCGATGGGCCATCGTTGTTCAACAGATTGTATTATATACGAATTTCCAATAAAATGCAAGTACTTTTTTAAAAAACTTTTATCAATTTAAAATCCATTCACAGATTTCCTATTTATTTGCCAAAAGCACCTGTCACAGCAAGAGGATTTCCCCTTTCACTGCCGCAAACGCCACCTGTTCTCCAACTTGAAAGCGCGCCGTCCCATTCGTTCCTTCCGTTATAGCCTCCTGCACTCCCGTCAGTCTGTCTAGCGGAACCATGACCTTGAGTTCTACGCGATCCGTGTAAGAAGAATCCATAGTCGCAATTTCTTCCTGCGCCAAAATATACTGAATCTTGCCAACGCTATTATAATCAGCTACAATCGTAAGAAGTTTTCCCTGCATCTTTTCTATAATTACGCTGTTTTTCAGCCCTTCCTGCACCGCCTTTTGATAAGCGCGTACCAACCCCCCGGTTCCCAGAAGCGTCCCGCCGAAATAACGTGTCACCACCACGACTAAATTATGGATATCCTCGCGCAAAAGCACATCCAGCATGGGACGTCCTGCGGTACCATTGGGTTCTCCATCATCACTACATCGCTGCAATTCCTGGTTCGTTCCAGCCACAAAAGCATAACAGTTATGCCTGGCATCCCAATATTGTTTCTTCATCCGGGCAATAAAAGCGAGCGCCTCTTCCTCTGTCTCTATTTTCTCTAAGGTCGCAATGAAACGTGATTTTTTTTCCACAATTTCACCACTACCGCCCTGGTATAATATTTTCACTGGTCTGTTTTCCATAATTCCGGCTCCATCTCTCTAACACGTGCGTATATTATTTTGATTTTATCATATTCCGTTTGAAATGCAAAGCATTCTCCACAAGAACATTCGACGGCAATGTTTTATTTCAGCTCAATCAGTATGCGCCCATCCTTTCCCCGGATCGTATGGTACATGGTGTCTTTGAGCATTGGCAGGTTCATTTTCTGGTAATATTCGCCCGTCTTTTTATGTCGGTTCCTCTTAACCTTTTTTAAACCATAATTATGATAAAACTTCCACTCTTCTGGTTTCTGTTCTGCCTGAAACTGAGTAGGAACCAAACGTTTTAAGATTCGATTATGCTTCAACATATTCTTCACCACAGGCGCATGTCCAATGCTGCCAATTAACTGCATCTTTTTCTCTTTACCGTCCATCATAATATCCAGGCTGTTCAAATCATTTACGACAGCCTCCAGTCGAAAATTCGCATAATCCTGCTGCTCCCGCAGCGCATTGCCATAAGTAAACGAGAATACAAAAAAGCACCATGCCAATAGGATATATGGGACTTTTGCCAGATATGCTTTCTCGGCCGTTGAAACAACCGTTCCCACAAGCGCGACAAAGATGCCAAATCCATACATTGCTCTAGGCGCAAACAGCGGCTGGGAAAAAATAGGATAAAGTCCAAAGGAAAACATCACCATTATCAATAATATTATGCCCGACATACTAAACGCCGCCAGCCATTTTCGACTGCTCTCCCGTACCATCACAAACAAAAAACCCAGGCACAATAGAAAAATAAGCGCCAGCCAGCCTATTTTAAAATCCTTTACTACATAATGGAAATATGTGACAAAATTCCTTGCCACTACCGGAAAAAACTCACGAATACCGGGCAAAGAAGTTGAAACATACGTATCTGCCTGTGGCATAAGGAATATCTTAAAAAATGCCATCCCCAAAACATATCCGCCTGCGGAATAGAGCGCAAATTTTAATGTTTCTTGTATTTTATCCCCGCTATTCCAATTTTTGAGGCAAACCAGCGCTACTAACATAGGAAAAATCCCTGAAGACGCCTGATAAGAAAGGCACATAGCTAACGTACCCGCTGCGGCTATACAGAAGTATTTCCGATACCCATCCTTCCAAAACAACAGCGGAATCACAGAGACAAGGATTGACAAAGCCATATAAGGCGAATCATATTTATAAGAAAAGCACTGTAAAAAATATGGGGAAAGCCCCAAAGGAACTAAAGCCGCCAAATTTCCAAATGTAAAATGCTTATCTTTAGAAAATATATACCAGACAGTTACCGCGGCTGCTGCCATAAAAACCGCGGCAAGTATTTGCGGCAACGGCGAGACGTCCGTCAAATATGTGTCAACATGAATAAACCATGACAAAAAGCAGGAAATGTAGCGGCCATAATTTTCCCATCCGCCTTGTCCGTTAAATACGCGCATCAAATCGTCCCGGTAATTAAAATTTGCCCGCAAAATCGCACTGATACCAATAACATAAACGGCAAACATAATGATCCAGGGCTTACACATACACCGATATTCCAGGCAGGCTTCTTTCCACTCTTTCCATTTTTCTGGGACAATCCGTCTTACTTCCGGCATAAAACTTCCTCCTTTATATCTTACAAATTGTCTTTTATCCTCATCGTAGCAATATGTCACAACTCTCAATGAAAAAATTATAAAACTTATTAGCACAAAAGTCTATCTATTTCTATCATTATCGTTTTATATTTAAGTAATTCTTCATACTGATATTTTTCTTTATTTTCCATATCATATTTGATATAATATCTGGATAGTATCATTTTTTGTTTCAATTTTTAAGGAGGCTTTGCCATGAACTATGGAAAAAAAGGCGTAGCACAACGAGAGAAACAGATCACCTCCTCCGCGTCGTTGATCCGCAAGAAATTTACTGTCATCTTTTTTAAAACATTGCTGGTATGCTTCTTAGCTGCCGTTTTCATCGGAGGATGCGCCGGAATTGGCGCATTCAAAGGTATCATAGAATCTGCACCTGACATCTCCGACATTGACCCCTCACCCACCGGCTACCTTTCCGTCGTGTTGGACAACCAGGGCAATGAAACTGCAAAGCTTGTCGCTTCCGGCTCCAATCGCGTATATGTGACCTTAGATGAAATTCCCAAGACTGTCCAACATGCTTTTGTGGCAATTGAGGATGAGCGTTTCTATGAGCACAACGGCATTGACATCAAAGGCATCATCCGTGCCGGTCTCAATGGCATTGCCAACGGCTTTCATTTCAACCAGGGCGCCAGCACCATTACCCAACAGCTTTTGAAAAACAATGTATTTGAAGGCTGGACTAACCAGTCTGGCATTGAAAAAGTAGAGCGTAAAATTCAAGAACAGTTCCTTGCCATTGAGCTTTCCAAAGTAAAATCCAAAGACTGGGTATTGGAAAATTACCTCAATACGATTAATCTCGGTCAGAATACGTTGGGCGTACAATCCGCCTCACGCCGCTATTTCGGCAAAGATGTGTCAGAACTCACGCTTTCGGAGGCAGCCGTTATCGCTGGCATTACCAAAAATCCTTCCGCTTACAATCCTGTTAGCCACCCGGAAAAAAATGAAGACCGCCGCAGGCTGGTACTGAAAAACATGCGTGACCAGGAGTATATTTCAGAAAATGAATATGACGAAGCATTAAAAGACGATGTATATTCCCGTATCCAGCAGGTCAACATTGAATATGCCGAAGAGAATCCTAATTCCTATTTTGTAGATTCCGTCATCGACCAGGTCGTAAGCGATCTCGTGGAGAAAAAAGGCTATACGGACACACAAGCTTACAAAGCCATCTATAACAGCGGTCTTACCATTGAATCTACGCAGGATATGAGTATCCAGCAGATTTGTGATGAGGAAGTCAACAATCAAGCAAATTATACTACGGAACCAAAGTATTCCTTTTCCTACCGTCTAACTGTCAAAAAAGCGGACGATACGATGGAAAATTACAGCGACCAGACGATGAGCGCCTATTACAACGCCACCTCACCCGGCTACTCTTTAAATTTTGCGAGCATCGAAGAAGCGCAGGCAGCCATTGACGCATACAAGGCAGAAATCATAAAGCCCGGAGACACCATTGTGGAGGGCGGCGAATCCGTGGTGTTCACCCAGCAGCCCCAGGCGGCAGTTACCATTATCGACCAATATACGGGAGACGTAAAAGCCATTGTCGGAGGCAGAGGAGACAAAAGCGGCAGCCGAACTTTAAATCGTGCAACCGACACAACAAGACAGCCCGGCTCCACGTTCAAAATCCTTGCCGCCTTTGCCCCAGCGCTCGACACCGCCGGCATGACGCTTGCCACCGTCCAGGATGACGCCCCCTTCACATACTCCAATGGTACGCCCTTGAAAAACTATGACAATTCTTATCGAGGGTTCACCACCATACGTTATGCCATTACCAAGTCTATCAATGTTGTAACTGTAAAAACTCTCGCTGCCATCTCCCCCCAGGTCGGTTATGACTATTTGCAAAATTTCGGTTTTACGACACTAGTGCAGGATGATATTGTAGAATCCTTATCGCTGGGCGGTATAACACGAGGCGTAACAAACCTGGAACTGACCGCGGCATATGCCACGATTGCAGATATGGGCACTTACACAAAGCCGCGGTTTTACAAAAGAATTTTAGATCACAGCGGAAATGTGCTCATCGACAACACAAACGAAACGCACACCGTACTCAAGGAAACAACGGCATTTCTACTCACCAGCGCCATGCAAGATGTCGTCACAGTCGGTACTGGCGGCGCCGTCAATTTCGGCACCATGCCAATTGCCGGCAAAACAGGAACTACCACCAGCAACCGCGACGCACTCTTTGCCGGTTTTACGCCCTATTACACTTGTACGGTATGGTGTGGTTATGATGATAACAGCCCGCAGGAAGGAGGACTCACTTCCAATCCCAAGACACTCTGGAACAGAATCATGGGCCGCATCCATGAAAATCTGGAATACCGGGAGTTCACCCAACCAGAAGGCATTGTGACCGCAGCCGTTTGCCGTAAATCTGGCAAGCTCGCAGTCAGTGGACTTTGTGATGCAGACCCCAGAGGCAGCATGACAACGACAGAATATTTTGCGACGGGAACGGTTCCTACAGAATACTGTGACCACCATGTCAGTGCAACAATCTGTAGCGAATCCGACCTGTTAGCAAATGAATTCTGCCCGGAAGAGTCAAGACGTTCTGGCATCTACATCGTAGGCGGTTCCAGTGACACGGATGATGGACAATATTTGCTGCCTGCCGCTTTAGCGCAGAACAATTACTGCACGATCCATACGGTAGAGTCAATTGTCCCGGAAATACCGGAAATTCCAGAAATTGACATAACGGAAGATGTTGAGACCGAACAACCTGAGAAACAGAATAAAAAAGATAACAGCAAAAAAGAGAAAAAGGGCAGGGGAGATTGATTCTTCCCTGCCTCTGTTATTCCACCTATAGAAAAGAAGCTTTCACACGTTAGTGTGACAAGGTCTTTTCGAAAAGATAGCGCTCCATCCCCGCAACTACTGGAGCCAGTTTTTCTTGTTGTGCATCATCGCACGCGGCGAATAGTTTCTGCCGCATTTCCTGCAAATTCTCTGCCTGCACAGAATCATCCAGCACGCGCGACATTAACTCCGCCTCATAAGCAAACAGTAACCGCCTTTCTTCGCGGGACAACATAATTCGGATATTCCTTACATACACTCGAAACAAGGTATGCAGAAATACTGCCGTCTCTTCCAATTCTGACTTGTCTTCCAAAACAGCTCTTTTCAACGCCTTGAGACTTTCCTGTCCATTTTTCAACTTCTGCTCTAAAATCAGCCTTTTCTGCGTCTCTTTCTGCTGCATATCATAAAGTTCAAATGCCTGCATAATTGCCGTATAAATTTCGCCGCCAAAATCCGCCGTGTTTTCAAAGATGCGGAATACCTGGCGCTCATTTACCAAAAGCTTCAGATGCGCCAATTCCAGCCGCCTGGTATATACGATACAAACTGTTTGTGGATATACTTTGTTCAAATAGGCGATTAGCTTGGAACCATCAACCTGCGTAAGATCCATACCTGTCACCATTACTTTATATTGCCGGCTTTTTAGAAATGCCACTGCATCACGTCCATTGTCCGCCGTGTCAATGGCAAAATCATATTCGCGCATAACATCCACAAACTGCCGGATAATATCATGATTCTGATTTACAAATAGCAGATTATTTTCCATTCTTTCTCTCCTCTGGGGAAATCATCGGTTTTATATCTTTATTATAATCTCCCCAGAGAAAAAAATCCAGTTGATTCTGTGAAAAGTTACCACCATGATGCAGATGACACACAAGACGTCTATTCTACATCCAGCAATGCCGCCATATCCTCCTCGCCTGTTCGGATTTTGACAACTTTAGCCACCTCGTAGACGAAAATCTTACCATCGCCAATATGCCCGGTATAGAGCGTCTTCTTTGCCGTCTCAATCACCTTCTCCAGAGGGATGTTTCCGCCAATGATTTCCAGCTTCACCTTAGGCAGCAGCGTCGCGTCCATTTCCACGCCGCGGTATTTCTCGCCAGCTCCTCTCTGGATGCCGCAACCCATGACCTGTGTGACCGTCATACCAGTCACACCTAGCTCGTTCATGGCCTTCCTCAATTTGTCGTAACGTGAAAGCTTTGCCACAACCACCACTTTGTACATTCCTGTCGTCTCCTTAGGAAGCGCGGAGACAACCTTGACAGAAGCATTTTTCTGTGCTTCCGAGGCGTTTTCGTAATCTGAAATCCCTAAATCCGTATTTTCGTTCACATCCATTGTCATCGTGTTAGACACATCCATAATACTAAATCCAGAATATGCGGAAGCAAGGCCATGCTCTGTGGCATCCAGTCCGATAATCTCTTCTTCCTCCGTCACCCGCAAACCGACCGTTGCTTTAATCACCACAAAGGTAATGGTGATGCAGATAGCCGCCCACGCTCCTACCGTAACAACGCCTAATAACTGAAGGCATAATTGTTCAAAACCGCCGCCATAGAATAAACCGTCAATCTCACTTCCCGGCGCCGATGAAGTGGCAAACAGCCCTACCGCAATTGTCCCCCAGATACCATTCATCATATGTACCGCCACTGCGCCCACGGGATCGTCTACATGAAGCTTGTAATCTAAGAGCCATACGCCAAATACTACCAACAGTCCCGCCACTGCGCCAATCACGATGGCGCCTAGACCATCTGTCACATCACAGGGCGCTGTAATTGCTACCAATCCTGCCAGAGACGCATTCAGACACATGGAAACATCCGGTTTTCCGAATCTTACCCAGGTAAATACCATACATACGACTGTCGCTACCGCTGGTGCAATTGTAGTCGTCAGGAAAATGGAACCTAATTGCGGAATTGTACTTGCAGCCGCACCATTAAACCCATACCAGCCAAACCAGAGAATAAAGCAGCCTAAGCAGCCCAGAGGTAGATTATGTCCTGGAAACGCATTAACCTTTGTAATTTTGCCCGCTTTGTCCTTACTAAATTTGCCAATACGGGGACCTAAAATGGATGCACCAATGAGTGCAGAGATTCCGCCGACCATATGAATGGCGCAAGAACCCGCAAAATCATGGAACCCAAGCTGCGCCAGCCAACCGCCGCCCCAAATCCAATGCGCCTCGATGGGATAAATCAAGGCAGAAATCACGCCGGAATAGATACAGTAGGATAAGAACTTTGTCCGTTCCGCCATAGCTCCCGAAACGATTGTCGCCGTCGTTGCACAGAATACCAGGTTAAACACAAAATTTGAAAAATCAAAGTCGGCGTAAGCCGTAAAAATGTCAAATCCCGGTTTTCCAATCAGACCTACCACATCCTCCCCAAGAAGAAGCGAAAAGCCAATCAAAATAAATACCACCGTGCCGATGCAGAAATCCATCAAGTTCTTCATGAGAATGTTTCCCGCATTTTTCGCCCTCGTAAATCCTGCTTCTACCATGGCAAATCCCGCCTGCATCCAGAATACCAATGCCGCACCTATCAGGAACCAGATGCCAAAGGTATGCTCGCTCACTAAACTAATAATTGATTCTTGTGTCATAGTATTTCCTCCCTATTTTTGATATAAAAAAAGACACTTTCCCCGCATCCCACAGCTTTGTGGTCTCGTTGAAAGTGCCATTTTTTTGTTGTTCACAGTTTATTCATTTTTGGTTCAAAAAAGTTTCATTTTAGCAACATGGAAATTTCATTTCTTTTGCATATAATATAACCATACCAAACGACATTAAGTAAACCATTATTTGAATAAACTTTTTCATAATAAATGCCAGGAGGCGGAAGCTCCCTGGCATCCTCCCTTTTCAGATTCTTTTTATAACAAACCGGAAGGAGACGATAGCTCCTCTCCGGTTTTTATTTAGCTTTCTAGACTTCAAAGATTAAGTCTCCATATGATGGCATCGGCCACATATCCTTGTCGACAATCATCTCCAGTTTATCCACTGGCGCTCTGAGCGCTTCCATCGCTGTCTTCACCTGGTCACGGAAAAAGACTGCCTGAGCTCTTCCCTCTTCCATTGAGCCGGCCTGAGCCGTAACATCACTTAATTTCACAAGCGCTCTCTTAGTCTCTGACAGCAAATTGGAAACCTCGTTTAGCAAGTCTTCTTGTGTGCTGATATCTGCGCCGCCCGCCGCCTTCACTGCATTGATAGAATTTGCAAGAGCGGTCGTATATTTGATGACCGCCGGAATAATCTGCTTTCCTGCCATATCAATCATCGTACGCGCCTCAATATTGAGGGCCTTCGCATAGTTTTCATAAAGGATTTCTCCTCTGGAAGCCAGCTCTGCCTCTGTAAACACATTAAATTTCTCAAACAATGCAATCGACTTCTCGGTCGTCAAAGCCGGAACAGCATCGACCATATTTTTAATATTGGGAAGACCGCGGCGTTCTGCCTCCGCAATCCACTCATCAGAGTAACCGTTGCCATTGAAAACAATTCTCTGGTGTGCGGACGCCTGCTCTTTAATCAGGTCATGTACCGCTTCCTCAAAATTCTCTGCATTCTCTAAAATATCGCATGCATCCGAGAAAGCTTCTGCAACAATTGCATTCAATACAACGTTTGGCGGCGCAATAGAATCATTGGAACCAACCATACGGAACTCAAATTTATTTCCAGTAAATGCAAACGGCGACGTACGGTTGCGGTCTGTCGCATCTCTCATGAAATCCGGCAATGATTTCACGCCGGTCTGCAACACCTCGCCTTTCAGACTTCTAGTCGCCTCGCCGGTACTGATTAACTGCGCTATCACATCCTGAAGCTGCTCGCCCAAGAAAATAGAAATAATTGCTGGCGGCGCCTCATTTGCTCCTAATCTGTGGTCATTGCCCGCATCTGCCGCAGATTCACGCAGCAAATCTGCATGTTTATCAACTGCCTTTAAGATACAGGTTAATACTAACAAAAACTGAATATTTTCATGCGGCGTCTTGCCAGGATCCAACATATTAATGCCATCGTCCGTAGTGAGAGACCAGTTGTTATGCTTACCGGAACCATTCACACCCGCAAATGGCTTCTCATGCAGCAGGCAACGCAGTCCATGACGCCCGGCTACCTTCTTCAATGTCTCCATCACCAACTGATTATGGTCTACTGCAATGTTCGCCTCCGCATAGATGGGCGCAAGCTCATGCTGTGCCGGCGCAACCTCGTTATGCTGCGTCTTGGCGCTGACCCCCAGTTTCCATAATTCCTTGTTTACATCCTTCATGTATGCTGCAATACGCTCCCGAATGGCTCCAAAATAGTGGTCATCCATCTCCTGTCCCTTGGGAGGCATTGCGCCGAACAACGTGCGGCCGGTAAAAATCAAGTCTTTTCTCTTCAAATACTTCTGACGGTCAACCAAAAAATATTCCTGTTCTGCTCCCACAGAGGGCGTTACTCTTTTGGAGGTAGTATTTCCAAACAGTCGAAGCAAACGTAGCGCTTGTTGATTAACCGCCTCCATGGAACGTAACAGCGGTGTTTTCTGGTCGAGCGCTTCTCCCGTGTAGGAGCAAAATGCCGTCGGGATACAGAGCGTTGCCCCCGCTGCGTCCTGCCGTACAAATGCCGGCGAGGTACAATCCCATGCCGTATAACCTCTTGCCTCAAATGTTGCCCGAAGACCACCGGAGGGGAAGGAAGATGCATCCGGTTCACCCTTGATCAACTCTTTTCCAGAGAAACTCATCAGTACCTTACCATTGGGCATGGGCGCCGTGATAAAAGAATCATGCTTTTCTGCGGTCACTCCTGTCAGCGGCTGGAACCAGTGTGTGTAATGGGTCGCCCCTTTTTCAATCGCCCATTCTTTCATTTCATGTGCGACTACGTCCGCCGTTTCCAAATCCATCTCCCGGTCTTCTTGAATTACTTCTTTTAACTTCTTGTAGACTTTCTTAGGTAAACGTTCCTGCATGACTGCATCATTAAATACATTTTCCCCGAAAATCTCTGATACGTTGAAAAAATCGCTCATCTCTCTTCACCCTTTCCCATTTCCTGTTTGATATAAGCGAAAAGGGCATTCCAATCCTGTTGGAACACCCTTGTTCTTGCTTTCATATCTGCTAACTACAATACTCTTATTTTTCCAAAAATGCAACATAAAATTTATAAAAAATTTATTTTTTGTTATTTTAGCAAAATTCCAGAATTTTATTTGATATTTTTGGTACTATTGCCAAACATCCTCCAAATTCCACTCTACCTCTTCACTCTTTCCTATACTGTGGTAATACAACAAGAAGCAAAAGAGCGCTACAAATGCTAATAATTTGCGGACGATTCCTCCTCTTTTTGCCCATTTGAGCAAACGCGAAACCAGTTCGTCCTTTTCTTTTTCAGTTATTCCAGGATTCTCAGGTGCAAAATACAGCAACAGGTACGAAAGCCCCGCCACCATCGCAAGCGTCGCATACACCTGCACATTCACAGAATCTCCTGTCTTGGGTTCACTTCCCAGCGGCGCTTTCGGAGCCTTGTCAACTTTTCCGACGATAAATTCCCGGCATTATCCGTACAAGTTAGACTGATGTTTCCTTTAAAATCCTCTGACACGGTAATCTTGGCAAACGTCTGCTCGCCCTTCTGAAACAACTGGATATTTCCCGCTGCAAATTCACCTTGGTTCGGCGTCAGAACGCCGTAAATCAGCCGCTTTCTGCTTTACAAAATTTCAATGGTTCCGGCTGTATCTTCTGCACTAGCCCCCGCCGCTTTTTCCTGAGACTGCTGCAATACTATATCATCTTCCTCTTCACCTACCTGCGACAATACCGTGCCATCTTCCGTCGCTTCCTCCTGGCTGTCTCCCATAATTGCTGATACAATATAGTCTAACTGTTTTACACCACTGCCTTCCTCAAAAATGGGAATCGTCACAACAAGGCTCTTTTTACGAATGAGCCAGTCGAGAATATTTACATAGCCCTGATTGAAACTACTCTCCTCCAATACTGGAGCTGTCTCATCCGCCCATTTTGCATAAAGCGTTACCTTGCGAGACGCGCTTGCGTCTGCTGCTGCCTTACGGAAATTCTCTTCCACCTGCAAATCAAAGTCCCAACGGTTTTCTTCCAATCCCTGAGCATCCATGTACCAGCCCTTGAAATAATAACCTCTTCTTTCAGGGGCATCCACCGCAACCACATACCCCCCATAGGGCACGTGCTGACTTGCCGGCGCCTCTCCCTTCGCCCCATTTAGGTGAAAGTCCACTTCATAAATATCCCTGTCATAATATAGTTTTAAGATCAGACTGCCGTCCGCCGCCACAATCCCTGATTCTTCGCGCATCTCATGGGCCGTATTCTCCGAAAATCCCACGTATACCTTGGCTTGCGCGCTTACCGTATCCCCTATGACCGCTTCTGCTTCCTCCATTGCATCCAAGCGATAACTGCCATCCAACTCCTGTTTGTAATGCTCGATCCGATAGCCTGCCCTGGCAATGACCCACCTGGCATAAAGCGTTTGATCCTCTATAATGCCAATCTCTTCTCCCTCTTGGTAAGTCTTCCCTGTACCATCTGCCATCGTGTTCCAGCCAACAAATACATAGCCGTCGCGCACTGCTTGTTTGGCAACCTGAAAGCATGCCGGCTGATAACTTACTTCGTTATGTACATTTGCATAACAGGAATTTGCCATCGGCTCTTGCTTGCCCATACCCCCGTTCATGTCGTAGGACAAAATGACGTCCTTGCGGTATATGCCATAGTAAGAGGAATGCCGCGTCAACGTAAGCTCCTCCCCCGCTTCAAACTCTGCCCGGAATTGATTCTCATCCTCTGTCCAGCCTATCTTATCCCAGCCTTCCATATCTTTCAACTCCGGCGCTTCTATGGGCTGCGTCCACGTCTGGCTGGCATTTGCCTGTTTCGTTTCCTTTTGCCCCGCGCCGCCGGAATAGAAATCTGCCTGAAACGATTTGGTAAATATTGCGTACAAGGTCAGATCTGTCTCACTGACAAGTTTATCCCCCTCATGGTAATATTCCCCCGAACCATCCAGCTCAGTATTCCACCCGGCAAATGCGAAATCTCCACAGGTTATGCCCGCAGCAATCGTAAACTCCGCAGGCTGGTAACGAATGTTCTCATGCACTCTGGCATAACATATCTGAGTGTCAGCAGCAGGCTCCTGCTCACGTTCTCCCTGGTTGCTATCATAAGTCAGCGTTACGCCTTTTTGGTAAATCCCGCAATAAACAGCATCTTTTTCTAATGTACGTTCCTCCATTGGCTGACAGGCAATGGCAAATCCACTTTCTCCCTCAGCCCAACCTGCCTTGCGCCAATTTGCCATATCCTCGGAATGCTCCGGATCATTCAAAGCCTTCAATTCCGGCGCTTCGATAGACACCGTACCATCCTTTAGCGCCTCCGCGGACCTAGACTCCTTCTGCCCCGCCGCACCAGAATAAAAATCTGCTTTCACTTCTTTCTCGAACATAGCATACAGGGTCAGATTTTCCTCACTGGTAATCTTCTCCCCCGCATGATACATCTGCCCTGAGCCGTCCGGCTTGGTATTCCAGCCAACAAAATCAAAATTCTTATAAACCGGGTCTGCCGCAACTGTAAATTCTGCCGGCTGATAAGTGATCTCCTCATACACTCTGGCAAAACGCGGTTTTACGTCTTCCGCCGGTTGCGTCACAACATCCCAGCCGTTTTTATTATAAGATAAAGTCACATTTTTCTTGTAAATACCGCAGTACTCTTCATATTTATCTAATATAATTTCATCCTCAGGCTGATACGCGGCGTTAAATTGTCCTTCTTTCTTCGCCCAGCCTTCCTTGAGCCAGCCTGTCATATCCTGCGAATGCTCCGGGTCGTTCAAAATTTGCAATCACTTCTGCGTTTTCTGCGTCTAGTGATTCCATCTGCATTTCCTGCTCCTGTGTCTGGCTCAGACAGCATGACACCGTCAGGCTGCCGGGCAGATATAACGCTTCTTTCGGCGTACCAATAGCAACGATTTGTAATTTTTCGTCCTCCGAAAATTCATTTACAGATAAGATTTCATATTGTCCGCCATCATTCGGCATTTCTGCCGCCAACACAAATGTCTGATAATACAAATTAGGCAAAGACGTTACAATCAAACAAATAGAAAGCAACGTTATGAGCAGTCTAATCCATTTTCCTGGCTTTTCCCTCTTCCCAAGTAGCGTATTCGTTCTCTCTTCCATCTTCTTACGCACTAATTCCCTTATCCTATTTGCAATCCGTTCCTTTGCTTAATTATATTATACAGACTATTCTACACTTGTAAATATAATAATTCAGGGGCAAGTGGACTTATCGTCACACCTGCCCCTGTTTCAAACCATCCGCAAACGGGTGGTTCGTTTATATATTGTTTCAAGCTATTCTAAGCTAAGTGCCGCCGGCACTTAGAACGATTACGAGCAGAAATTAAGCCTTGCCAACAGAACCGAATAATTCCATCTTCTCTTTTACGGTTGCCTTGATAGCCTCTACGCCCGGTGCCAGCACTTTACGCGGGTCAAAGCCCTTGCCTTCTAAATCTTTTCCAGCCTCAATGTATTTTCTAACTGCTGCTGAGAAGGAAAGCTGACACTCTGTATTCACGTTAATCTTAGCTACGCCAAGAGAGATTGCTTTTTTAATCATATCCTCAGGAATTCCTGTACCGCCATGAAGAACCAAAGGCATATCCCCTGTCTTCTGCTGAACAGCATCTAATGTCTCAAAGCTCAGTCCTGCCCAGTTGTCCGGATATTTACCATGAATGTTACCGATACCTGCTGCCAGCATATCTACGCCCAGGTCAGCAATTGCCTTGCACTCATCGGGATCTGCACACTCGCCTGCACCGACAACGCCGTCTTCTTCGCCGCCGATTGCACCAACCTCTGCCTCGATAGACATTCCCTTGTCATGAGCAATCTTCACAAGCTCTGTGGTCTTTGTCACATTCTCATCAATTGGATAATGGGAACCGTCAAACATGATGGATGAGAATCCTGCCTCTACACATTTCAAACATGCGTCATAGCTGCCGTGATCCAGATGCAGTGCAACAGGAACCGTGATGCCCAGCTCATTGATCATGCCATTTACCATACCTACAACGGTTGTGTAACCACACATATATTTTCCTGCACCCTCGGAAACACCCAGGATTACCGGAGAATTCAGCTCCTGTGCTGTCTGTAAAATAGCCTTGGTCCATTCCAGATTGTTGATGTTGAACTGTCCAACAGCATAATGTCCTTGTTTTGCTTTCTGTAACATTTCTTTTGCAGATACTAACATTTCTTTTCCTCCATTTCTGTTCTCTGCTCCCTTGGCAGAAAACACTATCTTAATTTTTTAACATGGCATATCCTATTCCGCCTTCTGGCAAAATTCCATGCCGGTGAAATCCCCTTCGGGCTTCACTTCATACTGTATAGTTTACCTTATTTCTCCAAAAAAGAAAAGAGCTTTCCGAAATTAAATTATATTTTTTCCAGCTTTATTATTGCTTTCAGAATCGCAGAAGAATCTATTTCCTTTCACCTCATTAATATAGCGCTTAGGTATTTTGAACTTTATAATACCAGCTTAAATTTGGGCACACTGTTTAAAAGCTCTTCCGGCCTCTGGTCATCATACCATGTATAGCTTGTTACTCTTCGTTTTTCATCCATATACAGAGTAACGTGCATTCCCGTAACGTTATCCGTATAATCCCCTGCCAAATCCATCAAAAAATCATGGGCTTCTTTATTCTTTTGCCAAAGCCAATGACATACTCCCCCTTCTAGCAGCATAGCGCTCGCCTGGTTTGCCTCATATATATATTGCTCCAATCTAATATTATCTACCTTACCTTCAAGTACACTGCCATACACATAACGTTCAAGCCTTCCTTGCTCGTTATATTTTACCTCCATGAGTTCTTCCAGTCCTAAAAGATTATAGCGCAGCCCTACCTGTATGAGTGGGGTTTCACAGAAAATATACTCCCGGCCCTCCAGTTCCCCTTCTAAACGGTCACACGCTACGAGGCGCCCTTCCTCATCATAACCATAAACAAAGCCTGGATTCGTGCGTTTCTTCACAAACTTTCCACGAGATATATTTCCGATAAGAAGCCTTTCTAAATGACACTCCGTTAAAATACCTCTCGGCAGCTCCATGCCGCCTTGGGAATATCTTTCATGCGTAATCTTTCTCTCTGTCTCTTCTTTAAAATACGCCTCTTTCTCTTTATATTTCTCATAATAACTTTGCAGGGCTTTCATTCCTTCATTCCTGAGCTTTCTGAGACTCTGATAAGAATCGCCTCTTTTGTATGCTGCAACCTCCTCTTTTGAAATCATTTTCACGTTTATATTAATCCTTTCAGATTTAGTTAGCAACCCCCATTTCAAATGGGGGTTTAATTGTAACCCCTCCGGGGTC
>CANOFW010000016.1 GCA_947565425.1 uncultured Lachnospiraceae bacterium
GGCAAAAGCGGCGCAGAAGTCAAAACAGCGTGATAAACGCTTTAAAAACAACAAAAAGAAAAGGTAGGAAACACTATGGAAAAACAGGATTTATGACGAAAGTAACGGTCTTTTGTATGCAAAGAAAGGCGAATATTATCTCCCAGAGCTTGCATTACCTCCCGAAGAAGAAAAGCCGATTGGTATATGGGGGTGAGCGAGTACCAGTGGCACTCACGCTGCGAACCGACCGAGCCGGCAGGCGAGAAAAAGGCATTTACGGTATCTCAAAGAGCATATGCAGTTCGTGGAATTGAAAAATCTTATGAATTCATGTATACTAAGAAAAAGAAATTAGACTGTGAAATCGGAATTTTGAAGGAGGAATGAAGTATGGTTAGTGATTTTTTAGGAGCAGCATTTCCGTGGATTTTAATTGGTTTATTTGTAGCTATCAGTTGTTCTCTTATGAGCAAAAAAGAGAAATAAATTTCGTTTTTTCATACTGAAAAATCGGAATTCGTGGAGGATTTATTATAATGAATCATTATAAGTCATGGGCTGGCTTGAATAAACAATTATCAGGTTTCTTGTGTGACGAATGCAAAGGACGCCTGTCATATTTTTTGACCCGCTATCATGAGGTTCATAATTCTTATGGCAGGGCAGCCATTCGCCTGGATAATAGGGAAATGGTTTGCTTTTCGTGGATTGAGATGTACCATCAGGAACATGATTTGAATGAGATTTGGAAAGAAACAGGCGTATGGGATGATAATGATTTGGGCTTAAGGAAAAAATGGGATGCGAATGCAACTTATTATGATATGGACTTTTTGTCATCGGCCACATCATTTTTGCAAATGCCAATCATGGATGCCTTATATAGCGATAACTATATTTTACAAATTTTTGCTATACTGGATAGAAGAATTGGAAAAAGAACACTCCGCAAAATACAAGAGGAGGGCGCTTATCAAAGTTATCCTTTTTGGGTAAAACAATTTTATGAACTGAGATTATTTATTTCAGGGGGCACGGATATGGTTTGCCGGTTGTAATGTGAGAAAGAGGGTATGCAACCTGTAAAGACGCAGCAATAGAAAGCAGGTATCAATGAGGGACATTAGAAAGGAAATTCAAGAAAAATTACAAGAAATAGAGGCACGGGAAAACGTACAGATCATACTGGCAGTGGAGTCTGGTAGCCGTGCCTGGGGATTTGCGTCTCCAGACAGTGATTACGATGTGCGTTTTATTTATGTGAGAAGTAGGGAAGATTACCTGAAATTAAATCCATACAAGGATGTAATTGAGTGGCAGTTAGATGAAGTTCTTGATATTAATGGCTGGGATTTGAAAAAAGCGCTTGAGCAGTTTCACCGTAGCAATACGACTTTGTTTGAATGGAGTAATTCGCCGCTTGTCTATAAGAAGACGGTTTTGTGGGAGGAAATATATGAGAGGGCCATGATATATTTTGCTGAGAAACCGGCAATATATCATTACTACGGTACGGCAAAAAGCACATATGAAGGCTATCTCTGCGGGGAACAGGTAAAGTATAAGAAATATTTTTATGCATTAAGGCCGCTTCTTGCCTGCAAATATATTGAGCAGTATCATAACATACCGCCGGTGTTGTTTGAGGAATTATTGCATTTGGATCTTGAGGAGGAATTGCGTCGGCAGATTAACAAGTTGTTGGAAGTGAAAAAGGCGACGCAAGAAAAAGATTTGAGACCTCATATACCAGGGATCATGGCATTTATCCGTTCTGAGTTGGAAAGACAAAAACAGATTGTTGCCGGGATGAAAGATGATCGTCGGATAGAATGGGATACGTTAAATGAAATATTCCTGGATGTGTTGTCGAGACAAAAAGCAAGAATATTATAGAAGCAGATTTTATGTATGAATTTTAACGGGGATGTCGCATTAACATAAATTACAAGCTATGATTCGTTCAAAAGGTTTTGCCACATAAGCGGCAAGACCTTTTGAACGAGTAAATAGATTCGTGCGACAGCCCCGCCTTTAAGGGGGTGTTATCCTTCAATTGCAATATATCGTTTTTCATCAACCTGTTTTGCCGGTTCTTTTTTGGGAATTTGCAGCGTGAGCATTCCGTTTTCAAACTTTGCTTTTATCTCATCCTGGGTTAAATTTTCGCCCACGAAGAAGCTGCGGTTAAAAGTCCCGTAATAACGTTCACGGCGAATATATTTTCCTTCCGCGTCTTTCTCGTCGTTGTTCTGTCTGGTTGTTGCGGTGATGGTCAGGTATCCATCTTTTAATTCTGCTTTCAGGTCTTCCTTTTTCACGCCGGGCAGATCCATGGAAAGCTCATATCCTTGTCCTGATTCCTTCACATCTGTCCTCATCAGAGCCTGATTGCGGTCATAACCATGATAGCGGGGTTCAAAGAAATCATCAAATAAATCTTTTGTAAATATACTTGGCATTAACATAAATCATCGCTCCTTTTTATAGATAATTTTGTTGGTATAAAAGGTCTGGATGGTGTTTCCGTTCCTTTTGTTATGATTGTTATAACACGGATTGTTAGCACTGTCAATAGGTGAGTGCTAAAATTGTGTGAAAATTTTGTGAAGTGTCAGGTTATATAGAACCGAAAATGTTCATAATCTGTGTTTTTGATAGTATATCCAACCATAGATATTTTATGTTCAGTATTTGTAAAACAGGTCACGGTGTGATATAATATGCCCTAAGGAGGGACCCAAGGAAGTTGGGAGGATGCCTTAGGGCTTGTATCGGGGAGAAAATAGTAAAGGCCCTAAGGAGTGACCTGAGGAAGTTGGGAGGATGCTTTAGGGCTTATATCGGGGAGAAAATGGGGAGCTCGCACGATTATATTTATTCGTTCAAAAGGTTTTGCCGCTTATGCGACAGCCCCATGAAGTGCGCATAGACTACCATGCCATTGCAAAGCAATTCATGGTTTTGTACATAGACTACCATACCAACAGGAGGATATTATATGTCACAGAGAACAGACATTCATAAAGTATTGATTATAGGCTCGGGGCCTATTATTATTGGACAGGCCTGTGAGTTTGATTATTCCGGCACACAGGCATGTAAGGCTTTGAAAAAGCTGGGGTACGAGATTGTATTGGTGAATTCCAATCCCGCCACGATTATGACAGACCCGGAAATGGCCGATGTCACTTATATTGAGCCGTTGAATAAGGAGCGTTTGGAACAGATTATTGCTAAGGAACGTCCCGATGCGCTGTTACCTAATCTCGGCGGGCAGTCCGGGCTCAATCTTTGTGCGGAGCTTGCGAGTGCGGGAATCCTGGACAAGTATCAAGTAAAGGTAATTGGCGTACAGGTAGATGCCATTGAGCGTGGCGAAGACCGTATTGAATTTAAGAAGGCCATGGACGCGCTGGGCATTGAGATGGCGCGCAGCGAGGTGGCGTATTCAGTGGAAGAGGCATTGCAGATTGCCGATACGCTGGGGTATCCAGTTGTGCTTCGCCCTGCTTATACCATGGGCGGCGCCGGCGGTGGACTGGTATACAATAAGGATGAGCTGCGTCTTGTCTGTGCAAGAGGCTTGCAGGCAAGTCTCGTAGGGCAGGTTTTGGTAGAGGAATCCATTTTAGGCTGGGAAGAGCTGGAGCTTGAAGTGGTGCGTGACGCAGAAGGAAATATGATTACTGTCTGCTTTATTGAGAATATTGATCCTTTGGGCGTGCATACCGGCGATTCTTTTTGTGCAGCGCCTATGCTGACAATTTCCGAGGACTTACAGAAGCGGCTGCAAGAACAAGCGTATCGTATTGTGGAGTCTGTACAGGTTATTGGTGGAACGAATGTGCAGTTTGCCCATGATCCGGTGAGCGACCGCATTATTGTAATAGAAATTAACCCCAGGACGTCTCGGTCCTCTGCGCTTGCTTCCAAGGCGACGGGCTTTCCAATTGCTCTAGTCAGCGCGATGCTGGCGTCCGGGCTGACCTTGAAAGATATTCCCTGCGGCAAGTATGGTACTTTGGATAAATATGTGCCGGATGGCGATTATGTAGTGATTAAGTTTGCTCGCTGGGCATTTGAGAAGTTTAAAGGCGTAGAAGACAAGCTGGGCACGCAGATGCGCGCCGTAGGCGAGGTCATGAGTATTGGCAAGAATTATAAGGAAGCGTTTCAGAAAGCTATCCGCTCGCTAGAGACGGGGCGCTACGGCTTAGGGCAGGTGCCAAAGCTGGAGGAGAAATCGAAAGAACAGCTTTTGCAGATGCTTTTAACACCGTCCAGTGAACGTCACTTTGCCATGTATGAGGCGTTGAAAAAGGGCGCAACGATCGAAGAATTACATGAGATTACCCATGTGAAGACATGGTTTATTGAGCAGATGAAAGAATTAGTAGAAGAGGAGCAGGAAATTCTTGCATCAAAAGGCAGCCTTCCCAATGACCAGTTGCTGATTAAGGCAAAGAAGGATGGATTTTCTGACAAGTATCTGAGTATTTTGCTGGATATTTCGGAACAAGAGATTCGTGAGCAGCGTATGAAATTAGGCGTGGAGGAAGCCTGGGAGGGCGTGCATGTGAGCGGCACCGAGGACAGCGCTTATTATTACTCCACTTACAATGCGCCGGACAGCAACCCTGTCCGCGCCGATAAGCCTAAGATTATGATTCTGGGTGGAGGCCCGAACCGTATTGGACAGGGTATTGAGTTTGATTATTGTTGTGTGCATGCTTCGCTTGCCTTGAAGAAGATGGGATTTGAGACGATTATTGTCAACTGTAACCCAGAGACGGTTTCTACGGACTATGATACTTCGGACAAGTTGTATTTTGAGCCGTTGACGCTGGAAGATGTGCTGAGTATCTATAAAAAAGAGCAGCCGGTAGGTGTGATTGCTCAGTTTGGCGGTCAGACGCCTTTGAATTTGGCGGCAGATTTGGAGAAAAACGGTGTGAAGATTCTTGGCACGGCGCCGTCTGTGATAGATTTGGCGGAAGATAGAGACTTGTTCCGCGCTATGATGGATAAGCTGGAAATCCCCATGCCGGAATCCGGTATGGCAGTTACTGTGGAAGAGGCTTTGGAGATTGCCCATAAGATTGGTTATCCGGTGATGGTGCGTCCCTCCTATGTATTGGGCGGACGCGGTATGGAGGTTGTGTACAATGACGTGAATCTTACCTCGTATATGGAAGCGGCAATCGGTGTGACGCCGGACCGCCCGATTCTGATTGACCGTTTTCTCAACCATGCGCTTGAGTGTGAGGCGGACGCTATCAGCGATGGTACGCACGCCTTTGTGCCTGCGGTTATGGAGCATATTGAGCTTGCGGGGGTTCACTCCGGCGACTCTGCCTGCATCATCCCCTCGAAACATATCTCTGAGGAGAATGTGGCGACGATCAAGGAGTATACCAGGAAGATTGCCGAGGAGATGCATGTGCGCGGGTTGATGAACATGCAGTATGCGATTGAGAATGATAAGGTGTATGTATTAGAGGCGAACCCCAGAGCGTCCAGAACGGTGCCTTTGGTATCAAAAGTATGCAATATTCGTATGGTTCCGCTGGCGACAGAGATTATTACTTCTGAAATTACCGGAAAACCTTCACCGGTGCCCGGTTTGAAAGAGCAGGATATTCCTTACTATGGCGTGAAAGAAGCGGTATTTCCCTTCAATATGTTCCAGGAGGTTGATCCCGTCCTTGGGCCGGAAATGCGTTCTACCGGAGAAGTGTTGGGACTTGCAGAATCGGCAGGCGAAGCGTTTTTTAAGGCGCAGGAGGCGACCCAGACCAGGCTGCCGCTTAGCGGTACAGTCTTAATCAGCGTCAACCGTAAGGATAAGGCTGAGGTCGTTGAAGTAGGTAAGGACTTCCAGAAAGCAGGGTTTAAGATTCTTGCTACGGGAAATACCTGCAAATTATTACAGGAGGCAGGGATAGAAGCAGAACTTGTGAAGAAGCTTCATGAGGGCAGACCGAATTTGCTGGATCTGATTACGAATGGAGATATTGATTTGATTATCAATTCTCCGGTAGGGGAAGACAGCAAGCATGATGACAGCTATCTGCGTAAAGCTGCGATTAAGGCTAAGGTGCCTTATATGACAACGATTGCGGCAGCCAAGGCGACTGCCGAGGGCATCCTGCAAGTGCAGAAGAAAGGCAATGGAGAAGTACACGCAGTGCAGACGCTTCATGCGCGGATTCAGCCTAAATAATATGCAAGCAACATAATATCATTAATCTGTGGTATCGCGTCGGATTAAGATAGGCGTGATTTGTCGATGAATGGGTTCCCTTAATGGTTTGGGAACCCTTTTTTTCATTTCTTCCATTTGTAATATCAGAAGTTCCATGGCATTTTGCACCATCTTTTCAATTTGCTGTCCGACTGTGGTAATGGGGTAGATGGCTTCGCTGGCGATGGGTGAATCGTCGAAGCCGACAATGCGGTAATTCGGGGGGAAACTGCCGTATTGTCGGATTACGCTATTGACAAATATATTGGCGTAAGTATCATTTGCGAGAAAGACACCTTTTTTTTCACCGTCCATCTGCTCAATTTGTTGAAAAATTTGGTCTATTTGTGTTACTGTGCTGGCATAAGAATCACCGAAATCAGCAGTGATGATTTCATAGGGAATATTATTTGTCTTGCAGGTATCTTCAAAGCCTTTGATTCTGCTGTAAGCCGGGATGTATTCCGGCGTATTGGAATTGATATGGATGAGTTTGGAACAGTGATTCTTGATAAGCAGACTGGTAGCCTGGACGCCCCCCATGTAATTGTCTGTACTTACGCCGCAGACATGCTCGGATTCCCGTTCAATGGTGACGATAGGCACACGGTAAGCAGCCAGTTCTTTGGAAGTCATTGTGTGGCTCAGTACAATGAGCCCTTCTATTTTATAGGCGAGCAGTTCGTTAATATAATTTTGTTCTGTTTCTTTGTCGTTGTCGCTGACGAATACCAGGAATTTGTAATGATGCTGTCTGTAGGTGGACAAAATCTGGTTGAGCATTTCTGCATAATAATGGAGATATAAGTTGGGAACGATAATGCCGATAAATTCGCTTTTGCCGTTTGCAAGAACTTTCGCCAATTTATTTTCCTGATAGCCAAGTTCCTCTAATGCGTTGGCTATTTTTTGCTGATTTTCTATCGTGAGGGAATCTGGGTTGTTAAAATATCTGGAAATGGTAGTTTTTGAAAAATTCGTATATGCTGCGATGTCCGCAAATGTCACTTTTTTTGAATTCATAGTATACTCCGTTTTCTGAAATATTTTTCTTATCGGAATTCCAAAAATAAATGGAATCCTTTTTTATTATAACAATGGAATGTGGGAAAATCAATCAAAATATAACTGGTAAAGGAACCGGTTCTTTTTTGTGAAAAACTTGTTGACAAAAATGATACCGGGGTGTATTATAATTACAAAGTTACCGGTTACTTAACCAGTTACATAACTGGTTATGTAGTGAAGCGAAGATGAAAATTGAAGGGTGAATGTCATGTATCGAGAAAGGAGAGAGCTATGAGGATGAAGCGAAAAGGTGTTTTATTCGTCGCCTCTTTATCAGCGGCGGCTGTGCTGGCAGGATGTGGGTCCAAGCAGCCTGCGCCGGGTGAGGTTGCAGGGTATGACGAAGGGGAACAATACCTGTCCATCTGGGTTCATTCTATTGAGGAGACGGAGGAAGGGCAATGCTATAAGGAGGCAGTCGAATCATTTAATGAAGCATATGACGGTACGTATTTTGCAGATATTGAATTTATTCCCAGAAACGACAGCGGCGGCGGTTATTCTGATAAGATTAACGCTTCGGTTATGTCAGGCGGCCTGCCGGATGTATTGACCGTGGATGGACCGAATATTGCAGCGTATGCAGAGAACGGGATTATCAAGCCTTTGGCAGAATTGTCTGAGGAAGAGAAAAGCGTATATTTGGAATCTATTATTGAACAGGGAACGTATAACAATAAGTTGTATGCATTGGGGGCGATGGAATCCAGCGTGGGGTTGTATTACAATAAGGATATTTTAAAGGAAGCAGGCGTAGAGATACCGGACGCAGACCACCCATGGACGTGGACGGAATTTCTTACAGTTCTTGAAAAGGTAAAAGCAGTGACAGACCAAAAGAATGGATACGCCATAGATATGACATTTCCCACAGGAGAGGCGACCATTTATTATTACGCCCCATTCTTTTGGTCGAATGAAGGGGATTTTGTGGATGATAGCGGGCTGAATGTTAAGGGCGTCTTTGATTCTCAGGAAAACCTTGAGACATTAGATTATTTTAAAGAAATTTTAAACCGCGGTTATATGTCTCCGGTGCAGATTACAGACTTATTTGAGAGCGGCAGGGCAGCTTTTAAATTTGATGGGGCGTGGGAAGTAAACACAATATATGCCAATTATCCAGAGGTAAATCTTGGTGTGGCGCCTTATGTTGTCTCTGATAAATGGAAGGGAGAACGGTATACACCGACAGGTTCGTGGGCGTTTGCGGCATCCTCAAAAACGGAACATATTGAGGGAGCGACCAAATTGGTACAGCATATGAGTGGTGTAGAGAGCGGAAAACGTCTCTGGGAAGAGAGCAGGAGTTTTCCTTCTACATACGAAGCATTTGAGAGCAGTCCGCTGTTTGAGGAGGATGAGAATTATAAAGCGCTGTATCATCAATTGAAAAGTTATGGGCATCCCAGGTCGAAGACGCCTGTATACCCACAGGTGAGCGCTTCTGTGCAGGAGGTATTAGAAAATGTAGTGCTGACAGGGAAAGAGCCACAGAAGGAACTGGAGAAATCAATAGAAAGGATTGACGCGAAGTTAAAGCGTTATAAGGTGGAGTGATGAAAAGAAGAAAATCAGAATCGCTTATGGGAATGGCTTTTTTTGGCCCGGCATTAGTGTTGCTTACGATCTTTTTGTTTTTGCCGATGGTATTGACGCTGGTGTTCAGTTTTACGGATTTCTTTGCACTGAACCCAAAGCTGACCCATTTTACAGGACTGGAAAATTATATCCAGATATTTGAGGACGAAGATTTCAGGCAGGCATTTTTTAATACCGTGAAGTTCGTGATTATTATTGTTCCTTTACAGGGGCTTGGAGCATTAGGGCTTGCGCTGCTGATTGACAAGGTAAGCCATTGCAAAAAATACTTTAAAGTTGCATTTTTTGTGCCCGTTGTCATGTCTCTTGCCGTAGTATCAACACTTTGGATTCAAATTTATAGCCCGGAAGGTATTTTGAATTCGGTGCTGGGCGTAATGGGAATTTCTGCACAGCCTTTTATCAACAGCGCCAGCCAAGCGCTGCCGTCTATTGCGGTTATGAGCGCATGGCAAGGAGTGGGGTATCAGATGATTATTTTCCTCGGTGGCATCCAGGCAATCAATCCTGCGCTTTATGAGGCGGCGGAAATGGATCACGCAACTCCCTGGCAGAAATTTCGGGATATTACGCTGCCGGAATTAAAGCCGCTTTGTATCTTTGTATTTATTACCATAACAATCGGGGCGTTCCGTATGCTTGTTCAACCAATGGTAATGACTGGAGGTGGGCCTTCCCATTCCACTTATACCGTCGTGTACGATATTTATGAAACAGGTACGGTAAACTGGGAAATCGGCCTGGCGTCCACAATGGCGATTGCCTTTGCATTTTTTGTAATGATACTGACGGTTATTCAGACCATCCTGACAAGGGATAAGGAGGAGAAAGATGGTAACAAGAAAACAAAAAAGAAATAATTGGATATTGACAATTGTGCTGCTGATAGCTTCGCTGTTTTTTCTCTTTCCAGTGATATGGATGCTGGCAAATTCATTTAAACCAGACGCGGCAATCACAGCAGATATGAATTCTCTGCGGGCGTTTGTGCCGCCCATTCTTAATGGGAGCTTTTTAGAAAATTATATTACAGTATTGACAAATACCAATTTTATCAGATATATGTGCAATACGTTATTCTATGCAGCCGTCTTGATTGTCTTAGGAGTAGTTGTCAATGGGCTTGCCGGATATGCGCTGGCGAAAATCAAGTTTCCCTTCCGGGAACGCTGGCTGATGATTATTATGCTTTTAATGATTGTTCCTATGGAGACGATTATCACCATCCACTTCCTGATTGTAGCGAAACTGGGGCTTTTGAATACCGTGCTGGGCTACATATTGCCAATGATTGTAAATCCGTTCAATATCTTTTTGTTCCGGCAAGTATTTGTCAGCCTTCCGGACGATGTGTATGAAGCTGCGCAGCTTGACCGCTGCGGGCCATTAAAATATTTCTTTACCATGGTGCTGCCGATGTCTAAAAGTGTAGTTGCTACAGTCAGCGTGTTTACATTTCTGAATGTGTGGAATGATTATCTGTGGCCGTCCCTGGTATTTACCTCCGGTGATTTGCTGTCGGCGCAGATCGGATTAAATGCGATTACGTCAAATGACAATACGACGACAGGGCAGACGCTGGCAGTGATTACTATGGTTACGATTCCGGTTATTATCATCTATTCATTCTTCTCCAAGCAGATTGTAGAAGGCGTTATCTCAACAGGTTCAAAGGAGGGCTAAAGCATGAGTTATGTAGAGTTGAAAAACATTTGTAAAAAATATAAGGGAAATGATAAAAATTCTGTGACGGATTTTAACTTGGAAATAGAAGAAAAGGAGTTTATTGCCTTTGTAGGACCGTCCGGGTGTGGCAAATCGACTACGCTGCGAATGATTGCAGGATTTGAGGATATCACGTCGGGGGATCTGCTGATTGGCGGCAGCCGCATGAATGAGACGGCTCCGGCAGACCGTGGGATTTCCATGGTATTCCAGAATTATGCCTTATATCCGCACATGACAGTGGAAAAGAACATTTCTTACGGTTTGAAGAATATGAAAGTTCCGTCCGCTGAGATTCAGAGGAAAGTAGATTGGGCGGTTGAAATTTTGGGACTTGAAGAGTACCGCTATAGAAAGCCCAAGAATCTCTCGGGCGGGCAGAGGCAAAGGGTCGCTCTCGGCAGGGCGATTGTCAAGAATCAGAAATTATTCCTGATGGATGAGCCGCTTTCCAATCTGGACACCAAGTTGAGGGTCAGTATGCGCAACGAGATCAGTAAACTTCACCGCAGCCTGGGAAGTACGACAATTTATGTCACCCATGACCAGGTGGAGGCGATGACGATGGCGGATCGTATTGTCATTATGAAGGACGGCGTTGTTCAGCAGGTTGGCAAACCTATGGAATTATACGAACATCCCATCAATAAATTTGTGGCGGGATTTATCGGCTCTCCACAGATGAATTTCTATGATGTTAAGGTAGATGGGGAAGGTATTGTATTTTCCGATGGAAAGAAGATGAAGCTGCCGGATGCCGTGAAGGGAAAATTGCAAGGATATGACCATGTGGTTATGGGTATCCGCGGCGAGGATATTAAGCTAGATTCCTCGAACATGGAAGTTTATGCAGAATGCAGGCAGAAAGCCGTGATTGATAATACGGAAATTATGGGAAATGAAAATAATCTGTATTTTCAGTTCGGAGGCATTACGAGCGTTGCCAGGGTATCAAAATATGAGGTCAGCCAGGTTGGAGATGAAATTGATTTCGTGTTTATGCCTCATAAGATGCATTTCTTTGATGCAAAAACGGAACTGGCGATAACGGCAGATGTATAAATTAGGAAAGGCAGGATAAGAGATGGATTTATTGGAAAAAGCAAGGCAATTTGAGGAGATAAACCGCGTTTCTGCGGAAGAAAAGCCTGTATTTCATGTGACGCCAATGGTCGGCTGGATGAATGACCCCAATGGTTTTTCGGTGTATGGGGGTAAGGTGCATCTATTTTACCAGTATTATCCCTACGATACGAAATGGGGGCCGATGCATTGGGGACATCAGGTGACGGAGGATATGGTTCACTGGCAGGAATGTAAGGCGGCTCTTGCGCCGGATGAGGAGTACGATAAGGAAGGATGTTTTTCAGGAAGCGCCCTGGAGACGGAAGAGGGGCATGTGCTGCTATATACAGGAGTTACCAAAGATAAGAAGAGCGGGCAGGAGCGTCAGAACCAGTGCATTGCAATCGGCGATGGTTTAGAATACAAGAAAACGGCAGATTGTCCGGTGATTACAGGGGAAATGATGCCGCAAGGGTTTAGCCGCGTAGACTTCAGAGATCCCAAAGTCTGGAAGGAGGGGGATTGTTACTATCTATTGGCAGGCAATCGGGATGAATCCGGCAATGGACAGGTTGTACTGTTTTCCAGTATGGATTTATACAATTGGAAGTATGAAGGCGTATTGGCTCATAATGGCGGTGTGATTGGCAGTATGTGGGAATGCCCGGATTTCTTTGCACTGGACGGTGCAGACGTCCTGATTTGTTCGCCGCAGGATATGAAAGCACAAGGCTATGAATTTCATAATGGCAACAATGCGGTGTATTTTCTTGGAAGCTATGATAAGGAACAGAAACTATTTACCAAAGAAAAACCTGTTTCCTTGGACTATGGATTAGATTTTTATGCACCGCAGACCACATGCCTGCCGGATGGAAGACGAATTTTAATTGCCTGGATGCATTCATGGGATGATTCCTTTATCCCCAAAGGGCAGAGATGGAAAGGGATGATGACGCTTCCACGGGAGCTTTCCATCGTAGACGGCAGGCTGTTGCAAAGACCGGTGCGGGAGTTGGAACGTTATTGGAAAAACAACGTCTGTTATAAAAAAGCGCGGATAGAGGGAGAGAGGCAGTTTGAGGGCGTCTCTGGGAGAATTATAGATTTCACGGTTAAAATTCTGTCAGGCAGTTTTCGTGAGTTTGTCGTTGATGTAGCAGGGAGTGATGAGTATTTTACCCGCTTTACATTGCAGAAAGAAAAAGGTATCATGGAAGTTGACCGCACGTATTCCGGCGTAACAAAGGATATTGTTTGTATTCGGCGTGCAAAGATGGATGGTTCTGAGCCTGTAAAGCTGCGGTTTATTATGGACAAAAATTCGGTAGAACTGTTTGTGAACGATGGGGAAATGGTGCTTAGCACAGTGATTTACACACCCTTAAAGGCGCAGGAAATACGGTTTATTTGTGATGGCAGCGCGCTGGTGGATATTGAGAAGTATGATATAGAGCATTGAAAGGAGTATTTATGGATGTCGTTGCATTAGGTGAATTGTTGATTGATTTTACAGATTATGGCGCCAGCGGCCAGGGGAATCCTGTATATGAAGCAAATCCGGGCGGGGCGCCCTGCAATGTGCTTTCCTGCCTACAGAAATTAAGCCATTCCACGGCGTTTATCGGCAAGGTAGGCCAAGATTCATTCGGAAAATTGTTGGAGGATGCGGTTCGGGAACAGGGGATATGTACGGACGGTTTGCGGTTTGACGCTCAAGTGCCGACGACGCTTGCCTTTGTGCACAACAAGCCGGATGGGGATAGAGATTTTTCCTTTTACCGTAATCCCGGTGCGGACATGATGTTGAGGAAAGAGGAAGTTTCCCGGGAGCTTATACAATCGGCGAAGATATTTCATTTTGGCAGTCTGTCCATGACTTCAGAAAGGGCGGAAGCGGCAACGAGGTATGCGATTGAGACGGCCAAGGAAAATGGAAAACTGGTATCGTTCGACCCTAACTTGAGGCCGCCGTTGTGGAAGGATTTGCAGACAGCCAAAGAAAAAATACAGTATGGCCTTTCTCAGTGTGACATTTTGAAAATATCGGATAATGAAGTGGAATTTCTGAGCGGACAAAAGGATATTGAAAAAGGCGTGCAGCAGCTACTTGAGCAATATCAGATTCCGCTTGTCTGCGCCACCATGGGAAAGGATGGCAGTAAGGCGTTTTACCGTGGCCATATTATCACAGGAGAACCGTTTCGTTCAAAGAGAACTATTGAGACTACGGGGGCGGGCGATACATTCTGCGGATGTATGTTGCATTTTGTTTTACAGTTTGGCTTTGATGGTTTTACACAAGAGGTTTTGCAGGAAATGCTCTCTTACGCCAATGCAGCAGCTTGCCTGGTGACAACAAGGAAGGGGGCTTTGCGGGTTATGCCCTCCATATCTGAGATAGAAGCTTTCCGAAGGGAGAATGGATGATGCGGGAAATGAGAATTGAATTAGATACTATTGAGAAAGTGAAAAAATTTGTCAGCCTTATCTCCGTGTTTGAAGGAGATTTCGATATTCTGGCTGGAAGGTATATCATTGATGCAAAATCAATTCTGGGAATTTTCAGCGTGGATTTGTCAAAGCCTCTAACGCTTCGGATTGAACATGAAGATGATTGGGAAACGGTAAAGGAAACTTTGCAGGAGTTTGCAGTTTGACTAGAACTTGTAGAAGTACAAAAGACAGTAGTTGTTAGAATGCGTTACGATAAAAAGAAACATGAGGCTGTTGCATTAATATATTTACTCGTTCAAAAGGTCTTGCCGCTTATGCGGCAAAGACAGAATGCACAATAATCACTCTGGGAAGCTAGCTTCCCAAGATGATTTTTGTGCATATTGTTTGCATTGCAAAGAAATGCAAACCTTTTGAACGAATCTAAATTTTGTAATTTATATTAATGCAACAGCCCTATGTTTTATGTCTTATGAAACGTATTCTATTGTAATAAAAATTATTCCGCACTGTCTGCCGTCGGCAAAGTGGCCAGATAATCATTCAGCGCGTCTAAATCAACTTCCGTTCGAGATGCAGTTGTCTGCTTATCTCCATTCTGGAAGTATCCGTAGGCGGAATATCCAATCCAGCACACCAGTACCAGACATACTAAAGTTCCGATAACGGAATACAAAGCGCGCATTGCCTTCTCTTTCTTTAGTGTTTTCTTACGGTTTGCTTTTTCTTCTTTATAACGGTCTACTTTCGCTTGGCTCATGATAACACTCCTTAGTTCTTAAATTTTAGTTCCGTAAACATCGTAATGAAAACTGGACTTTAACAATTTTCTGGTACAAGTATACACCATTTTTGTGAAAAAGTCTTGAATTTTTGAAAAAATTTTTTTTTCAATTGAGATAGTGGGCGTTCTGTTATATAATGGCGTAAGATTAATCGAAGAAAAAGGAGACATACATGAGCTTAGCGGATAACATTTTTATAAGTATGTGCCGTGATATATTAGATAACGGTGTCAGTACCGAGGGTGAGAAGGTGCGTCCGCATTGGGCGGACGGCAGCAGCGCCTATACGATAAAGAAATTTGGCGTGGTGAACCGTTATAACTTGGCGGAGGAATTTCCAGCGATTACGTTACGAAAGACGGCGATTAAGAGCTGTACGGATGAAGTGCTGTGGATTTGGCAGAAGAAATCCAACAATATTCACGACTTGCACAGCCATATCTGGGATGAGTGGGCGGACGAGTCGGGTTCTATCGGTAAGGCATACGGCTATCAGATGGGCGTGAAGCATAAGTACCGGGAAGGCATGATGGATCAGGTAGACAGAGTGATTTTTGACTTGCAGAACAACCCTTTCAGCCGCCGGATTATGACGAATCTCTATGTCCATCAAGATTTGAGTGAGATGAACCTCTATCCATGCGCGTACAGCATGACGTTCAATGTTACGCAAAAAATTGGGCAGGACAAGCTGACCTTAAATGCTGTATTGAACCAGCGTTCTCAGGATGTGCTGACGGCAAACAACTGGAATGTTTGTCAGTATGCGGTGCTTATGCATATGCTGGCGCAAGTTTGTGATATGGAGGTTGGAGAGCTTGTGCACGTAATTGCAGACGCCCACATTTACGACAGACATATTCCCTTGGTGGAGGAGTTGATTGCCAGGCAGACATACCCTGCGCCGAATTTTTGGCTGAATCCTGAAATAAAAGACTTTTATGCGTTTACCAGGGAGGATGTGAGGCTTGACAATTATGTGACGGGTCCGCAGATTCAGGATATCCCGGTGGCAATTTGACCTAAGGAGGGACTTATGAATTTAATTGCAGCAGTCGATAAAAATTGGGCAATCGGCATGGATAATAAATTATTGGTGCGGATTCCTGACGATATGAAGCGTTTCCGGCAGATGACAGTGGGAAAAGTGGTTGTATTGGGGAGAAAGACCTTAGAAACCTTTCCTGGCGGGCAGCCCTTGAAAGAACGCACTAATATTGTATTGAGTAAGAATAAAGATTATCAGGTGAAAGGCGCAGTCTGCGTGCACAGCATGGAAGAATTATCTCAGGAATTGGGAAAATATAATAGTGAGGACGTCTATGTGATTGGTGGTGAGAGCGTATATAGACAAATGCTCGCGCAATGTGACACAGCATATATCACGAAACTGGACTATTCCTATCAGGCGGATGCGTGGTTCCCGAACCTGGATGAAGAGAAAGCATGGCAGATAACAGAGGAGAGCGAAGAACAGACGTATTTTGATCTGGAGTATTATTTTATAACATACAGTAAGAAACAGGATTGATTTGCAGAACACTCAATCAGCGAGGTATCAGAAATGTGGCTCTCATCGGAGGGAGAACAATGGATAACTTTATTTTCAGTATCAATGTTACGCTGCCGATTTTCCTGGTGATGGCATTGGGATGGGGATTGAAACAGATCGGTATGCTTGACGACAATTTTGTCAAGGTGGCGAATAAATTTAACTTTAATGTCACGTTGCCGTTTCTGTTGTTTCGAGATATCTCATCGGTGGATATAAAAGCAGTATTTGATTTGCAGTATGTGTTGTTTTGTGCCTTGGCAAGTTCGGCATGTTTTTGGCTGATCTGGGGCGGTACGAAGTTATTTTTAAAAGATAAGTACATGACAGGAGCGTTTGTGCAGGCTTCTTTTCGCAGCAGCGCGGCAGTGATGGGGCTTGCCTTTATCCAAAATCTTTATGGGCAGTCGGCAATGGGGCCTTTGATGATTATAGGGGCGGTTCCGCTTTACAATATTTACTCCGTAATTGTGCTTACGTTCGAGGGGCGGCAGGAAAAGGATGTGGACCGGGCAGGCAAAATCAAAGAGGCATGCGTCAATATCCTCAAAAACCCCATTATTATCACCATTTTTCTGGGGCTCGTTGTCTCGCTGTGCGGGCTGCGTTTTCCGGTGTTAGTGGATAAAACAGTGGGAAATATCGCGCAGATGGCGACGCCGCTCGCGTTGGTAACGCTGGGCGCGGGATTTGAGGGCAGGAAAGCTCTGGCAAAAATAAAGCCGACCTTGGCGGCTTCTTTTATCAAGCTGGTATTGCAGCCAGCGCTGCTTGTGCCATTAGCAGCAGCCATGGGTTTTACTGGGGAGAAGATGATTGGGATTTTGATTATGCTGGCGTCTCCGACTACGCCGAGCTGTTATATTATGGCAAAAAATATGAAGAACGATGGCACATTGACAGCAAGCATCGTGGTTGCGACCACGTTACTGGCGTCGTTTACGTTGACGGCATGGATTTTTGTGCTGAAAACGGTGGGCTGGATTTCGTGATTAATTTAATTTGAGTTTTGTAATTTTATCTGTTACAATAACAGGAAAACCATTGAGTTGAGGTGAAATTAGAATTATGGCAATGGACATCACAGGAAAGAAATTATTTGTGAAAGCGCTTTCGGAGGAAGGCGTAGATACGGTATTTGGCTATCCCGGCGGGATGGTGACCGATATTTTAGACGAGTTATACAAACATGAGGAGATTGAATTGGTATTGCCGCGCCATGAACAAGGGCTGATCCATGAGGCGGAAGGATATGCCCGCGCTACAGGGAAGGTCGGTGTCTGTCTCGTGACGAGCGGTCCGGGCGCGACAAATATCATGACCGGGCTTGCCGATGCCCATTATGACAATATTCCGCTGGTTTGCATCACAGGCCAGGTGCCTCTGAATTTAATCGGCAATGACGCTTTTCAGGAAGTAGATATTGTGGGGATGACGCGAAGCATCACCAAGTATGGCGTGACTGTACGGGACAGGAAAGAATTAGGAAAAATCCTCAAGATGGCGTTTCATATTGCGCAAACTGGCAAGCCAGGTCCGGTACTGATTGATTTGCCCAAGGATATCCAGACGGCGATGGGGCCGGGAGAGTACCCGGAATCTGTCTCTATCCGTGGTTACAAGCCGAATGCGAGTGTACATATCGGCCAGTTGAAAAAGGGATATAAATTGCTGAAAGCAGCAGAAAAGCCCTTGATTTTGGCGGGCGGCGGTATCAACATCGCAGGGGCGAACGATAAATTGTTAGCGCTGGTGGAAAAGACGAAGATTCCGGTAGTGACGACGATTATGGGAAAAGGAGCCATACCCACAGACCATCCCTATTATATAGGAAACAGCGGTATGCACGGCCGTTATGCAGCTAATATGGCAGTCGGGGAATGCGACGTGCTGTTTTCCATTGGCACTCGTTTTAACGACCGTATTACCGGGGATTTGAACGAATTTGCCCCTCATGCGCAGATTGTTCATGTGGACATCGACACGGCTTCCATTTCCAGGAATGTAGTGGTGGACGTGCCGATTGTGGCAGACGCTAATCTGGCGTTGGAGAAGCTGCTGGAGTGGGCGGCGCCTCAGGAGACGGAAAGCTGGCGAGAAAAGATCCGCGAGTGGGATAAAGAAAATCCGTTGGAGATGCGCCGTGACAAAGGCATGACGCCGCAGATGATTATAGAAGAAATCAACAGACAGTTTGCAGAGGGTATTTTTGTTACAGATGTCGGACAGCATCAGATGTGGGCGACGCAGTATATGGAACTCAACGAGAAGAAGCAGTTTATTACGTCCGGCGGCTTAGGTACGATGGGCTTTGGCTTTCCGGCAGCTATTGGCGCGAAGATTGGCTGTCCAGACAAACCAGTCGTTTGTATCAGCGGCGACGGCGGTATGCAGATGAACATCCAGGAGCTTGCCACGGCCATGGCTCAGGAGGCAAATGTTATTGTGTGCATTTTCAATAATTATTATCTGGGCATGGTGCGTCAAATGCAGCAGCTTTTCTATGGTAAACGTTATGAGGCCACATGTTTAAGAAGGCGTAAAGGCTGTCCGGGCGACTGCAAAGGGCCGGGAGAGCAATGTCCCCCGTATGAGCCGGATTTCGTGAAGCTGGCAGAAAGTTACGGCGCCTGCGGCATTCGCGTTACGCAAGAGTCGCAGATTGCGCCGGCATTGGAGCAGGCAAAGCAGTGTAATACGCCGGTACTTATTGAGTTTATGATTGCTACGGAAGACATTGTGCTTCCCATGGTAAAGGGTGGAAATCCTATGACGGAAATGATTTTGAAGTAGGGAAAGGAGACAGAAACATGACGAAAAACAGATGGATAGCATTGTATGTTGAGAACCAGGTGGGCGTCCTGGCGAAAGTCTCCGGTCTTTTTTCCGGCAAATCTTATAACTTGCAGAGTCTTACGGTGGGAACGACAGAGGACGAGACGGTGTCTCGTATGACGATTTGCGTTACCAGCGACGATATAACATTTGAACAGATTAAAAAGCAGCTCAACCGTATGGTAGAGGTAATTAAGGTTATGGATTTTACAGATGTGCCGATCCATATGAAGGAAATTCTGTTTGCGAAGGTGAAAGAATGCTCAGTGGAGGACAAGGCGGAGCTGTTTCAAATTGCGCAGGTGTTCCATGTGGAGGTGTCGGATATCGGCACGGACAGTATACTCTTAGAATGCAAAGCGACAGAACGCCGCAACAATGAGCTGATTGATCTTCTGAAAAGTAAGTTTAAACAGATTGAGATTGTACGCGGCGGCGGGGTAGCGATTGAATCCATCAGCACTTCCTGCGCCGGCAGATCGGAATACTTCAGGAAACAAAACTAAAGGCTACGTTTAGTTGCTGCATATCGGAAAGAAACTGTAGGAATAAAATGTAGTTATTATAAATATGGGAGAAATATATGCGTAAAATTTTAGTTGTTGTGGACATGCAGAAAGATTTTATAGATGGAACCCTGGGAACCGCGGAGGCAAAGGCGATTGTGCAGCCTGTCATAGAGAAAATGAAATCTTACGATAAAAAGGACATTTATGTTACGAGAGATACGCATGGCGATAATTACCTGGAAACGGCGGAGGGCAGAAAACTTCCGGTTGTCCATTGCGTGAAGGGTACAAAAGGGTGGCAGCTTCATCCTGAAGTAGAAGCGCAGGCAGACATGGCGCATATTATAGATAAGCCTTCTTTTGGCTCTATGCAATTGATGGAACTTCTTTGTAAGGAAAATGAGAGAGAACCTCTGGAAATTGAATTGGCAGGTTTGTGCACGGACATCTGCGTAGTAAGCAACGCATTGTTGTTGAAAGCGGCTATGCCGGAGGCAACAATCCGGGTGGATAAAGGCTGCTGCGCCGGAGTTACGCCAAAGTCTCATAAAGCAGCGTTGCTTACGATGGAGATGTGCCAGATTGAGATTGTATAAGAAACTATATAGTTTATCTTGCTAAAACTTCCATGATCTCTCCAACATATAGTGTATGCAGGTTGCCGTCATCCTTGCCGGAGTACCATTTTTCCTTGATTTCAGGGTCAAGAAAATGCGCCTCAGTGATGGGGATGGCGGCCATTTTTTTGCAGAGGATGTGGAAGTTTGATTCATCCACATAGGGGGCGTTGTCCCGAAATCCTACGGTGAGACCGGAAGCTTTGAATTTGTCTTCAATTCTGCCTGTGACAATTCCAAAATATTTCAAGTCGTTTCTATATTTTTCATCGAAGAAGTTACAGGAAAAATATCCTTCTCTGTCTATAAATTCTTTGGTGTACCTTTTCTCGCGGACAAAGATGAAGGCAACATTCTTTCCCCAGAGAACGCCTAAGCCTCCCCAGCTTGCAGTCATAGCATTGACCTTTTCCTGGTTGCCCGCCGCAATCAGCATCCATTCATCTGAGATCTTAATGAAAGGGTTAATTTCCAATAAGTCAATTGGATAGGGTTGAAATTGATGCATAATTATTTCTCCTTTGCTAATTTTTATTTATGTACAGTATACATCATTTTATGAAATTTGACTATTGGATTATGAAAAAAAGTTATGAGCAGTATAAGTGCGGAGAATAATCTTGACAGCTATGGAAAAAAGTATAATAATTGATAGAAACGAAGAGAAGAATAGGATGGAGGAGCGATTATGGATATCAAGTTTGTAAAAAGAGACGTATTAAAAGAGAAACCAGACCAGAGTAATCTGGGATTTGGCAAGTACATGACAGATTATATGTTTGTGATGGATTGGGATAAAGGAATAGGCTGGCATGACGCTAGAATCGAGCCTTATGGGCCGGTAGAAATCAGTCCCTCCTGCGTAACGCTTCATTATGCTCAGGAGACGTTTGAGGGTTTAAAAGCTTACCGCACCAAAGAGGACAAGATACTGCTGTTCCGTCCGGAAATGAATGCAAGAAGAATGATTAATTCCAATGCGAGGCTTTGTATGCCGGGATTTCCGGAAGATATGTTCGTGGAAGCGGTGGAAGCGTTGGTGAAGACAGAGCGTGACTGGATTCCTTCTGAGCCGGGAACATCTCTCTATATCCGTCCATTTGTGTTCGCGACAGAGTCGGCATTAGGCGTGCATATGGCGATTTCTTATAAATTTATGGTAATCTGCTGCCCGGTAGGGGCATATTATCCCGAGGGTATCAATCCAGTGAAGATTCTGGTGGAGGATGAGCTGGTACGCGCAGTGAAGGGCGGCACCGGAGATACCAAATGCGGCGGCAATTATGCAGCGTCTATTTTAGGGCAGGTAAGAGCTGAGGAAAAGGGCTGTACGCAGGTACTTTGGCTGGATGGCGTCAACCGCAAATATGTAGAAGAAGTAGGAACCATGAATATCATGTTTAAGATTAACGGCGAGATCTACACAGCTCCGACAGAAGGAACCGTGCTTCCCGGTGTCACCAGAGATTCCATTATCCATATTCTCAAGGATTGGGGCTATAAGGTAAATGAGACGCATTTGTCAGTAGATGATTTGATGAAAGCAGGGCATGACGGCAGCTTGGAAGAAGCTTTTGGAACCGGTACGGCGGCAGTTATCTCTCCGGTCGGAGAATTTATGTATAAGGATGATATCGTTACGGTTAATGATTTCAAGATTGGGGATCTGACACAGAAGTTGTACGATTATCTCACCGGAATCCAATGGGGGAACGAAGAAGATAAATATGGCTGGACCAGAGAAGTGAAATAGAACATAGATATTGTATCAGGAAACATCGTGTCTGGGTTACAGAAGAGATTTTGTAACCCAGATATGGTGTTTATTATTATTTTGGGCATAAGTGTGGGAATGTGAGGGACGAGAACATGCACTTCGTGAAGGCAAAAGGAATATTATCTGCGCAAAATGGAATGAACTTATATCGAGGCTGTTCTCATGGATGTATTTACTGTGACTCCAGGAGTAAATGCTATCATATGCTGCATGATTTTGAAGATATTGAAGTAAAAGAAAATGCGCTTGACTTGTTAGCGTATGCACTGAAGCATAAACGGAAAAAATGTATGATAGGCACGGGTGCTATGACGGATCCCTATATACCGTTAGAACTGGAACTGGAAACTGTCAGAAAAGCGCTTCATTTGATCTATGAGTATGGATTTGGATTTACAGTGATTACCAAGTCAGACCGTATTTTACGGGATATCGACCTTTTGCAAAAGATAAATGAAAGAACCAAATGCGTTGTACAAATGACGTTGACTACTTACGATGAGGATTTGTGTAGAAAAATTGAGCCTCATGTAAGTACCACAAGAGAACGATTCGAGGTATTGAAACGGCTGCGGGACGCAGGTATCCCTACCGTTGTCTGGCTCACACCGATTTTACCGTTTATCAACGATACAGAAGAAAATATTTCCGGTATCTTAGATATGTGCATAGAGGCGAAAGTTTATGGCGTGATTTGTTTTGGCATGGGTTTGACGCTGCGGGAAGGGAACCGAGAGTATTTTTATGAGCAGTTAGACCGCTTCTTTCCAAAGTTAAAGGAGAAATACATACGAACCTACGGAAATCAGTATATGATTGAAAGTCCAAATAATAATCACTTGCTGGAATTGTTTTATCAAAAATGTAAAATGAGCGGAATTGTTCATGATAATGAGCAAATTTTTCAGTATTTACATACGTTTCCCGAAAAAGAAATTGCCAGGCAAATAAGCCTTTGGGATTTGGAACTGAAATAATGCAACTATTCAGCCTTATTTTTTTGTACAGCCCAATTCCATAGAACTTTTATATTATGGAATATGAGAATGCTTATGGGAACCATTTGTTTCCAACAGATACCCCTCCATACTGCCACCAGGAAACGTGACTGGATTTTTAGCATCCCTAGCTCCGGGGATGGACGGATTCTATTAATTCCCTCCCATTCAAACATATTTCCCATAAGTATCTTTGCACAACAGTATAAAAAGTTCTATGGAATAAGGCTGTTATATAAAAATAAAGGCTGAAAAGTTACGAAACAATTTTGAAAAGTTACATATTTTCTTAATAAAATAATAGAATGGAATTAAAGATTTTTTCCAAAACTAATGATAGAATACGATTATCAGATTAGAAGAGGAAAAGGTGAGAGAAAATAATGTTTAAAAAGAGAGATAAATATGCAGATATCAATGGTACGAAAAACCGCAGCAACATGGTCGTATTTGCGATCGCTGTCTTGGCAGTATGCATCAGCGGCGTATTATGCGCTAGAAAATTACAATTAGAGCAAAGATACATCAGCTTGAATGAAGTGACCATGGTGGACTGTGCCGCTGTATGACGATGTCTGATGGACAAATGCTCCTGCTTTAATGTTTGTTTTCTGAAATGGATATTCGATATCCCACGACAGCAATGATGATATCTACGCAGAACAGGAAAGATGCCAGGGAATAAAGTACCTGCATGTTTCCTGATATTTTTTGTTCCTGTTTCAAAGTGTAAAATGCACATGAAGCAAAGATACCGGTCATGCCAATACTAAAAATGTCAAGTACCAGTAGGACGAATGAGATACCTATGGTGAATATCATCATGCCACAGAGCAGTCCCACCACAAAAATAAATAAATATGCCGGAATCTGTATCAGTTTTACAATCATGTTCATCTTCGCAAGTTCTTGCGAATTCCATCCTCCATTTTTGGTCATCAGAAAAAACCCTATATTCATAAAATATAGGACAATTCCCACTAATAAAATAAATCCAAGCGGGACGAAAACATTATTGAAAAAAAGATGTTCCCACACAAATGTAAGGACCTTGTTCTTGCCGGCGGTAAATAAAAGCACAGGGAGTAGTGCCGCCAGATAGAGGAAAATAATGTTTCCCAGGGCAATAGCTTTTTTCATAGTAATCACTCATTTCATTCTCTATATTTCGTCGATTCCCAGTAAAATAAGCACAGCTTTTTGCAAATCTTTTTTTTCTCGGTATGCCTGTATGATTTTTCGTTCCGTATCATCTAGTTCATCTTGAGATAATTTTACGCCTAACAGTGTGCTGGGAGAAACCTTTAAAGCATGGCAGAGCGCGGCCAGCATGTCAGCGTCTGGGCGGTTAATGCCCTGTTCCCAATTTGAGACGCGTCCGTTGCTTACACCAATCTGTGCAGCCAGTAGTTTTTGGCTGATTCCAAGTTCTTCTCTGTATTTGCGAATTCGTTTACCAATTTCGTATTTCAAATAATCACCACCTTTTGATTTATTATACATTTATTGATTTACAAAGGCAATGAACAATGTTACGAAATGGAAATCAAGAATTTCTGGAAATTTCATTGACTAAAACAGAAAAACTGTGATACTATAAATAAAAATCAAGAATTTCTTGATAGAAAGGAGTGAAAGTATGCGAGTTTATGAAAAAATACGAGCGTACATAACTGCTAATGGGTATAAACAGGTGACAATCGCAAAAAAAGCGGGAATACCGAATGCTACATTTTATTCCATTATGAATGGCAGGCGGACGTTGTATGCCGATGATTTATGCGCGATCTGCATGGCATTAAATATTAGTCCGGAAATGTTTGTGGAAGTTGATAATTCATATGAAAACTTAGCAGCAGAAAAGAAGGAGGCTTAGTGCGAGAAATGAAATGGAAATCATATGATAAAAGCAGGCTCATAGATGTGATAATTGTGTTATCAGCATTTTTCGTTTATTTTTTTTGGGCGCTGCAACTTCCAGTACAGCAAGCGCCGGATGAAGCAATGAGATTCTATGTGCCGAAATACATTTTTGCCACCGGTAGTCTCCCAAGGGGGGATGATCCTCGGGTAATAGATGATATTTGGGGGTTTTCTTATGCCTTTACACCTTATGGTTCTTCCTTACTTAGCGTTTGTTTTATGAAGATAACGTATTTGTTTTGCCAGAGTGGAACGGCGCTCTATATAGCGTCGCGGATGACAAGCGTGTTTTCGGGAGCGGGCACGCTTATATTCTGTCTGAAGACGGGGAGACTGGCGTTTAAAAAACCAATAACCAGGTGGACATACGCAATTCTCGTAGGTTTTTTGCCACAGTTTGTTTTTTTGTCCTCGTATCTCAACAACGATTCTTTTGCGGTCTTTACATCTTCCGCCATCTTTTATTACTGGTTGAAAGGGCTTAAAGATGGTTGGAATGTCAGAAGCTGCGTGGGGCTTGGAATATGGCTGGGATTTTGCGCCTTGTCATATTACAACGCTTATGGTTATATTTTGTGCAGTATGGTGGTATTTTTCTATTCTGTTTTACGACGTGAAAATGGAAAAAAGGAAAACTGGAAGTTTCTTATTACAAGAGGCGGCTTGATTTTTGCGATTGCTTTTGCCATCGCCGGGTGGTTCTTTATAAGGAATTTTATATTATATCAGGGAGATTTTTTGGGGATGGACGCAATGTATGCCTGCGGGGAACTGCATGGCATGGAGCAATATCGTTTCTCTAACCGTATGACTTTTCAAAGGCAGTCCGTGAGCATTTTTTATATGTTACTGCACACGAATTGGGTTTCCAAGACTCTATTTAGTTTTTTTGCAGTATTTGGCTATGCAGACATTTACGTCGGCAAAATTTTCTATATTGTTTATACAGGGCTAACCGCAGTAGGCGTCTGCATGGGTATGCGAGCTGTATTTTTAGCAAAGAAAGAGAAGTATAACAAGCTAATTCTTGCAAACGGCTTACTTGCTATGATCATTCCGGTTGTGCTGAGTCTTTATTATTCCTATGCTTGTGATTATCAGGCGCAGGGGCGGTATATTATGCCAGGGCTTCCGGTAATTATGTTTTTCCTGACAATTGGGGTTGACAGGATGGAAAGGCGATTTAGCAAAAAATTTTTCAAAATCTATGGGATAACAGCCGTGCTGTGGCTGGCTTTATTTAGTTTCATATTCGTAAAATGCATTGTTCCACAGTGCATGGGCGGATGTTATGCGCCCTGACCAGATCTGACTGCTGCACCTTTTGATGTCTAAAGCATAATTTATAAATAAGTGAAAAAATCATGAGGTGTTTATGAGAAACAGCCGTTTGCGTGCAGCACAGGTAAATAATGTAGATAATGGAACAATGAAGATTCAGGTTACTTCTTCTGTGGGGCTGATTCCGGTACAGAATGCAAGCATCACAATTTCGTATTCAGGAGATCCGCAGAACACATTGGAACAGATTTCTACGAATGCGGAAGGGCAGTCGGAAGTTCTAACGTTAGCAGCGCCGCCGCTGGAATACAGTATGGAACCGGAACAGCCAGTCCAGCCTTATGCGGAATATAACTTGGTGGTGGAAGCGGAGGGCTATCGCCCGGTGAGTATTGAAAATGTGGATGTGTTCTCAGGCGAATTGTCTCTGCAAGATGTGCGGATGGAGCCATTAGAAGTGTCCGAGGAAGAAAAAAATATTGTTATTCCGGCAAATACCTTGTTTGGGAATTTTCCGCCTAAGATTGCAGAGGCAGAGATTAAGCCGGTGGATGAGAGTGGTGAAATTGTTCTCAGCCGCGTGGTGGTGCCGGAGTATGTAATTGTTCATGATGGAACGCCAGGGGACTCTACGGCCGGCGATTATTATGTGAGGTATAAGGATTATATTAAAAATGTGGCCTCCAGTGAGATTTATGCCACCTGGCCAGATAGTACGATTCGAGCAAATATCCTTGCAATTATGTCTTTTACCTTAAATCGAGTGTATACGGAGTGGTACCGGGATATACAGAAATTCTGGGTAGAATTGCAATCATGGAACATGTAGTTCTGCCATACGTCAGCAGATGTAAAGGGATTGGATAAAGAATATAAAATGGTATCAGGTATGGATGTCCTCTTTCTGGTGAGAAGCTGGAAGCAGGGCTTTTCTTTTTCCTGTTGTATTTCAGGCGATTGGGAGTTACAATAAATCTAAGAAAAGGCTGGAAATCCTTTGGAAACAGAGACATGATTTTGTATGGCAGGAGAAGAAAAGGAGTGATAAGTGGGAAATGAGCGATAAGAAAAAATGGGAAGAATTAGGGATTGCCAATGATTTTCTGTTTGGGAAAATCATGAGGAATCCAGAACTATGCAAGGGGCTGCTGCAAAGGATTTTGCCGGATTTGGATATTGACTATCTGGAATATCCGGAGACGCAGAAAAGCATACAAGAGGATATAGATGCCAGAAGCGTGCGTTTGGATGTTTATGTAAAAGATGGCAAAAATACAGTATATAATATAGAGATGCAGACGACAGACACAAGAGAACTGCCGAAAAGGACACGGTATTATCAGAGTATGATAGACTTACAGTTGATTGATAAAGGTGAAGCCTACAATAAACTCAGTAAAAGCTATATTATTTTTATCTGTCCGTTTGATGTGTTTGGCAAGGAGAGACATATTTACACATTTGAAAACAGGTGCAAAGAAGATACGAGCATTGTACTTGGGGACAATGCTATGAAGATTTTCTTAAATGCAAACGGTAAGATGAATGACGTCAACAAAGAACTAAAGGCGTTTCTGGACTATGTATCAGGGAAAAAACCAGATGATGCATTTGTAAAAGAGTTAGAAGAAGCTGTGAACGAAGCAAAGAAAAACAGAGAATGGAGACATGAATATATGACGTTGTTAATGAGAGACCAGGAGAATCTGGAAAAGGGAATCGAGCAGGGAATCGAGCAGGGAATCGAGCAGGGAATAAAAAAGGGTATTCAAGGGCTGGTATCTGCCTTAAAAGATTTGAATATATCAGAGGAAGTAATAGTGCAGCAGCTGCAGGAAAAATTCATGCTTACAAAAGAAGAGGCAGAGAAATACCTATATGGTTAAAATGAACGTCTTGCAGGAACAAAGTTTCGTACAGGCATGGTTTATGTAGGAAGCGGCACATCTGTTATTTATACACCAGCAAGACCAGATGTGATTGAGGGTATGATGGGAGAATGGTTTTCCTTTGCGGATACTTCTGCACTTAATGTATGGCTGACAGCAAGTAAGGACAATCAGCTTTCATTTTAAATGTATCGCAACAAACTGCCGGGAGAATTTTGAATGAGCTGGTATCAATGGGATATTTGTCTAAGATTAAACGAGAACGAAAAAATATTTATATATTGTATTAAATAAATGCTGCTGTGTATTAGAAGGCAGCGAAAACAGCCCTCTCCAGCGTTTGTACTGGAAGGGCTGTTTCAATGAGGGGGGATTTTAGTATTTATCAATATGCGGTAAAGTCCTTCAAATTGAGGTTTGTGGTGACTCTTTCAATAATGCCATGAGATTTATCGTATGTATAATCTAAGTAAAAGAAGCCTTTTCCAAGAAACAGTTCATCATATTTGCCCTGATAAATTTGATCACGAGGGGCGTAATCAATGCCAGCCTTTGTGTTTTGGCTTCGAGGCGCAGTAATGCGCCCGAAGTAGAAGAAAATCCCGCCTTTATCTGCATGTTTTTTCAGGAGCTTTGCCATTTGGATATGCTGTTCAAAAGAAAAGGCTTCATCATATTCAAGAGTGTCAAAATATGGAGGGTCGCAGATGAGGATGAGCTTAGGATTCCCTGCATGTGTTTTTAGTAGTTTTATTGCATCCATATTAGCAATTTCTATTTTTTTCAAGGCAGCAACTTCTTTTGCAATACAGTCAATTTTTTTGAAGAGACCAGTAGGATTTAAAGAATTGAGATTTTTACTGCCCGATTTATTTTGGGTTTTCCGCCTTTTTACTTCTTCAAGCATCAAAGAGATCCGTTCCTGTATATGTAGGCTGCCATCAGAGATTTCTGCAAAATCTTTAAGCTGTTTTTGGCTGGCCTTTAATAAAACCTTATTTTGCTGAAGAAAAAACACCAGCGCACCAAGGAGCTTTGAAGCCTTATCAGGCTGCATAGCTTCCAGTGAGACAATGATGTTATTTTCTGATTTTTCCCTTTTTGCTTCTCCATCTGGGGAGGTAGCATAGTCCAGGTTTAATACGAGACATTTGAAGGTTACTGTATAATCCCGAATGGTCTGGAAATAATCCAGATGGGTTGTGTCATAGTAGTTTGCGGTAATGCTTTTAAACAGGTTCAGGTCTGCAGTATTTTCCGAAAGGATGCCACTGCCCATGAATAGGTCTATGAAGTCGTTGTATTCGGGGAAGGTGTTTTTAATTTCCTGCATAAACTGGCAATGCCTGTCCAGATACCACTCCTTCCATCCCATATATGGAGAGGCAGGGATGATATATTCTGTCTGCTCTTGGCTGTAGTGTTCATCAAGATATTCCATTGCGCAAAGGGCAACAGTGACAGCCCGATTTAAGGAGCGTTCTCCTGTAAGGATTTTCAATGCCTGACGTTCAATCGGTGATAATCGGATGCTTCTCTTCTTACAGTCGAGGATTTCCCCGCCTTGTAATTGATGATACAGGGCGTTTTTAACTTTAAAGTTTTTTTCTCTCACGGAAAGACTTTTGCGCTGGACTGCTGTTGTAGCGATAAATCTCTTCAAAGTGTTCCGTAAGTTCTTTTTCTCATGCCTTTCACTTAAGACAGTCGGTATTTTTACACAGGTTACATTTTTCTCCATTTTAATTACCTCCTGAGTTTTTGGAATAGTTTGAAATTCGCCCAAAAATCAGATAAATGTAAAAGCTGATATTTTTGGCAAAAGTTCATAACTTCTATAAACTGCCTCAGTTGGAATCTTGAGAAATCATGTTACCTCAGACAATTTTTGGAAATCTTGCGCAGATTTTGTTATGTATAGATGTCGATTTTTATAAACGACAGAAGAACATATTTTGCATTAATGTGAAAAAATGAAACATCAAGTAAAAAGTTCTGCCTTGTGCCTGATTTTCTACACCACATATCTTAAGTTGTCATAAATGCAGGAATGAATTATCTGATATTTTATATAACATTCAGAAAATAAAACGTAGTATTTTTCGTGTGAAATAATGGGAAAAATGTAGTATTATTTTTGGAAGATAAATGGTACTGGAACTGTTGATTTGCAGTTGCCTGGTGGGGAAAGACAGGTTTATTTTGAAAGGCTTGCGGTAGGGATAGCATGGACTTTCATGAGGTATGCGGGCAGAACCTTATACGATACTGCCAGATGGGAATGGAAGGAAAAAGAAAAGGATAGAGTATGCAAGAAAAAAGATAATCGCAAGACTACAGCACAGGCAATTTATGAATAGAGAGGGATAAGGGTAATGAAAATAGAGAAACACCAGCAAGAAATAAAATTTTAAAGATTCCCACAGAGGTAAAAAATAAGGAGAGAGAGGAATGGCTGATATAAAATCCCTTACAGAGAAGCGACAGCAAGAAGTGAAAATTACAAGATTCCCACAGAGATAAAAAATAAGGAGAGAGAGGAATGGCTGATATAAAATCCCTGATAGAGAAATACCAGCAAGAAATAAAATTTTAAAGATTCCCATAGAGATAAAATACATAGAGAGGGAGTAGCAGTCAAAGGCAGATAAATCAGGAAATAAGTTTTATGGGGGTAGGGAGCAGTCTGTAATAGAGGGAATGTCTGTATAAAGGCAGTTTATTTCATCCGTAGGGGTGCTGCAGTTCCAGCAGTCAGGCAGACCCGCCCAATGCTGGCAGCAGCATATCAGGTTACTTTTTTGGGTATGTTTGTCTGGAGCAATGGAAAGGGAGGAGTCTCCGCATGGAAGATGGATTCTGCAATGGGGGTATCTACAGAGAAGAGGCTTACAGACCCGGAGACGCAGACCGAAAGAAACAGACAGGCATTAATATAAGGGAGGAACGGAATATTCCGGCAGACACGCCAGCCCAGACAGCCATAGCAGCCACAGTTATTTTACTGATTCTGTCCTGACGCCCCAACTCAAAAGGCAAGCCCCTTTCCCATCAATGCCATAAATCAGCAGGACAGGATTTTTCCATATGAGAAAAGCCCTTTCATGCAGGAGATATGGCAAATCCAACCCATCCCAGAATTGGTTTTTAAAAGGTATCTGCCTGTGATTCTGTTATGGTTTGTGTCCGGCGGGTTCACCGCAATTTGACAGCCGCAGGGAACAAAGAAACTGCTGTAACTGTCAATGCACCGCCCAAAATAAACCAGACAGAAAAGTTCCTAAGGATTTTTGCGAGTAGGTCTTGCCAGAAAAAAAGGCGGGAGTTATAATTGACAGCAACTTTAAAATTCCATGGAAGGGAAGGCGTTTGGTTATGGATTTAAGCGGGGTACTGTCAGACAATGAATATTTGTATGTGCTGGCGGAAGTGAAGAGGCGTGAGGGCGGCAAGGCGGTTGACTTTGAGAGACTTCTGGCAAGCGGAAGTTATGAGATGGTAAGCAGGCTGGCGGCAGGTCATGAGGGCAGGGACACAATCATAATACCGCCATTTGGAAGCCATGATTTCCCACCTTATGAAGTGGCACAGTTTTTCAGGAAGTATTACAAGGCGGGCGTTGGGTGTGGGGATGGCCTGTAAACAGGGTAATGGGGGTAAAGATGATTTTTAAAACGCCGGAGGGAGGGGCTTTTGGGCGTGTATGGCGTTCAGGAGCCTTAATGGGGGTATTGCAAGCCCGCCGGGAGGCGGCATCCCGGCGCATAAAGAAAGCAGGGGTTTCCCAAGAAGAAAGGGAATTCCCTATTTTTTTCTGTGTTTTTTTGCAGAACCCCTTGACAAAACAGCCATCCAGAGTGATGAATAGTGAAATTACCACAGATTGGAGGGCTGTTATGCAAAAATCAACTTTACCGCAGGGGGTACGCAAGCTCAAAGCATGGGCAGAAAAAGGGGCATTGGCGTTTGACCTGCCGATACAGCGGGCTTCGGGGCAGTGGAGCCTGCTCCAGAAATCCCTGCTCATACATTCCATGCTGGCGGAGTACCCAATCCCGCCCCTGTATTTCATCAAGTGCAGGACGGAAGAAGGCGGGGCACAGTACCAGGCATTAGACGGAAAGCAGAGGTGCACCGGCATCTTTGAGTTCATTGACGGGGGGTATGCCTTACATGCCAGCACTCCGCCAGTCGCCATTGACGGTTTCACCTTTGACCTTGCGAACATGGGGTTTGAAGACCTGTCAGAAGAGTGCAGGGACGCAATCCTTGGCTTCCGCTTCACGATTTATGCGCTGGAGGACGCCACAGACGGGGAAATTGAGGAAGCGTTCGCCCGCCTGAACGCCAGCACGCCCCTTACCCTGATACAGAAAGCGCGCACGGAGATGGGCACGGAGCTTGCCGGGTGGACGAAGGAAATGACGCAGTACCCATTTTTTACTCAGGGGGTATCCCTGACGCTGGCGCAGGCAAGGCGCGAGAGCGAATTAGAAATCCTGCTCCAGAGCATGCTTTTAATGGACGCAAAGGACGAAGGCTACAATTATAAGGCAATCAGCATGGGCGAGGTCATGAAGTACTGCCGCGGCATACGGAATGGTTACACTGGCCAGAGGAAAAGCGTCATCCAATGCTGCGTGGAATACCTGTCAGACGCTTTCACGGAGAAGCACAGATTCCTTAAGAAATCCAATGCGCCGATGGCGTTCGTCATGGCGGACATGGCGATGGGGCAGGGGATACCGCCGGAAGGGTTCAGGGAATTCATAGATTACTTCGGGGAGCATGTAAGCCCCGCCTATGAGGCGAACATGGGGAGCGGCAACATCAAGCGGGCAAAGACAGAAGGCAGGCTCCTTGCAATATATGATGGCATGAGGGAATATTTCAATATCCCAGATGGGGCGGCTGGGTATCCAGTGTATGTCGGGGGACTGGCAGGGAGCCAGCCTGAGAAGGCGCAGGAAGCGGAAAAACAGGAAGAAAGCAACGTAGAAAGCGGCAGGGCGGAAGAAGGCAAACCAGAAGAAAGCCAGACAGCAGCGGAAAGGGATGGATAGGCATGGGATTTGTTCCAATGCTGTAAGTGAGGGCAGGGCATGGCGGATATAGAAAACCAGGGGGAAGGAGCTGGCTGGTATGTGATGCATCTTCCCTGCCATGGGGGTATCAGGGCGGCTTCCCCGCCCAATGCCATTACTGGCGCAGCCCGTCAATATAAGCGTCCAGCAGGGCTTGTTTCCTTTTGGAAAGGGTTCTGTACTTGTTGACCAGTTCATCTTCTTTTTCCGTCAGCCCGTCATTTTTCAGCGGGTACAGCTCAAAGTCAAAAAACTCCGGCAGTGTGATGTCCAGACCTTTGCAGATTTTCGCCAGAGTCCCCACGGTGGGGCATGTCCTGCGGTGGATGATGTTGTTTAAGCTGGAATAAGGCAGTCCTGATTCTTTCGCCAGACGGTACATGGTATATTGCTTGGCATCGCAAAGACACTTAATGCGTTCAAAGACTTTATCCTCAATCATGAATATACCTCATTTCTGTCATATTGCTACCAGTATAATATGGATGAAAGGTAATTATTAGATAATCAGTTGGGGCATAAACAAGAAATTAAATCATATATGAGTTACTTCGGCACACAAATTCCTTTACAAAGTGTAGGCGGCATGGTAAAATATGAGCGGAAGATTTTGAACACACAGACTGGTAAAAATCCAATAAATTCCGTAAAAAAGGGCATTGACGCCCATCCGAAAGAAGGACATAATCTTGAAGAGAAGAGAGCCAGTAGTATAGCATTTCCATGTAACATAAAGCCCAGGCGGGCAAGGCAGAGTCTAAGGAAGCTGCCTTGCCTGTCTGGGCTTTTTTTGTTAAAAATTTCAGAGGAAGAAAGGGTGGAGGAACGTATGATAGTATATGATTTATTGTTGAGTTAATTTGACAAATATAACTCAAAAGAGTTATAATAAAAGCCATGAAACTTATAACAAAAAGATAAGAAGGAGAATGTGGAATGAGAGACAGGAAAAGGTGGAAAGGGCTTGTTGCATTGGCAATGAGTGCGGCAATGCTGTTTTCCCAGACAGTGGCATATGCCCAAGAGGGGCAGCCTGTGGAACAGATGGAGGATACGGAACAGGCAGAAATAGTAGAACAAGCGGAGAGTCCTTGTGTATTTTACGATTTGTATGCCAGAACGGAAAGTGGAAAACCGATGGATGGCATACAAATCCTTGTGGATTATTATGATTATTCTGGATATGGCGATGGCATAGCAAGGGTATATTACTATTCAAAAGAAGGTAACTTTAATAATGGAAATTATGATGGGGTCGATCAATCTGCTGGGTCGACATGGGCTTTGACTGAAGATGGGTATGCCAAACTGGAGTGGGAAGGAACATTAACAGATGGCACTATCTATCAGGGTTTTCCAAATAACCATTTGGGAGGTAATGTCTATGGTATCGAAGGCTATCGAGTCGATGGCTCACTGGTATATAAAGCAACGGAGGACATTACGGACAAAGTAACAGTAATGGACGGTGATAAGAAGATAGGGGATGTTCAGTTTCAAATCAAGGCAGCGAATGATTTTATCGCCAGTCCATTGCAGACGTTTGAATATCAGGTACAGAATCTGGCAGATGGCTGGGATATTACGGTAATGCCATCCTTTACAACGTCATTCGTGTGCAATCCAATAACAGGGGAAGTTATGGAAGGTAATGGCGTAAGAGGCGAGGGCGGGCTGATTAGCATTACCGCAACCAGAAAGTCCGACGCAAGGCTGATTCCAGTTTCCTATGAGTTTGACGGTACGCAGGATTTGGTATTTAAGTATGACAATACATTGGCAGATGATATAAAAGAGGTGAAAGAAGTTCGTTTCGCTGTGCAGGACAATGTACAGCCTGCTGGGCCGGATTGGTTATATACTTTTTTGATAGACAATTATGGGGCAAGCTATACATATGACTTGGAAAAAGGGGAGGTTGTTCTTAAAAAAGATGCTGTATCTGCACTGGTATCTGAACACCCTGCAGTTGGCAATACCTATATCGGGCAGATGACTTATATTGCAAAAGATGGGACAGAAAAGACAGTCAATGGGGACTGGTATATAAAGGTTCTGGAGAAAGGTTCTGTAACAACAAAGCCCATTTCTGACTGCCAGATTACCTTGGGCAGTACCTCTGTTACCTACAACGGAGCTGCCAAGACGCCATCCGTTACTGTAAAAGATGGAACTGACACTTTAAAATCAGGGACAGACTATACAGTCACCTATGCGAACAACACCAACGCAGGGACAGCCAGGGTTACCGTCACAGGCAGGGGCAATTACACAGGCACAGTGACAAAGAACTTTACCATCCAGAAAGCCGACCAGAAGTTCAACTATACCAAATCCTACTCCAAGGCATATGGGAGCAAAGCATTTACACTGAATGCGAAACTGAAGGCTGGCAACGGCAAGCTGACCTACGCAACTTCCAATAAAAAGGTTGCAACTGTAAAGAATGGGAAGGTTACGGTAACCGGGACAGGGGCTGCGACCATAACGGTGAAAGCGGCAGGGACTGCCAATTATAACGCCGCAAGCGTTACGGTTACCATAAAGGCAAGCCCGGCGAAGCAGACTTTGAAATCCTTAAAGGCTGTAAAGGGCAGGAAGCTGACCGTGACATGGAAGAAGGATACAAAGGCGACAGGCTACCAGATCCAGTACAGCACGGATAAGAACTTCAAAAAGGGGGTAAAGACAGCAACCGTCAGCAAGTATAAAACGGTGTCAAAAACAATCACGAAGCTGACAAAGGGAAAGAGATATTATGTGAGGGTGCGTTCCTATAAGAGTGCGAAGGTAAGCGGGAAGACCCAGAAATTATATGGCGCATGGAGCGGCGCAAAAAGAAGCGGGGGCATAAAGAAATAAAACAGGGGGCAGGGCGGCATTTCCATATGGGGACGCTGCCCTTTCCCATGGGGGTATGCCAGCCCTGCCATCACCCGCCTTTCCTGCCAGTTTTGCCTGTTTCCGGGGATACAGAACCGACAAACATCCCCCTGCTTTCCCCCTGTATTTTTTGTGACATACGCACAAACATTCCAGGAACTGCAGATTCCCGCTTGATTTTTCCCTGAACCTGAGTGATAGATAGGACGTCAAAAAATATTGGGGATTTGGAGGAAACCTGTATGAAAGTGATTGATTTGATTTATGAAAAGAAGAAGATGGAACACATGCTGTCACAGGGGAGCTATTTCGTCATGGAACAGCCCGACAAAGAGAAGGAAGCGAGACAGGCGGGGAAAGCCCGGCAGAGGTATGAGGGCGACCAGAGGCTCCTGAAGAAGCTGGACGAAATAAACAACGCCCTCTGCGCGTCAGACGCCGCTGCATACGTTGAGGTGGAAGGGTGCCGCCTGAGCGTAGCCACCGCAAGGCTGTACCTGAGGGAGATAAACGGGGGCATGCTGGATATTGATGACGTATTTGACGGGGAAGGCATGGGCTTCAACCATTACAGCGGAAACCTCAGGGATTTGTTCCTGCAAAGGTGCGCAGGTGGCGGGAAGTCGACGTTCCTGCCAGAACCGAGGCGCATTGACCCAGCAGGGCTTTGCGACAGGCAGGAGGAGTTTGAGGCAAAGAAGCTGGACTGGGAGATAGGCCTGAAGAAAGCCATTGCCTTGTCAGACGCCACGACGGACGTGGATTTTATCATTTGAAGGAAGGATGGCAGTGTATGGCAGCGCCAGCACTGGACGAGCCCCTGATTTGCAGAGTGGGCTTCAAAGGAGGGAAGATGGCAAGGAAAGCGGACATAATCAAGGAGAAGAAGGCGCAGATGGAGCGCATGATATCCCTGCTGGAAGCCGCATATGGGTGTGACCGTAAAGAGATGAAAGCGGCGTTCCAGAAATATGCACTGCTGGAGGAACCGTTGGAAGACGCAATGAGGAAGAACAGGGAACAGTTTGTGCGGCTTTTCACGCCTGCCCTTGTCAACCTTGCGGATTATGACTGGGGACTGCGCCAGATGCTGGAAGAAAGGATAATAAAATAACGCATGGGGAATGGGAGCCGCCCGTCAGGGGCAGGCTCCTGTTTTTTTGTATGCCAGCTATAAAAAGGGGAGGCAGACGGGCACATCCCTGTATTTAACCTGTAAAAGTGGCATTTATGCGGTTTTGAAGCTGTATTTTGGGGCAGAACCGAGGGGTATTTATGGGGCTATGGAGTTTTCTCTGGCTGGATGAGGTGTCCTGAAAACGTTTTCTGTTTTCTTTGGCTGTTTTGAGTGTGCTGAAATCGTCTTGATTAATCCTGCAATCGTCTGTGTATCCCTTATGCTGTCTTGCTGTTGCAATCGTTTCTGTATTTCTTGCAATCGTCATGAGGCATTCCTGAAATCGTTTAGATGATTCCCATATTGCTTTGAGGTATTTCTGAAACCGTCATGGGCAATCTTACATTGTCTGGATGTGGGACGGAATCCGTCTGTGTTATTCCCAGCATTGAAAGCAGTTTGCTGAAATTGTCCTGAGCATTCTTTGGATGAAGGAAGTTTGCTGAAATTGTCCTGAATGTTTTTGTGTTGAAAGACGTTTGCTGAAATTGTCCTGAATGTTTTTATACGGAATCAGGTTTGCTGAAACCATTTTAAATATTTTAATGTTGAACAAAGTTTACTGCAGTTGTCAGTGTTTCGCTGAAATGGGGTGTCAGGGGTAACTTTGCAGTCTGGAGGGGGATTGGAATAGAAGGGCAGGAATCAGGGCAGATGCGTGTGCGGGGGTATGCAGGAAAAAGCTGACACTGGCGTTTCACCTGTATATCCCCCAAGCTGCCCTGAACCCATGCCGGGGGCGGCAGTGGCGCAGAAGGCGGCAGAGACGCCATTCCTGACGGTGGAAAAATTAAGACGGTAAAAATTACTCCAAAACCAGACGGCTGCGGGTAAAAAATATGGACAGCGCATTTATAAACGCCGGAATCATGGGCAGTCTCTGGCACTGCCGGAAAAAACAGGGCGTTGGGGGAAAGACGTGGGAAGACCTGCATTATAATTTTTATCCACAGTGGGGGTAAAGGATGTTTTGGCGCAGGGACTGTCGTGCAGCCTTTGGCGGTGCAGGGGCGTAAGGCAGGGCTGCATCATACAAACCCGACAAACCCCCTGCCTTAAATTTGTGACATTTAGCCGCTTACCAGCCCGCATATCCAGAGTTAAGATACAGCAGACGTCCGTAAAAGCCGCAGAAACTGCGGAAAATCAGCGGCGGCTCTGTATTTGCCGATTTCAGCCCTTTTTTATGCTTTATGGGGAATTGTCTGGCTGGCACTGGAAAAAGCCGACACAGGGCGAATTACAGCCCCATTTCCCCCCGGACTGCAAATATCAGGGCTTTGGATGGGGAATCTGGCTCCCTGAAGCTGGCATCCGGCACAGTCCGTAATCCTATACATTTACGGACTGTGCCAAAAGCTACAGGAACTGCGTCCGTAATCGTGCCAGTTTGGATTTTCGGACGTTCGCGGCAGGCACATAGGATTTACGGACTATTTTATATAGTAAAAACAGGAAGGAGCGGTTTGTATGTCAAGTAAAATATTTGGGTATGCAAGGGTGTCCACTGCCCGCCAGAAAGAGGACAGGCAGGTGGAGGCCCTCTTGGGGTATGGCGTTGACGGGCGCAACATCATCATTGACAAAGAAAGCGGGAAGAGCATGGACAGGCAGGGTTACCAGACTTTGAAGCGTTCACTCTTAAGGAGCGGGGACGTCCTTGTGGTAAAGGAGCTTGACAGGCTGTCCAGAAGGAAGGAGGACATCAGGTCAGAGCTGGAAGAATTAAAACAAGCGGGAGTCCGTGTAAAAATACTGGACATCCCCACGACCCTCACAGATTTCCCTGACGGTCAGGAATGGGTGATTGAAATGGTGAACAACATACTGATAGAAGTCATGGGCAGCATTGCACAGGAGGAACGCAATAAAATCCGCCAGAGGCAGCGGGAGGGCATCGCTTCGGCAAGGTCAAATGGCGTTGCATTTGGCAGACCGCAGATTGTGAAGCCAGAAAACTGGAGTGAAGTCATAGGGCGGGTGGAAAATGGGGAGATAACTTCCGTACAGGCAATGGAAATCCTCGGCATGAAGAAAACTTCCTATTATAAACTTCGTAAACTGGACATGGAGCAGAGCAATATATGACGCAGGAAAGGAGACGGGCATATTTATGGAATTGATGAAAGGGAAGCAGAGGAACCCAGAAAGGATAAAGCCGATGCTGGAAAAGTTGGAAGAAGCGTGGGCATTAATGTATGGTTTTGGCAGGCTGTGTATTTAGAATTGGGGGTATCGGCAGAGCCTGAAAAGGCGGTGTGCAAAAAAAGTGGGTACGTGTGCGGTGCATAACTGATGAGACAGCCCATTTCAGAGCAAAGGCAGAAATTTTTTGACGAGAACTGAAAATTACGAGATTTTTTCTGAGGCAGAGTATTGCCTTCAAATAATTTTGAAGGAGGGACTCTGCCATGAAACAGAAATTTATGACAAAGGGCCAGGCTGGTGTGCATACCAATAGTAAGGAAGAAACAACAGAGGTTATTTCAGCGATGCCGGAAATTCCTTGCCAGCGGGCAGTATCAGCTACAAAAGGAAACATGAAAATCACAATTACATATCCAGAGAAGGGAGATGCCGGAGAAGCGGAACTTGTAAAAGAAGTGCAGATGATGATGGAAACAATTATTATGCAACAGATAAAAGAAAGTAAGGGTGATGTAAAATGAGTAAAATGCAGAATGAATATATTGTCAGAATGTTATTAAGGGTTTCCACTAAGCAGCAGACAGATGCAGAAGGCGACCTGCCGACTCAGCGGAATCTGGTGAGGGACTATATTGAAAAACAAGCAGGCTGGAAGTTAGATGAAGAGAAACCAGAGTATTTTGAAGGGGGTATCTCCGGGTTTAAGAACTCCGTGTCTGACCGTAAAGCGTTACAGGAAATATTAGAGGACGCCAAAAGTAGAGAATTCCATATTCTGGTGTGTTACAAGGATGACAGGCTGGGCAGACGGGAAGATGAAATTCCGCAGTATATTAAGAAACTTGCGGAATATGGCGTGTTGGTATATACAGTAAAGGATGGTCGTATCACGCCGGAAACCCATGCGGACGATTTGCTGACTTATATCAGATACTGGCACGCCGAGGGAGCCAGCAGAGACACAGGCCTGCGGGTAAAGGATGCGGCGATAGAACTGGTAAAACAGGGAAGAAATCAAGGGGGTAATGCGCCTTTTGGCTATGAATTGGTTTATTCGGGAGAACTCAGCAAACACAAAAGGGCGTTAAAGAAGAAAGTAATTGTGCCACAGGCAGCAGAAGTTGTCCGCTTTATGTATGATTTGGCATTAAGCCATGGATACGGAGCCTATAAGATTACGAAACAACTGAACAAGGATGAAGCGGTGCGCGCCATGTCTCCAAATGGAAAGGAATGGAAGGCTGTTACAGTCAGCGACATTTTGAAGAATCCCATATACACAGGGTATGAAGCATATAACAGGCGCACCCATGAAGGGGAACATTATAAAAAACTGGACAGGGAACATTGGGTATTGTCTGAGGAACGTAAGGAAGAACTGGCAATTATCGACCTGGACACATGGGAAAAAGTGCAGAAAATACGGGAAAGCCGCAAAGAAAAGTATCAGGGGGAAAGAGAACAGGAAGAAAACGTGCCAACATGCACCACAGGCTCCCTTGCGCTACTGGACGTGGCATACTGCGGATGCTGTGGGCGCAAGTTGACCAACGGAAGCAAATATAATTACTGGCAAACTAAGGCAAAAGAAAAAAGAAGCAGCATTGTGCGATATTACCGCTGTCAGACAAAACATCAGGGAGGTTCCTGCACTGGAAAAGGTTCATACAGGGCAGACAGCGTAGAACCGATAGTTTTTGATTATATAAAAGACTATCTGGAATCCCTGGAGGATAATGGAACGGTTGTGGAAAAAATTAAGGAGACCGGCAAAAAGCAGAAACGCCAGAAAAAAGAGAAAATCCAGAAACTGGAACAGAGCCTGAAAGAAATCCAGAAGGATATTGACACGCTCAAAGGCAATCTGCCCAAAGTATTGAGAGGGGAAATGAAGCTCCCGCCAGAATTGTTCTATGAGCAGATTGAGGAAAAAGAACACAAAATGCAGCAGGCGCAGGAGGAACTAAAAGATTTAAAAGCGGTAAAAGAAAAGGAAAATCAGGAGGATTTAGAACTGGAGTATTTCCTTGCCCAGGTGCCAAAGTGGAGGGACGCTTTCGACCATGCGGAAGTCTCTGCAAAGAGAATGGTAATTGATAAGCTGATAAGCAGGATTGACATAAAAGAAAATGAAATTTCCATTGAGTTCCGGGTAAATCTGGATGAATTTTTATCCCGAAAAACTATATACCAAAGGGTACCGTAACAAAGGCTATGATTTTACAATTACGTCTTCCACTGCGTACGACCATAAATGGGTTTATGGAAGAAATTATTTTAGCAGTATTTCTCGGGTCGTGGATGAGATGTTTACCAATTTCCTCTCAAGGCCAAACGTGCGCCAACCTATTCTCACGCAATATTGCGATGGGCAGCGGGTTACTTGCCCGAATTGGCTGAGCCAGTGGGGGTCCAAATATTTGGGAGATCAAAATTATTCGGCAATTCAGATACTGCGTTACTATTATGGAAGTGATATGTATATCAATGAGGCGGAGGAGATTTCTGGTATTCCTGCGTCTTGGCCGCGGGAAAATTTAACGATTGGCTCCAGCGGAGAGAAAGTACGGCAGATGCAGGAGCAGTTAAACCGAATTGCAAGAGTATATACGTCCATTCCTCGAATCACTGCGGATGGTTCCTTTGGTCCGGCGACTGAGGAGGCGGTTCGTCAGTTCCAGTCTGTGTTCGGATTGCCTCAGACTGGGGTGGTCGATTATCCTACCTGGTATAAAATCTCAGAAATCTATGTGGGAGTGACCAGGATAGCAGAATTGAACTAATAGAGAGGCCTTTTCCGTTTTGGGCGGAAAGGGCTTTTTTATCTTATAGAAAAAATGTCGCGAAAGCGATTGTGTTCGGCGCAGCAAAGCAGCAAGGTCTACGCTTTGCTTCGGTCTGCGCTAAACGAACATCCACTGGATGTCCAGTGCTCTCATGAGTCTTTGGAATTCTCATACAATTTCCACAACCGGCAATAAAATCAAAAAAAATCATAAAAAATACTCAAAAATATATTGAAAAACGTCCTTAAATTGTGTTTGTACAGCAAAATATTTCGCAAAAATACAATAAATAATCTGAAAATAATATTAAAACATATATAAAGTCTGGTTATCAGAAAATTAGAAGAAAAAAACAGTTTACAAGCAAGAAAAAAAGGTGTATAGTATTTTTTAGAGCAACACTTTACCATGGCAAAGCAACAATGGTGAGAATTACGATATCTATGATTCGAGGATTTCACTGTCAGAATAGAGCAGGGAGGATGAGAAGATGCAGGAGACAAAACGGACAGCAATGGGGATGTATGATCCCCGGTTTGAACATGATAACTGTGGAATTGGCGCGGTAGTGAATATCAAAGGCGTCAAGACGCATGGGACGGTAGAGAATGCGTTGAAGATTGTAGAGAACTTGAAGCACAGAGCAGGAAAGGATGCAGAGGGGAAGACCGGAGACGGCGTAGGTATTCTTTTGCAGATTTCCCATAAGTTCTTCAAAAAGGCAGCGCAGCAGGCGGGAATTGCTTTGGGAGAAGAGAGAGATTATGGAATTGGTATGTTCTTTTTCTCTCAGGATGAACTAAAACGCAATCAAGCCAAGAAGATGTTTGAGGTCATTGTGAAAAAGGAAGGCATGGAATTTCTGGGCTGGCGGCAGGTGCCGATTGCGCCTGACAAGCTGGGGCAGAAGGCGGTTGACTGTATGCCTTATATTATGCAGGGATTTGTAAAGCGCCCGGATCATGTGAAGAAAGGAATTGATTTTGACCGTAAATTATATGTGGCGCGCCGCGTGTTTGAACAGTCTAATGATGATACTTATGTTGTTTCTCTGTCTAGCAGGACGATTGTGTATAAAGGGATGTTTTTGGTGGAGCAGCTTCGGCAGTTCTTTGCGGATTTGCAGGATAAGGATTACGAGTCGGCGATTGCCACGGTGCATTCCAGATTTTCTACCAATACGAACCCAAGCTGGGAGCGGGCGCATCCCAACCGTTTTATTGTGCATAACGGGGAGATTAACACGATTCGCGGAAATGCGGATAAGATGCTGGCGCGTGAGGAGACGATGGAGTCTGAACATTTGCACGGGGAGCTGCAAAAAGTGCTTCCAGTTGTCAATGCGGAAGGTTCTGACTCGGCAAGACTTGACAATACCTTGGAATTTCTGGTGATGAGCGGCATGGACCTTCCGCTGGCCGTGATGATTACCATCCCGGAACCCTGGGCGAACAATGGGTTGATGAGCCAGAAAAAGAAGGATTTCTATCAATACTACGCAACCATGATGGAGCCTTGGGACGGCCCGGCGTCTATTCTGTTTAGTGATGGCGATATTTTAGGAGCGGTCCTTGACCGTAACGGCCTGCGCCCTTCACGCTATTATATTACGGATGACGATTACCTGGTCCTTTCTTCTGAGGTTGGCGTGTTGGAGATTGAACCAACAAAAATTGTCGCGAAGGAACGTCTTCGTCCGGGAAAAATGCTTCTGGTAGACACGGTACAAGGCAGGGTCATCGACGATGATGAATTGAAGGAGAAATATGCCGGCAGGCAGCCGTACGGCGAGTGGCTTGACCGTAACCTGATTAAACTCGCAGATTTAAAGATTCCCAACCAGCGCGTGCCGGAATATACGAAGGAAGAGCGCCAGAGGCTGCAAAAGACGTTCGGTTACACCTATGAATCCTTAAAGGAGGCGATTCTCCCCATGGCAAAGAATGGCGGGGAGGCGACTTCAGCTATGGGCATTGATACGCCGCTGGCTGCATTGGCGGGCGACCACCAGCCGTTGTTTAATTATTTCAAACAGAAATTTGCCCAGGTGACGAATCCGCCAATTGACTCTATCCGCGAGGAGGTTGTCACCAGCACTACCGTATATATTGGGGAGGACGGCAACCTTTTGGAAGAGAAGCCCTTAAATTGCCAGGTATTGAAGGTGGATAATCCGATTCTCACCAATACGGATTTAATGAAAATCAAATCCATGAAAGTAGAGGGATTCCATGTGGTGGAAATTCCCATTACCTACTATAAAAATACCAGTTTGGAAAAGGCGATTGACCGTCTGTTTGTGGAGGCGGACCGTGCATACCGCGATGGCGCCAATATCTTAATCCTCTCCGACAGGAGCGTGGATGAGAACCATGTACCGATTCCCTCACTGCTGGCGGTGTCATCTTTACAGCAGTATTTGATTAAGACGAAGAAGCGGACGGCGCTTGCGATGATTCTCGAATCCGGCGAGCCCAGGGAAGTGCATCATTTTGCAACTCTGCTCGGTTACGGCGCCTGTGCCATCAACCCTTATCTGGCGCAGGATACGGTGAAGCAGTTGATTGACGAGCATATGTTGGATAAAGATTATTATGCGGCGGTGGCTGACTATAACAACGCCATTCTCCATGGCATTGTCAAGATTGCGGCGAAGATGGGTATTTCCACAATCCAGTCTTATCAAGGGGCAAAGATTTTTGAGGCAATCGGTATCAGCGCCGATGTAATTAACAATTATTTTACCGATACGGTCAGTCGTATTGGCGGAATTACCTTGAAAGACATTGAGCAGGATGTAGATGCGCTTCATTCCAGCGCATATGATCCGCTGGGGTTGGAGACAGATTTAACGCTTGAGAGCCGCGGACGTCATAAGATGCGCAGCGGTGCGGACAGCCATCTTTATAATCCGCTGACAATCCATTTGTTGCAGGAATCTACGAAACGCGGCGATTATCAGCTATTCAAACAGTACACGGCGGCTGCGGATAAACAGGAAAGGGACGCCAATATTCGAGGGATGATGACGTTTAAGTTCCCCAAAAAGGGCGTACCGATTGAAGAAGTGGAGAGCGTGGATGCAATTGTGACGCGTTTTAAGACGGGGGCTATGTCTTATGGCTCCATTTCGCAGGAGGCGCACGAGACTTTGGCGATTGCCATGAATCGTCTGCATGGGAAATCCAACAGCGGCGAGGGCGGCGAGAGTCCGGAACGTCTCGTGACCGGCAGGGACGGCGTCAACCGCTGTTCCGCAATCAAGCAGGTGGCGTCTGGGCGGTTTGGCGTTACCAGCCAATATCTAGTGAGCGCCAAGGAGATTCAGATTAAGATGGCACAGGGCGCAAAGCCAGGAGAAGGCGGACATCTGCCGGGACAAAAAGTTTATCCCTGGATCGCCAAGACAAGACTATCGACGCCGGGCGTTTCCCTGATTTCACCGCCGCCGCACCATGATATTTATTCTATCGAAGACTTGGAGCAATTGATATATGATTTAAAGAATTCAAATAAACAGGCAAGAATTACAGTCAAACTGGTGTCGGAGGCAGGTGTGGGAACGGTTGCCGCAGGTGTGGCAAAGGCTGGCGCACAGGTAGTTTTGATTTCCGGTTATGACGGAGGCACCGGAGCCGCGCCTGCAAGTTCCATCCACAATGCCGGGCTTCCCTGGGAACTGGGGCTTTCGGAGACGCATCAGACCTTAATTTTCAATGGTTTGCGCAATAAGGTACGCATTGAGACCGATGGAAAATTGATGACCGGGCGTGACGTGGCGGTAGCCGCCATGCTGGGAGCGGAGGAATTCGGCTTTGCTACTGCGCCGCTGGTAACGATGGGCTGTGTGATGATGCGCGTTTGCAATCTTGATACTTGTCCGGCAGGCATTGCCACCCAGAACCCAGAGCTGCGCAAACGCTTTGCAGGCAAACCGGAATATGTGATTAATTTTATGCGTTTTATCGCCGAAGAGCTGCGGGAATATATGGCCAAGCTGGGCGTCCGTACTGTGGATGAGCTGGTAGGCCGCAGCGACTTGCTGAAAGTACGGGAAGATTTAAGCGAGAGGGAGAAAGAATTAGACTTATCGGGAATCCTTGACAATCCCTTTGCCGGACCGAAAGCCAAGGTTATCTTCGATCCGAAACAAGTTTATGATTTTGAATTAGAAAAGACAAAGGATGAAAAAATCCTTTTAAAACAGTTGAAAACAGCTTTGGAGAGCGAGCAGAGGCGCAGCCTTGATGTGGAGGTGACAAATACGGACCGTTCGTTTGGCACGATTTTTGGTTCAGAGATTACCAGGCGTTATGCGAACAGTCTTGCAGAAGATACGTTCCTTATTAAATGCAACGGCGCCGGCGGCCAGAGCTTTGGGGCTTTTATCCCCAAGGGCTTAACGCTTGAGCTCGTAGGAGACAGCAACGATTATTTTGGCAAAGGTTTGTCCGGCGGCAAGCTGGTGGTTTATCCTCCGGCCGGCGTCAGGTACAGGCAGGATGAGAACATTATCATCGGAAATGTTGCGCTCTATGGAGCGACCAGCGGAAAGGCATTTATCAACGGTGTTGCCGGAGAACGTTTCTGCGTGCGCAACTCAGGAGCCAACGCAGTGGTGGAAGGCGTCGGCGATCACGGCTGCGAATATATGACGGGCGGCAGGGTGGTCGTTCTTGGAAAGACTGGGAAAAACTTTGCGGCGGGTATGAGCGGCGGTATTGCATATGTGCTGGATGAGGATAATGATTTATATACCAGAATTAATAAGGAAATGGTATTTTCCCAGGAAATTACTTCTAAATATGATGTGATGGAGCTGAAAGACATGATAAAAGAACATGTTGCGCTGACAAATTCGCAGAAAGGTAAGGAAATTCTTGAGGACTTTAGCCGTTATCTGCCGAAATTCAAAAAAATTGTACCCTACGATTACAACCGCATGATGATGGCAATTGTGCAGATGGAAGAAAAGGGTTTGAGCTCCGAACAGGCGCAGATTGAGGCTTTTTATGGCATGAGGAGGGACCCGGCGGAGCCGGGAGGAGCCCTGATGCCTCGATGAACGGCCAATGAAGTTTATGGCATGAGGAGGGACCCGGCGGAGCCGGGAGGAGCCCTGATGCCTCGATGAACGGCCAACGTTCAATAGCTGATTAAGTAAATATCTAGGGAGGAATTTGTCATGGGAAAACCAACAGGATTTATAGATTACAATAGACAGACGGCAGAGGCGGTTGCGCCGAAAGAGCGCATCCAGAATTTTAACGAGTTTCACACGCCTCTGTCGAAAGAAGAACAACAGAAACAGGGCGCGCGCTGTATGGCTTGCGGAGTTCCCTTCTGCCAATCAGGTATGGAGATTATGGGTATGACGTCCGGCTGCCCTTTGCACAACCTGGTGCCGGAGTGGAATGATCTGGTTTATACGGGGAATTGGGAGCAGGCGTACAGCCGCCTCAAAAAGACTAATAATTTCCCGGAGTTTACCGCCCGAGTGTGTCCGGCGCTCTGTGAGGCGGCATGTACTTGCGGCAATTATGGGGATGCCGTTTCTGTGAAGGAAAATGAATTTGGAATTATTGAAAATGCATATGAGCAGGGGTTTGCAAAAGCGCAGCCGCCGAAAGTGCGCACCGGCAAGAAGGTGGCGGTTATCGGTTCCGGCCCGGCGGGGTTGGCAGCGGCGGACCAGATCAACAAACGCGGCCACCAGGTGACTGTGTATGAGCGCGATGACCGTGTGGGCGGGCTTTTGATGTACGGAATTCCCAATATGAAATTGGAGAAGCATATCATCGAGCGCAAAGTAAAAATCATGGAGGAAGAGGGCGTAACGTTTCTCACAGGTGTTAATGTGGGCGTGGACGTCAAAGCAGCCAAGCTCTTAAAGGACTATGACAAAGTTATCCTTGCCTGCGGCGCCAAAAATCCCAGGGATATCAAAGCGCCCGGCAGAGATGCAAAAGGCATTTATTTTGCGGTTGACTTTTTGGCGGCGACGACAAGAAGCCTGCTTGATTCCGAGCTGAAGGACAAGAAGTATATCTCGGCAAAGGGCAAACGTGTAGTGATTATCGGCGGCGGCGATACTGGAAACGATTGCGTAGGTACATCCATCCGCCATGGCGCAGTATCTGTGACTCAGCTTGAAATGATGCCGAAAGCGCCGGATGATCGCGCGGAAAACAACCCGTGGCCGGAGTGGCCCAAGGTTTGCAAGACAGACTACGGCCAGGAGGAGGCAATTGCTATGTTTGGGCATGATCCGCGAGTTTACCAGACTACGGTAAAGGAATTTCTCAAAGACAAGAATGGCAATCTCAGCGGTCTTGTTACGGTTAAATTAGAGAGCAAAAAAGATGAAAAGACCGGACGTATGGCGATGGTGGAAGTAGCGGGCAGTGAGAAAAAGATGGAAGCAGACCTGGTTCTGATTGCAGCAGGATTTTTGGGTACAGAGAAATATCTCGCAGATGCGTTTGGTGTTTCTTTGAATGAGCGCACGAATGTAAGCACAAAATCAGAGCGGTATGAGACGAATGTGAAAAATGTATTTACCGCTGGAGATATGCACAGAGGACAGTCGTTAGTTGTATGGGCAATCCGCGAAGGAAGAGAAGTTGCAAGGGAAGTCGACGAGAGCTTGATGGGGTATACAAATCTGCGTGCATAAATTTTTTTTAAAAATTTTTAAATATTTGCAAGGATTTCCTCCTGCCAATCGTGTTATAATTGAAACAGGAAAAAAGAGAAGAGATTTTAAGGAGGAGACAGAGTATGAGAAGAGCAGCGATGTATGGAATGGTTGGCGCAATGACCTTGACGTTTGGGACGATTGTGATTCCGTCTGAGAATTTCGTCCGCCAGAATAACAGAGGCGTACAGGAGAGCGTAATTCCCGCAGTGTCTAAAGAGGTGGAAGCGCCGACAGTTGAAGATGTGACGCAAACAGAGGCGGTAGATGCCCAGAATGAAGCAGACAGCACGAATACCGTTAATGCCGCCGCTGGAAATGCAGCAGGGACATATGTTTGCCCACATACAGATGGCAACCATACGCCGGATTGTCCCTATTGGGATGGAAATTGCGGGCATACGGACGGCAACCACCCGACAGACTGCCCGAACTGGGATGGAAATTGCGGACACGCGGACGGCAACCATCCGACAGACTGCCCGAATTGGGACGGAAGTTGTGGGCATACGGACGGCAATCACCCGTCAGATTGTCCGAACTGGGATGGAAGTTGTGGGCATACGGACGGTAACCATCCGTCAAGTTGTCCGAACTGGACTGGAAGTCAGGGAAATTCTGGCGGCAGTGGAAATAGCGCATCCCAAAGTTCAGGGAATGGCGGGCATCATGGAGGAGGCCATCACGGAGGAGGCCATCACTGATGAATAGGAGGGAGTGATATGTAAATGCGCAGTGAGGCAGAAGTAAACCATGCAGTAGAAGAATACGCGGATATGGTACAGCGCATTTGCTTTTATCATCTGAAAAATCAAGCAGATACTGAAGATGTGTTTCAAAATGTTTTTTTGAAGTATATGACTTATGACCAGCCTTTCAAAGACAGTGAGCATGAGAAGGCATGGCTTCTTCGTGTTGCAATCAATGCCTGCAAGGATTATTTGAAAACTTTTTTTCGCCGGAATACGGTCTCCCTGGAGTCTCTGGGAGAGATGGAGGAACAAATTACAGAAGATTACCGGGAGGTTTTAGAGGCGGTGCTCTCACTCCCGGTAAAATATAAGGATGCCGTATATCTGCATTATTATGAGGGATATACGGCATCTGAAATTGGAAAAATTCTGGGAAAGAAGGAGAATTCGGTTTATTCCCTGCTTTCCAGGGGAAGAGGGATATTAAAAGAGAAGCTGGGAGGTGATTGGAGTGGAAAATAGGATACAGGATGCATTTAGCTATGTAAAAGCAGACACAGCCTTAAAAGAATCAACAAAGGACTTCCTGGCGAAAAAGCGGGAGGAGCAGGCCTGTACCTATAGAACCCGCGCCTATAGAACCCGGGCAGTTTACCGCACGCTTGCAGCAGTCTGTGCAATGCTGATTCTGGCGGTGGGGCTGGGGGGGTATCAGTGGGCGCAGACGCCGGTGTCTTATGTGAGTATTGACGTCAATCCCTCCATAGAGTTAGGCTTGAATCGCTTTGAGCGGGTGGTCACTGCAGAGGCGTATAATCCGGAAGGGGAAGAAATTTTGCAAGGGTTATCTTTAATTGGAAAAAAATATCAGGAGGCAATTGATTCTGTTGTGGAAAGCGAAGCGATGGAACGCTATCTGACAAAAGAAGAAGAACTTGTTTTAACGGTAGCAGCAAAAGGCAGTAAGGAAAAAGCGATTGAGACGACAGTTGCAGATTATTCAAAAAGTGTTGGGAAGAATTGTCATAGCGTTAGCGCGGACATTGAGACGGCAGCGTCAGCACATAACAATGGAATGTCAGTAGGGAAGTACAATGCCTATTTACAACTATTGCAGTATGACAGTGAGGTGACGTTAGATGAGTGTAAACATATGAGCATGTCGCAGATACATGGATTGCTCAATGAACATAGGCATGGAGAAAAGGATCATGAAGAACAGCAGCAGAGGACAGAAGACGGAAGTTCCCATGGCGAACAGCATCAAAAGGCAGAAGATGAAAGCTCCCATGGAGCGAAGCAGCAGAAAACAGAAAATGGAAGTTCCCAAAACGAACAGCCAAAGAGTACGGATGGAGGAAAACATCAGGGAAAACAAGACCACTCATCGGACGACGGTGGAAAGGGTACTGGCGAGCATCACCGCAGAAAACATTAGTGTGCAATTGTAAAAAGAATTTGTGCAGATTTCATGAAAAACAAGAAAATTTAGAAGAAAATTGCATATTTTGTTGAAATGCCAATGGAAAGTGATACAATAATATTATGGATAGGAGTGGATGCGGGATTTGAAGAAGGGAAGTTAGGAAAGGGTTCTTATGGGAAAGACAAGATCGATTAACCTGGTGGGAAAAGAAGAATTTGCAGATATCATGCGGGTATTTGCCAGATGTACAGATGACTATCTGTTTTTGTTTGATTTGGACAAAGACGAGTATAGTATTTCAGAGCGGGTATTGGAGAAGTTTGATTTGCCGGGTAACTTTTTTTCAGATGCCAGCGCCGTGTTGGAGAAAATTATCTATCCGGAAGATATGCCGGCTCTTTTGCAAGACATTGCAAAGTTGAAGAGCGGGGAGAGTCAGGAGCATGACTTGGAATATCGCTGGGTGGACAAAAAAGGCAAGATTGTATGGATTAACTGTCGCGGTGTGGTAATCCAGGACAGTACGAAGGAAGAAGAGACAAAACTTTTAATCGGCAGGATTACGGAGATTGGCAGTAAGCGCAAGGCAGACAATGTGACAGGTCTTTTTGCGGAACGCCAGCTTCAGCTTGATTTTGAGCGTCTAAAAAAGGAAAATGCAAAGAAAAAGGGTATTCTTTTGCGTATCGGTGTAGATAATTTTAAGGAGATCAATGAGCGCTATGGTATGAATACAGGTGATGTAGTGCTGAAAATGATTGCTGAATGTATGAAGCAGGTTGCAGAAGATGACCACTGTTATCGCGTGGATGGCGATGAATTTGTGATGCTTGTGGATGCAGAGGATGAGCAGAAAGCGAGGAAGAAATATCACAAGACAAGAATTCTCATCGAAGAGAAGCGCAAAGAGCAGGGATATCAGAATTTCTACACGATCTCTGCCGGTGTGGTGGGATTTTTGTATGAAGAAATAGATTTTGAACGCTTGTGCACCTATTCTGAATTTGCACTTGGTATTGCCAAGAAGAATGGCAAGAATTGTTCATATATTTTTACGGACGAGGATTATCAGGCGTATCTCAAGAATATTAAGATTCAAGAGAAGCTTCGTTACAGTGTTAATCATGGATTTGAGGGATTTGAGGTTTATTATCAGCCGATTGTATCCGCGAAGACAGAGCAGGTTGTAGGGGCAGAGGCTTTGCTGCGTTTTTCTTCCAGAGAATATGGAATGCTTTCTCCAGGCTTATTTATCCCCATTTTGGAGGAGAGTGGCTTAATCATTCCAGTTGGAGAGTGGGTATATCGGACAGCAATGCGCCAGTCTATGGAGTGGCAGAAGCTGATGCCAAAGTTTCGGATTAATATTAATTTGTCTTTTATTCAGATTTGCAAATCGGACGTGGTTACGGAAATTATGTCGTCCATCGAAGAGTTTGGCATTCAGCCGTCAACGGTGTTGTTTGAGTTTACAGAGAGCGGTATGATCTCTTATGACGATTCCGTGCAGCGGCTTTTAGATGTACTAAACGAGAATGAAGTAAAGATTGCGCTGGACGATTTTGGGACAGGTTATTCCGCACTTGCTTATTTACAGAATTTAAAGGTAAATTTGTTGAAATTAGACAGAGGATTCACGGCCAAAGCGGTTGTCAATGATTTTGATTATAACTTGATTGGACATATTGTAGATATGGCGCATAGTATTGGTATGCAGGTCTGTTTTGAGGGAATTGAGACGGAGAAGGAACTGCATAAATTACAAAAGTTAGAGCCGGATTATATACAGGGATATTATTATGGGCGTCCGGTAAGCCGTGAGATGTTTTATGAAGAGAATTTGAAGAAATTTGAAACATAAGAAGTTCGTTTGTGGTGTTGTACTGAATCTATGATAAACGATATATAAATTTGGACTGCTGCAAAATATTGGAACACGCAGATAGATAACGACGCGTTATTGTGTATCCAAGTTTTTGCAGCAGTCTTATTTATTTCCGCAAGAGGTAATTCTAAATATATTTTTTCACGATTTCCATAAACTTATCATGATGTTCGGAAATAAACGTTTCGTATGTCATGTTTAAAGAAGCGATCTCTTTTCCAAGTTCCGCCAGGAATTCAGGAATTTCGGATTCCAGCATAACGCCTAAATCTTCGCCGAATGCTTCTTTGCCCTCAAACTCGCAGCCATTTTCAAATACAGCGAAGGCTGGTTTGGGTCCGTCTGGCGTTTGGCGTACACCGCCGCGGAACCCCAGGGGTGCAATTTGATGCGCAGAACAGGAAGAAGGACAGCCGGAAATATGAATTTGGGGCAGCGTGCCGTCCGGGAAGTTTTCTTTGCGAATTCTCTCGACGCAGGCGTGCAGCAAGCTCTGGGAATCTCTTGCGCCAACTTGACAGATAGAAGCGCCAATGCAGGCGATAGAAGATTCAAATGTGTTGTTTGCACCGTCGGCTGTCAAGGAAAGTATTTTTTCAGCTTCGGAGGCGGTGAGGTTGATGATATACATACTTTCGTCCGGTGAGAGGCGTACCAGCACATCTTCCATAGACAGGATTGTATCATATAGTTTGCGCCAGAACTCAGGTTTTGGGCTGCCGCCAATGGGGTGATAGGAGACAGCATAGAGTCCGGCTTGCTTCTGTGGGATAGCTCTTGGGTCATCCAAAGTTTTGCCATCTCCCTGCTTAGTTATCTCGGAAAGTGTAAGGGATAAATCAAGATTCTCTTCAGCCAAGGCTTTTGTAAGCTTGTCCTGATAGGCTTTTATATATCCTTCTAATCCTAAGGTTTCCTGCATGAAACGCGTGCGTGCTTTTCCGCGGTTTTCGTAATTGCCGTACGTGGTAAAGGTATCGACCATTGCTTTGATATAATAGAGAATCTTATCAGGAGCGATATCAGTGGCAACGAGCGCGCCCATGCGCGGTTCGCGCCCCAGACCGCCGGCGCTGTATACGTCAAAAGCGCCATTTTCTTTGGCGACAAAGCCCAGGTCGCGGAATGTTGCATGTGTGACGTTTTCTTTGCAGTTAGAAAAACAGACTTTTAACTTGCGGGGCAATTTCACGGTCTTAATAAAACCGAGAAGGTAATCGGCTGCTTCTTTTGCATAAGGGAGAACGTCAAAATATTCGCCCTGCTGTACGCCGGAGAGAGGAGAACACATCACATTGCGCGGAAAATCGCCGCCGCCCCCTCTGGTGATGATTCCATAATCGAAAGATTCCTGTATAAGCGCACAGACCTGTGCGGCAGACAGGTTGTGAAGCTGTAAGCTCTGGCAAGTTGTGATATGCGTGAGGGAAATATCGTATTTCTCTACGCTGTCTGCAATAAATTTTAAATCGTCTTTGGTAATTTCACCGCCGCTCAGACGTAGACGAAGCATACTTGCGGAACCGCCTCTTTGGGCATAACTGCCGAAACCACCGGAAAATCCTTTGTACTGTGCGACGTTAATTTCCTTGTTGTAAAACTTGTCCGTCATCTCATCGAATTCTTTTAAATCTCCACGAAACTCTTCTACGTGATTTCTCATGATAACCTCCTGATAAAATGCCTGTGGGTATTTTCATTCAGTATATAAGCTTCCCACAATTGTTATAAAATATTTATTAATGTTTGCATAATTCCCTGATATGCCGTTTCTGGCGTTACGCTGTAGGATTAAATCGTATGCCAGTCCTCAGGAAAAATTTTACCATATTTTACCTATTAAGAAAAGGAAAAAATCTGTTGGAAACAAAGGGTTCCCATAAGTATTTTTGCACTACAGTATAGAAAGTTCTATGGTATAAGGCTGCAATTTAAAAATTAAGGCTGAATAGTTACTTGGCAAGGAAATGTAAAAGGATAATGGTATGGAAGTTCCAGGAAAAATGTGCTACAATGGGAAAGCATTTCGACAATTGTACAGGTCTATTACATATTAAAATGGAGATGAGATACTATGAAAAAAGCATTGTTTTTCGATATTGACGGCACAATTTGGGATGATGGTCACTGTATTCCAGATAGCACAAGGGAGGCATTTCGCCGAATGAAGGAGCAGGGGCATTATCTGTTTATCAGCAGCGGCAGAACAAGGGTGTTTATTCCAGATAAGGAGCTGATGCCGCTGGGATTTGACGGCATATTGGCAGGTTGCGGCACATATGGGGAGTTTCAAGGGGAAGTGAAATTTTACCATCAAATTCCGCAGGAGGAAATCTGCCGTGTCAATGATTTTTTGCGCAGTGTGAACGCTGCTTATATCCTAGAGGGCAGATATTTCTTGTATCTGGACGAAGAGCGTTTCCCCAAAGAGTCGGTGTTTCCTCAGAAATTGAGAAAAAGCATGGGGGAGAAACTTGTGCGGGTTACTGGAAATGAACAGAAACTTGAAGTCAGCAAATTTTGTGCAAATTATCTGCAAGAGAAAGAAAAGCAGAAGGAGTTAGAGCGCGTTTTGGAGTCGAATTACACGGTGATTCACCGGGGCGGGGATTTTATGGAGATTGTGCCCAAGGGCTTTAACAAAGCGACCGGTATACAGGAAATTTGCAGGCTGCTGGGCATTGCCCATGAAGATACGTATTCATTTGGCGACAGTACAAATGACTTGGACATGCTTGCGTATACGGCGCATTCTGTAGCTATGGGCGATGGGATGCAAGAAGCAAAGGATGCGGCGGAATATGTGACCTCACCGCTTAAAGCGGACGGCATATACAGAGCATGTGAACATTACGGGTTGTTATGATGGTTGTTTTTGTATTATCGAATTTATGGGGAACGATTGCGCAGTTTATAGAAATTTTAGAATGTTTAAGATTTGCATTATTGACAAATACTGGTAAAAGGAATAGCATGAACGGAAAACGATAGAAGAGGGATGGATGCATGGGAAAGATAATGAAATATTTGGGCGAACACAAAGCGGCAGTATTTATTATTTTTGTGCTATTAGTTGTGCAGGCGTACTGTGATTTGTCGCTTCCCCAATATATGTCTGATATCGTGGATATCGGCATTCAACAAAGTGGTATTGAATATGCCGTGCCGGAGGAAATGCGGACGGAAACATTTGAAGGGCTTGAATTATTTTTGCCCAAAGAGGATGAGGCAAGGCTGCAAGATTCTTATGAGAAAGCGGATAATGGGAATTATAAGTTAAAGGTTCTGGATGCAGAGGAAATGAAGGAGATGGAGGAGCTTCTTGGTATGCCCATGGTGGCAATGTCTTCCATGACGGAAGAGACGGGAATGACAATTGCTGATCTTAAATCTATGTTAGAGAGCGGGCAGATGACGAAGGAGCAGATTTTGCAGGCGCAGCAGGCAGCAAGAGAGAATATGGGCGATATGAGTGAATCCATTGTTTCCCAGCGTGCTCGGCTTATGGTGCGGGAAGAATATGAAGCTTTGGGTTATCATATGGTAGATTATCAGAACCGCTATATGCTGCGCACAGGCGGGAAAATGCTTGCTGTCTCTATTGTAATGATGCTTGCTGCTATTGTGGTAGGTTTTTTTGCTTCGCGTACCTCTGCGAAGATTGGCATGTCGCTTAGGAGCAGGGTATTTCAAAAGGTGGTGCGGTTTTCAAACAGTGAAATCGAAACGTTTTCTACAGCTTCCCTGATTACCAGAAGTACCAATGATATCCAGCAAGTGCAGATGGTAGCGGTACTGTTACTGCGTATGATCTTATATGCGCCCATTATCGGTATCGGCGGCGTGCTGAAAGTTATGAACACGAAGACCGGCATGGGTTGGATCATTGGCATTGCTGTGGGAAGTATTATGCTGTTGGTAGGTGTCTTGATGTCCATCACCATGCCTAAGTTTAAGAAAATGCAGACCTTGGTAGACCGTTTGAATCTTGTTTCAAGGGAGATTTTGACCGGTGTGCCGGTTATCCGTGCATTTTCGAGGGAGAGATTTGAGGAAAAAAGATTTGCAGGTGCGAATGAGGATTTGATGCGTACCCAGCTTTTTACCAGCCGGGTAATGTCCATGATGATGCCAGCAATGATGCTGATTATGAACTGTATTACCGTGATGATTGTCTGGTTTGGCGCCAAAGGCGTGGATTTGGGTAATCTTCAGGTTGGAGATATGATGGCGTTTATTACTTATACGATGCAGATTGTAATGGCGTTTTTGATGATTACGATGGTATCTGTCATGTTGCCGCGCGCGGGCGTTGCGGCTGACCGTATTGAGGAAGTAATTCATACAGAAGAGACCATTTTAGATATAGAGAATCCGGTAGATGCCAGCAGAGACAATTGGCGCGGTGAAGTGGCGTTTGAGGATGTTTCCTTCCGTTATCCGGGCGCGGATGAAGACGCCGTTTGCCATATTTCTTTCCGGGCAAAGCCGGGGCAGACGACCGCCATTATTGGAAGTACTGGCTGTGGAAAATCTACGTTATTAAATTTGATTCCGCGGTTTTATGATGTGACCTCAGGGCGGGTTACGATGGATGGCGTGGATATTCGTCAGATGAGCCAGAAGAAGCTGCGCAGTCTTATCGGCTATGTGCCGCAAAAGGGCGTACTGTTTTCTGGAACGATTGCGTCTAACATCGGATTTACAGGTAACGTCTCAGAGGAGCAGATACAAGAGGCGGCAAGGATTGCGCAGGCGCAGGACTTTATTTTAGCGAAGGAAGAGCAGTATGATAGCCCCATTGCTCAAGGAGGCACGAATGTTTCTGGCGGTCAGAAGCAGAGGCTCTCCATTGCCAGGGCGATTGCGAAAAATCCCAAAGTATATTTATTTGATGACAGTTTTTCCGCGTTAGATTATAAGACGGATGTGGCATTGCGCAAAGCCTTGGCAGAGAAGACGAAAGAGGCAGCTGTTATTATTGTTGCACAGCGAATTAGTACAATCTTGCATGCAGATCAGATTATTGTCCTAGAGGAAGGCGAGGTTGCAGGTATAGGGACACATAGAGAGCTTATGGAGAAGTGTGAGACTTATCAGGAAATTGCCAAATCTCAGCTTTCAGAAGAAGAGCTTGTGAGTCAAGGAGGTGCAGGCAAATGAGTGAACACAAAAGACCAAGAAGAATGGGGCATGGTCCTGGACACGGTCCGGGAGGGATGATGCCGGGAGAGAAAGCAAAGAATTTTCGCGGAACAGCGAAAAAACTTTTGCAATATATGGGGCGTTATAAAATTGGTGTTTTTGCCGTACTTATTTTTGCGATAGCTTCCACAGTATTTGGCATTACCGGGCCTAAAATTTTAGGCAATGCGACGACGGAGCTTTTTCATGGATTGGTGGCGAAAGTGACGGGCGCAGGCGATATCAATTTTGGCAGAATCGGAGAGATTTTACTGTTTCTGCTGGCAATTTACTTGTTTAGTGCGCTCTGTTCTTTTATCCAGAGTTATATCATGACTGGCATCACACAGAAGATATGTTTCCGTTTCCGTGAAGATATTTCTAAAAAGATTAATCGTATGCCCATGAAATATTTTGAGTCACGGACGGTAGGCGAAGTGCTCTCTAGGATTACCAATGATGTGGATACCTTGGGACAGGGGTTGAATCAGAGTATAACGCAGCTTATAACCTCTGTTACGATGTTAATGGGAATTCTTGTGATGATGCTCAGTATTAGTCCTCTCATGACTTTGATTGCCCTTGTAATCTTGCCGGTTTCAGGTATTTTAATTGCAGTTGTAGTAAAGTTTTCACAGAAATACTTTGTGGCACAGCAGGAGTATCTTGGCAAAATCAATGGTCAGGTGGAGGAAGTTTACAGCGGACATAATATTGTAAAAGCGTTCAATAAAGAAGACGATATGCTCAAAGAGTTTCATGAGACGAATGACGTTTTGTATCAGTCGGCATGGAAATCACAATTTTTATCCGGTATGATGCAGCCGATTATGAATTTCGTGGGAAATCTTGGCTATGTAGCAGTGGCGGTTGTGGGCGGTATACTTGCCATCCAGGGCACGATTGAGGTGGGTGAAATCCAGTCCTTTATTCAGTACGTGCGCCAATTTACGCAGCCAATCGCTCAGGTGGCACAGGTTTCCAATATGTTGCAGGCAACGGCGGCAGCAGCGGAGCGTGTCTTTGAATTTTTAGAAGAGGAAGAAGAGGCGCCGGTAGAACATCCAGTCGAGGCGGCAAAGATGCAGGGCAAGGTATCCTTTGCACATGTACAGTTTGGATATGACAAAGAGAAAGTGATTATCCATGACTTTAACTGTGAAGTAGAACCTGGACAGATGGTGGCGATTGTCGGGCCTACGGGTGCAGGCAAAACGACGATGGTAAAACTTTTGATGCGGTTTTATGACGTGATGGGTGGAAGCATACGTGTGGACGACAGAGATATCAGAGAATTTGAACGCAGCAAACTCAGAGAGAATTTTGGTATGGTGTTACAGGACACATGGCTGTTTAAGGGCACCATCATGGAAAATATACGTTACGGCAGACTGAACGCTACAGATGAGGAAGTCATTGCAGCGGCTAAGGCGGCGCACGCGCACCGTTTTATTTCTACATTGCCCGGAGGTTATCAGATGGAATTAAATGAGGATGCAAGCAATGTCTCCCAGGGACAGAAACAGCTATTAACCATTGCCAGGGCAATTCTTGCCGATAATCCTATTTTGATTTTGGATGAGGCGACTTCCTCTGTGGATACGAGGACGGAGGAACGAATTCAGAAGGCAATGAATAACCTTATGAGAGGCAGAACGAGCTTTGTAATTGCACACCGTCTCTCCACAATCAAGGATGCAGACTTAATTCTGGTGATGAAAGATGGAGATATCATCGAACAGGGAAATCATAAAGAGTTGCTGGCAAAGGGTGGTTTCTATGCGGAATTATATAATTCACAGTTTGACGCGGCTTAGAAATTTATAGAAGAATTTGCCATAAGATTGTAGACAAAGAGCAAGATTGCTGATACCATACAATGAGATAATCTTTGTGGGGTGATGTCGGGTTATGAATACGGTATTTTTAGGTCTTGGGATAATTGCTATCTGTATGATTGTGATTGCATTGCTGCTTCTGCTCAAGGTGGATGGCTCCAGTGACCAGAAGCTGATACAATATTTTCTGGTGGGGTCGTTGGTTCAGAATGCTGGTTATCTGTTAGAGTTGACGGCGTCCGGGATGGAGGCAGCGCTTGTGGCAGTCAAGGTGCAGTATTTGGGCTCTCTTGCAGTGCCAATTAGTTACTGCTATTTTATGTTTAGTTATTGTTACAAGAAGAAACCGGTCGTTATTTTAAATATTCTGAAAACAGTTGATGCATTTATCCTGGGACTTGTGTTTACCTGTGATTTTCATAATCTTTATTACCGTCAGACAAGATGGCTGATGACTGAGGATGGACACGGTTATCTGAGCCTGGATTACGGATGGGGGTATTGGATATTCCTGTTATGTGGGCTGGGCATTCCTTATGCGCTGTCAATTTATGCCTTGATCTTCGCCTGTGTGAAGCATCCGGAGTATGCTGCGGAGCGTAAATACAGGCTAATTTTAGTACTTTCCTTTTTACCGGTGGTAGCGCTTACTTCTTATAGTTTAAAGATGACTTACATATATGATCCGACGCCGTTTACACTGGGAATTATCTTGTCTATCGTAGTAATTCTCATCTGGAGCAGAAAAGTTTATGACTTCAGCGGTCTTGCCGCAGGAGTGTTGCTTAACAGCATGAGTGACGGCGTGATTGCCTTGGATGAGCAGAGGAGAATTGTCAGTTATAATCCGGCTGCCGCAGATATTTTTTCTGATTTGAGTGGTCGCATGATAGGGAAAGATATTGAAGCTTTGGCAGGTTTTCCTCATGATATGTTGGGCGAGGATGTGAAGCAGGAATTTTGTTTAAAAGGTTCTTTTTATCAAGGGCATGTGGAACAAATTCCAGACAGGTTTGGTAGAAATAAGGGTTATGTTGTTCTTATTTTGGATGTGACAGAGACAAGGAATTATATCGACGAGATTAAACGCGTGCGGGAACAGGCAGAGCAGGCAAATATTGCGAAAAGTGCGTTTCTTGCCAATATGTCACATGAAATCCGAACACCTATGAATGCGATCGTAGGTTTAAGCGATATTATTATGGAGGAGAGCAGAGGCCGTAAGGTATACGGGTACGCGCGCGATATTAAGTCGTCCTCCCATAATCTCTTGATGTTGATTAATGATATTCTTGATTTGTCTAAGGTGGAAGCGGGCAAGATGGACCTTATAATGACAGAATATCATTTGAAAACGCTTGTCAATGAGGTTTTGAGTATGATGGATATTATGGCATCACAGCATGGACTTAGACTGCAAAGCGAGTTTGATATGTCAATCCCCTGCCGTTATCGCGGTGATGATGGCAGAATCAAGCAGATATTGATTAATATTTTAAATAATGCGCTCAAGTTTACGAAAGAAGGTCATGTAAAGATTTCTGTTGCAGGCGTGCCAGGGAATGCACAAAATGTCGAGCGTCTGTCTTTTCGCATAGAAGATACTGGCTGCGGCATTCGTGAAGAGGATCTTGCGGGCATATTTGAAAATTTCAGACAAGTGGATTCTAAGAGAAATCGCAGCGTGGAAGGAACGGGGCTTGGTCTGTCTATCACCAAACATTTGGTTGAACTGATGCAAGGAACGATTGAAGTGGAGAGCGTATACGGTGAAGGAACGGTCTTTACTGTGGAAATTTTGCAAGAGATTATAGATGAGAGACCACTTTTACAAGTTCCGGAGGCAGACGTTCCCCGAGAAGAGAAGATAGATCCTTTTACGGTGGAAGGTTACAAAATATTAGTGGTAGACGATAATATGATTAACCGGAGAGTGGCGAGAACCTTTTTGCAATCTTATGGCTTTGAAATTGATGAGGCAGCAAATGGCAAAGAGGCAATAGCGCTTGTCGATAAAACGTGTTATGATATCATCTTTATGGATCATATGATGCCAGAGATGGATGGGATAGAAACCGTACAGATTATAAGAAGCGAATGCGGGGAAAATGGCAGTAAACCAGTGATTATTGCGTTGACTGCCAACGCTATGGGCGGTGTGCGTGAAATGTTTTTGCGCAATGGATTTGAGGACTTTCTTGCCAAACCGCTAGACAGGAAGATGCTGCACGGAACGTTAAAGAAGTGGATTCCTGAGGAAAAGAGGACGGCGAGCCAGACGTGGATGGCGACGGCTCAGCAAGACAATGTCAGACATGTAGAATTTAAAGATATCTTTATTGAGGGGATTGACACGGATGAGCTTGTGGGGCGATACTCTGGCAGCGTTGAAGAATATCAGGAACTATTAGATCTCTACTGCCTCGATGGGAAACGTAAGCTTACGCTTTTGCGCGAACTTTGGGAAAAGGGAGATTATAAGACGTATGGCATTGAGGTGCATGCGTTAAAGAGTGCATCGGCGAATGTGGGAGCCATGAAGCTTTCTGAGAGCGCCAGAGAGCAGGAAAGAGCGGTAGATAGAGGAGACGAGACGTTTGTTGACAGCCATGTGATGCAGCTTTTGGCAGAATATGAAAGGCAGATAGAACAAATCAAGGGATTTCTGATAAGATGCAGGGAATCGGAGGGGGGAAAAGCGAGCAGAAGTGAGATAGATAAGTCAGAATTACTGAAAAAGTTGAAAGAGGCGCTTGAACGCTTGGAGAATTTCCGGGCAAAACAGTGCGCAGGAAAGTTGGAGGAAATTTTGCAGTATCGTCTTTCTGACGACGTAAATACAAAGCTTATGGAGATAAAGGAACAACTTAGGTTGTATGAGGATGATGCAGCGGAACAGTTATTGAGAGAATTAATCATACAAATGGAAAAGGAGGATTCATAAAAAATGGGAGAGAAGCAGATGATTTTGGCTGTGGATGATAATAGTATCAGCCTTGCAACGATTGAGCAGGAATTAGAAGGAGAGTATGAGGTGATTCCGCTAAATTCTGGTATTCGAGCGTTGCAATTTCTAAAAAAGGAAGAACGGAAACCAGATTTAATCCTTTTGGACATCCAGATGGCGATTAAGGATGGCATTGAGACGCTGAAAGATATCCGAGAAATGAAGGCGTGTCAGGATATTCCGGTAATTATGCTTACATCGAACGCAGATAAGAGTATGGTTCTCGAAAGTTCCAAGTTTAAGATTTATGACTATGTACTTAAACCATTTAAAAAGCGGGAATTGTGTGAGAGGATTGATTCCGTTCTCAAAAAAGTTTCTGAAAAACAGCCTGCGAGTTCTATTATTAAGGAGTCACGCAGTCTTCTCGATCTGGAACAGGAGGCGAAAAAGTAGGCAGGACGCTATTTTTATTTATTGACTTTGTGGTGTAATCGTGTTAGGATATGATACAAGCACTATATATTGATGTTGCTGGCTGGTGTGAAAACTACATATAGTATGTAAGCGAGGGATATGATACTTTTTCTACCAGCGTCAGCGCCAGCAGACAATGAAGAAAAGAGGAGCAGGCGAAGTGAAAAAAGATTGCAAAGTCATTAAGAAGGATGGAACGAAGGAAGATTTTAACGTACAGAAAGTAATTGTTGCTGTGAATAAGTCAGCATACCGTGCACTTATAAAGTTTACAGACGAAGAATTGAAGTTTATCTGCCAGTTTGTGGAGGAAAAGGTGGATTCCATGGGGCTCCATGAGGTTCAGATTGCCCAGATGCACAATATTGTGGAGGGGGCTTTGGAGAAAGTCAACCCGGTGGTGGCAAAGAGTTACCGTGATTACCGTAATTATAAGCAGGACTTTGTGCAGATGCTAGACGAGGTATATAAGAAGAGCCAGTCCATTATGTATATCGGGGATAAGGAGAATTCCAATACGGACAGTGCTTTGGTATCGACGAAACGAAGTCTGATTTTTAACCAGCTAAACAAAGAGCTGTACCAGAAATTTTTCATGACGACGGAGGAAATTCAAGCGTGCAGGGACGGCTATCTTTATGTGCACGATATGTCAGCAAGACGCGATACCATGAATTGCTGTTTGTTTGACGTGGAAAATGTACTGCGCGGTGGTTTTGAAATGGGAAATCTGTGGTACAATGAGCCCAAGACATTAGACGTTGCTTTTGACGTTATTGGCGACATTGTGCTGAGTGCTGCAAGTCAGCAGTACGGTGGATTTACAGTGCCAAGTGTGGAGAAAATTCTTGAACCTTATGCTGAGAAGTCTTACATAAAATATAAAAAACGTTACCTTGAATTAGGATTGAATGAAACGCGGGCGGAAGAAGAGACCATCAAAGATATTGAGCGGGATTTTGAACAGGGCGTCCAGGGCTGGGAGTATAAATTTAACTCAGTCTCTTCAAGCCGCGGGGATTATCCATTTATTACAATGACCTTTGGTACTGGTACTGGGCGTTTTGCTAAAATGGCGTCCATTGCTATGTTGAATGTGCGAAGAACCGGGCAGGGCAAAGCAGAATGTAAGAAGCCGGTGCTTTTCCCCAAATTGGTATTTCTGTATGATGAGAATTTGCATGGACCAGGGAAGGAATTGGAGGAAGTTTTTGAGGCGGGGATTGAGTGCTCTCGGAAGACCATGTACCCGGATTGGCTGAGTCTGACCGGCAAAGGATATATTGCCAGCATGTACAAGCAGTATGGGGAAATAATTAGTCCGATGGGCTGCCGGGCATTCCTGTCCCCCTGGTATGAGAGAGGCGGAATGAATCCAGCCGATGAGAATGATCATCCAGTATTTGTGGGCCGCTTTAATATTGGCGTAGTCAGCCTGCATTTGCCGATGATTCTGGCGAAATCTAGGCAGGAAGGCAAAAACTTCTATGACGTGTTGGATTACTATTTGGAATTGATTCGCCAGCTCCATATCCGTACATATGCTTATCTGGGTGAAATGCGTGCCAGCACGAACCCTCTTGCCTATTGTGAAGGTGGTTTTTATGGCGGCCATTTGGGAATTCATGATAAGATTAAGCCTTTGTTGAAAGCAGCGACCTCGTCATTTGGGATTACGGCCTTTAACGAATTGCAGCAATTGTACAACGGCAAATCTTTGGTGGAAGATGGGCAGTTTGCCATTGAAGTATTGGAACATATCAATGAGAAGATTAATCAATATAAAGAGGAGGACGGGAATCTCTATGCCATCTATGCTACGCCGGCAGAGAATCTTTGTGGCCTGCAAGTCAAACAATTTCGTGAAAAATATGGAATTGTGGAGAATGTTTCGGACCGAGAGTATGTCAGCAACGGTTTCCACTGCCATGTGACGGAGGATATCACTCCCATTCAGAAACAGGACTTGGAATACCGGTTCTGGGAATTGAGCAATGGCGGCAAAATTCAGTATGTGAAATATCCCATCGACTATAATCGAGATGCGGTGAAGACCTTGGTGCGCCGTGCTATGGATATGGGATTTTATGAAGGGGTGAACCTTTCTCTTGCCTATTGCGACGATTGCGGGCATCAGGAATTAGAGATGGATGTCTGTCCCAAATGTGGCAGCCGTAATCTTACAAAAATTGATAGAATGAATGGTTATCTGTCTTATTCCAGGGTCAAAGGCGATACGCGTCTGAATGAGGCAAAGATGGCAGAAATTGCAGAGCGCAAGAGCATGTAAGGAGACGAGAGATGAGGTACCACAATATTACGAAGGACGATATGCTCAATGGGGATGGGCTTCGTACTGTCTTATGGGTGTCTGGCTGTTCCCATTGTTGCAAAGACTGTCAGAATCCCATTACCTGGGACCCCAATGGCGGGCTTGCGTTTGATGACAAGGCAAAGCAGGAATTGTTTGCGGAGCTATCGAAGGATTATATTTCCGGGGTCACGTTAAGCGGTGGAGATCCCCTTTACTTTGGAAATCGCCCGGATATACTCAAACTGATAAAGGAAATAAGAGAGTTATTTCCCGAGAAGACAATCTGGATGTATACGGGATTTGTGTGGGAGACGATTGAAAGTCTGGAAATTATCAAATATGTCGATGTTTTGGTGGACGGTGAATTTATCGTAGAACAAAAGGACACCCAGCTATACTGGCGTGGAAGCGCGAACCAGCGGGTGATTGACGTTCCGTCGTCCTTGGAAAGAGGCAGCGTTGTGCTTCACTGTAAATAGAACGATGTTTCGTCGAGAGGCTGTGAGAAATGGAGAAAGATACGCTTCATTTTTCACAGCTCTTTAAATTTTAGAAAATTTTCACTTTTATTGTGCAAAATGCATAATTTGATTGACAAAAAATAGATAAAATGAGACAATTATAACATAATAAAATGTTAGGGGACAAAATCTATGAGAAATGCGAAAGAAGTAACGAGTAATGATGCAAAAAATAAGGGCTTAAAAAGCCTAGCCACAATGGTGGTTTTAGTCGTATTCCTGCTGATTGCGGTGACGGCGCTTTGTCTTGGAGGGCTGGGGATTTTTTTCCTGAGTCAGTCTATGAGAGAGTCGGCAGAGGAATATGAGACGACTAAGAAACAAGATTATCGGACAGAAATTAAGTCGCAAATACAGTCAGCGATTTCTCTGGTGCAGGGATATTATGACAAAGCGGCAGAGGGAAGCATAACAGAAGAAGAAGCTCAGAAACAGGCGATGGAGGCAGTCAGGACTCTGCGTTACAGAGATGATGATTCAGGCTACATATGGATTGACGGGGAGGATGGCACATTAATTATGCATCCGATCCTTCCAGAGCAGGAGGGAACGAATCGTATTGATATGACGGACCCGAATGGCGTGAAAATCACACAGGGAATTATAGAAGCCGCGGAGAGCGGCGATGGCTTCCATGAGTTTTCTTTTACCAAGGCAGATGGAGTTACAGTTGCGCCGAAGATTGCTTATGGACAGAAATTTGAAGCTTGGGGCTGGATTGTTGCAACTGGTAATTATGTGGATGATATGAATGAAGAGATAGAAATTGCCAGAGCGCGGATTAGTAGCGAATTCAGGCAGATGATAATACTGTTTTGCGTAGCTGTTGTTTTGATTCTGGTGACCGCGTTTATTGTCTCGCTGATTTTTGGAAGAAGGCTGACAAAAGGAATTATTAGGATTGAAGGGCATCTTCTCAAAACGGCAGAGGGAGATTTATCATATGAGCTTGATCCCAGGCTGATGAAGCGTGCAGATGAGATTGGTAATATTGCACGTTCCTTGGATGGGGTGAAAAACTCTCTGGCGTCAATGATAGGAAGTATCAGTGAAGCGGGCGGTCATTTACAGAGCAGCAGCCAGAAGTTCAATAACAAGTTTCAGGATATTACTGAGAGTATACAAAATGTGAATACGGCGATTGAAGAGCTTGCACTTGGCGCAACGAGTCAGGCGTCTGAGACTGAGACGGTAAACAATAAAATGGCTGAGCTTGGAGAAGTTATAGAAGTGGAAAAGCAAGGCGTAAAGAATCTCGAAGAATCGGTGTATACTATGATGGAATGTTCTGCTGGGGCGTCTGAGAGTATAGACTTACTCTATAAGATAACGGAGACGACGATTAATACCATTGGAACGGTATATGAGCAGACAAATAAGAATAACGAATCGGCAGAGAATATTAATAAGGCTGTAGAGATTATCAAAGGATTGGCAGAACAGACCAATTTACTGTCATTGAACGCAAGTATTGAGGCAGCGCGTGCCGGAGAAGCCGGGAGAGGATTTGCCGTGGTAGCAGAGGAGATACGTAATCTTGCAGAAGAATCCGCGGGCAGCGCGCAGGAAATTGAAGGTATCGTGAAAGAGCTTATGGGAAATGTGTCAGTTTCTGTGGACAACATGCAGGTGGTATCTAAAAATGTACAAGAGCAGCAGTCTCGTCTGGAAGAGACGCGCGAGGCTTTCGACAGTCTGTACAAAGAGATTAAGCTTGTTGAGGATGTCACCAAAGAGATTGGCGGTCAGACGGGTGTCTTAGATTCCTTGAGACGTTTAGTAGCAGATTCCGTAAATAATCTGGCAAGTATTGTGCAGGAAAATGCGGCGTCTACAGAAGAAACCAGTGCGAGCATGCAGCTTGTAGCAGAGGGAATTGAAGAGTGCAGCAAGGATACGCAATCCCTGGTAGAGTTAAGTGAACGGCAAAGTGAAGAGACAATGAAGTTTAAGTTGTAAGTGATACATATAAGACTGGAGAGTTACTTTACAAAATAAGGTCGATAATTGATAAAAACGCTCTAAAAAGTTGGATTTTTGGAGCGTTTTTTATCTTTAGGAAATACTTTGTTGTGCTAACATACGAAAGTGCCTTTCCTATAAGATAAAAATAATTATGCGCACTCGCACAATTGGAAACGATTGCTTCGCAAATGTGCTCGGCGCGTCAAAATATGTGAATTATAGGCTTGACATTTTTCGTAAAATACTCTATAGTATTCCTGAAAAGTAACACTATAGAGGAAGTGTATGCAGTTATGGTAGAAAAACAACTTGTAGAGTATTTGATTTCATTTGGACTCACAGGGCAGGAAGCATCCATCTACTTAGAACTGTTCCGTGCGGGAACCAGTAACGGCTATGAGTTAGCAAAGAATACAGGGATTTCGCGCTCTAACGTCTATAAGGCGCTGGAAGGGCTGTCGGACAAGGGGGCGGCGTATGTCAGTGAGGGAGCTTCTCGCAAATTTACAGCGGTAGGAGTGGAGGAGTTCTGTCGGAATAAGATTAACGGGCTGATTCGCAAGCAGGAATTTTTGTTGGCGCATATGCCTAAGGAGAAAGAAGAGACGGAAGGATATGTCACGATTGCTGCCGACGACAATATTGTAGACAAGATTCACAATATGTTAGTGACGGCTCAGAAGAGAGTGTATTTGTCAATGTCCGTACCTCTGCTTTTGCAGTTTCAGCGTGAATTATCAGAACTGGCAGAGCGCAAAATCAAAGTAGTAGTGCTGACGTCATATCCCAAAGGCACAAGCTCTAAGTTGTCTTTAGAGAAAGCGAAGGGCATCAAATTCTATATGACTTCGGACAAGAAAAGCCAGGTTGCAATCATTGCAGATTCCAAATATGTGCTCAGCGGCGAATTAGGAAAAGGCAGGGACAGTACATGTGTATATTCCGGACAGGCAAATTTTGTGCAGGTGTTTAAGGATTCTATGAAAAATGAAATTCGTCTGCTGGAACTGGAAGGCAAAAGTAGCTAACCGAAAAGAAATAATAGTTTTAGACAAAAGGAGTAAGAGGATGAAGAAAGAACCATTTGTAACAAAAGAACAGCTTGAAGAGATTGTTAAGGAGTACCCAACCCCGTTTCATCTCTACGATGAAAAAGGTATTCGTGAGAATGCACAGGCATTGCAAGAGGCATTTTCCTGGAATAAAGGGTTCAAAGAATATTTTGCAGTTAAGGCAACGCCCAATCCCTTTTTGATTAATATTCTCAAAGAGTATGGGTGCGGATGTGACTGTTCGTCCCTGACGGAATTGATGCTTGCCGACGCGCTGCATTTTGACGGCTCCAACATTATGTTTTCATCTAATACGACGCCGGCGGAGGAGTTCAAATATGCAGATGAAATCGGAGCCATTATTAACCTTGATGATTTTACGCATATAGATTTCTTGGAGAGAACAATCGGACATATTCCCGAGACAATTAGCTGTCGTTATAATCCCGGTGGAGTATTCAAAATCAGTAATAGTATTATGGACAACCCTGGGGATGCAAAATATGGATTTACAACGGAACAGCTTTTTGAGGGATTTAAAGTGTTAAAGGAAAAAGGAGCCAAGCACTTTGGTATTCATGCATTCCTGGCAAGTAATACGGTGACAAACGACTATTATCCCACGCTTGCGAAGACTTTGTTTGAGGTGGCTGTGAAATTAAAAGAGGAGACAGGTGCGGATATTCGTTTTATTAATCTCTCGGGCGGAATCGGCATTCCCTATCGTCCTGACGAGGAGCCCAATGATATTCGGGCGATTGGCGAAGGTGTGCGCAAAGTATACGAGGAAGTGCTTGTTCCGGCAGGTATGGGAGATGTGGCAATTTATGCAGAACTGGGGCGGTTCATGATGGGTCCTTACGGTTGCTTGGTGACGCGTGCCATTCATGAAAAGCATACGCATAAGGAATATATAGGCTGTGATGCCTGTGCTGTGAATCTTATGCGCCCGGCGATGTACGGTGCCTATCATCATATTACAGTCATGGGTAAGGACAACAGCGTGTGCGATCACAAATACGATGTCACCGGCTCCCTCTGTGAGAATAATGATAAATTTGCGATTGATCGTATGCTGCCTCAAATTGACATCGGGGATTTGCTGGTAATCCATGATACTGGAGCGCATGGATTTTCCATGGGTTACAACTATAATGGCAAGCTTAAATCAGCGGAGATTCTTCTCAAAGAGGATGGCAGCACGCAGTTAATACGGCGTGCAGAAACACCAAAAGACTATTTTGCAACGTTTGATTGCTTTGATATCTTGAAAGATATGAAGCAGAACTAGGGAGGAATAGGATGATTGAGCGAGGAGACATTTTGTCGATTGCTTATTTGAAAAAGGCTGTATTTACCGGAAGCTATGAGGGTATGCGCTTCCGGTTTGCCGCTGTTATACGGGAGCTTTCCGGTGCAGAGGAAGAGAAAACAGGCAACGGAAAACAGGTGTTGGAGATTACAGTGTGGGAAGGACCCTACGCATACAATGCGACCTCGGAGGAGAAAAAACAGCGCAGAGATTTTGCGTTCAGTGAAGAGGGAATACAGGAGGGGATTCATTTCCTCAATGGATTGTGGGAGGCAGAACCGGAGAAATGGCAGGCGGCAAAAACTTCGTGGTGAAGATTAATTGAAAAATGTGGCTTATATACCTAATACGGACAAAAGTTAGACTTTGTCCGTATTTTTTGTCTTATAGGAAAGACCTTGTCACGCTAAAGCGTGAAAGTGTCTTCCTATAAGATAAAAAACAATATGCGCACTCGCACAAGAGGTATCTATTGTTTCACAATTGTGCTCGGCGCATCAAAGTGTGCAATCCCCTCAAGATTGAGGGGTTAGGGGAGTTGAAGTGGGCTTGCCCACTTTGTTCGAAAACAATGAAATATGGCTATTGAAAAAACATGCGGATAGTGCTAAACTAATTATTGACCATAAGTCAATAACTAGTTTGTTAGGGAGGTGCGTGAAAAGTTGGCTAGACCGGTAAAAAAGACTCCACAGGAGTGGAGACAGGAAATACTCAATGCAGCGCAAAGTTTATTTATCTCGAAAGGATACGAGGAAACTTCAATTTCCGATATTATGGATCTGGTGGGTGGAGCGAAAGGAATGTTTTACCGTAGTTTTCAAAGCAAAGAGGAACTGATGTATGCATTAGGAAATCAGATGTTTTTTGAGAATAATCCTTTTGAAGCAGTTAAGGGGAGAGATGACTTGAATGGTCTGCAAAAAATCAGGTCATTGCTTGCGCTGAATCAATCGGATGTTGCGCGGAACCAGATAAATATGCAGGCTATCCCGATTTTGAAAGACCCGCATATATTAGCGGCGGCAGTTGCTGAAAACAGGCGAGTATTAACGCCTTTATGGTTGAAATTGTTGGAGGAGGGGAAAAAGGACGGCTCGATACAGACAGAATATACGAAAGAGATTTCGGAGCTTTTGCCGCTTATCAATTTCTGGCTTATGCCTTCGGTATTCCCTGCCACAGAGCAAGAATTGCATCATAAATACCGTTTTGTGATGGAAGTGCTAGCGCATATGGGACTGCCGCTTTATGCTGATGGCACGATGTCCTTTACAGAAACATTTATCGCTGATATTACGGAGAAAAGAGGGAATGAGCCATGACAGAAAAAATATTTACAAAAAATTTTACACTCCTTATTTTGGGGCAGGTAACCTCATTGTTTGGAAACTTTATATTGAAACTTGCTTTATCTATGTACGTATTGGAAGTGACTGGTTCAGCAGCCATATTTGCAGGGATATTGTCTGCTGCAACAATCCCGACTATTCTTTTGTCGCCGCTTGGCGGCATCTTAGCGGACAGGGTAAACAGACGGAATATTATGGTAGCGTTAGACGCATTGACTTTTGTAGCGGTTTTGTGTGCAGCATTATTTCTGTCGCAAAGCAATGATATTGCCGTAATTAGTACACTGCTTATCGTGCTTTCTATTTTAGGTGCATTTGAAACACCTACGGTTCAAGCGTGTATTCCCACTATGTTACAAGGCGACAATATTATGAAAGGAAATGC
>CANOFW010000017.1 GCA_947565425.1 uncultured Lachnospiraceae bacterium
CCTTTTTATTTTAGGAATAATTCCTATATATGCCAATAATAATTATACACTAACGAAAGATTTACAGAGTTATCCTGTAATCATTCATTTCCCCAAAAGCTCCTTGACCTTCTCCACCAACGCAAACTTAACCTCATAATTTTTATTTTCCATCAGGCTTTTATATTCCTCCGGGGTCAATACGCGCTGCAAAGATTCCTTTGCCTCATCATCCACAACCTCATATACACTGTTAAAAAAGCATAGATTCGGGTACATCACGCACCACCAATTATGCCCGCCACCGTCTCCTATCACGACCTCCAAAGCCTCATATTTTCCTGCCGGAAACGTATAATCCCCGTATGTCTTTTCCGGAAAATCCGTAACCGTAAGCTCCGCTTGCACATCATATGTATACCCTTCCTGCGCAATCACTTTCTGCGCCGTTTTTTCAATACCTGGCAGATTTTCTTTGACTGCTCGACGACTGGCATTAATATCGGAAATCCCCGAAAGTCTAGGCTGCATAAAACTGCCGACGGCATCCCGCACCTTGAGTTTCAAATCCTGGTCCGCCTGCGCATCGCTGTTTGCCAGCACATGGAAGCGAATGACTTTTCCCGCAATCTCCTCAATCATTCGCTCCTGTCTGCACTGCCAGATTCCGCAGCAGGACAATACTGCCACTATCACCAAAATACCTGTTCTCATCCAAAATTTCATGTTTCATACCTTCCTTAAAAATATTGCCGGCTAAGGAAAGTATTGCCAGAATATTTTTTTTTAGACAAAAATTTGTACTTCCATTTTTTTACCAATCGAGAATTTCAATATCTACCTCAAACACATGCTCCACACTCTGATTATATGCTTCTTGCCGGTCCTGATATTTCCAGTAGAGCTCACGGTTCAGCCCGCCCAGAGAAACGTAGCTATTTGTGATATCAACGCCACATTCTTCCCGCAATTTTACGGCAGTTTCCTGCAAATTTGCAATAATATGCTTTTCCATCCTCTGCTCGACCTGATACTGCTGCCCGACCGAATGAATCTGCCCGGTCCTCATCCTGCCCTGTCCCTTGATGGACACAGTAACCACAGGCCTCCCTTCCGCCTCATCCACTGACAATACCGTCTGAAGATTGGAAATCTCCGCCGCCTCATCCCAATCCGGTTCACACAAAAACGATTCCAGCAGATTTTGGCACAAAAACGTTTCCATCGCTTCCTCAACGGTGAGGATTTTGCAGTAATTAAAATTTTCTACAGCAGCATAACCGGTAATTGTCGGGCGATTGCCTTGCTCCATCAATACCGGAATCAACAAAAGCTCATCCTGATTGTGCCACTGATTGATAAGACTGCCGATGGTAGCAATTTTCTTCTGCCTAAAATCCTTCTGGCTCTCCAACATCTCCTCCAGATAAGTTCCCATGGAACCTTCCGTCTCCTGTGTTAGCGTAAGGATTTCTGCCGCCGAACTGCCGCCCACGAACAAGCTAATATTCCTGGCTGCTGCCTCCTGTTGTTCCCAAGCGAGGAGCAGACTGCGCAGATGTCGGGAATCTGAGAGCAGGCTCTTGCCGAGCACCACCGCTTTCATATGGTTGTAATCGAGAATGCGGTTCGTATTGTTCTCATAAGACTTATCCACATGATACATATCCACCCCCTCTAAAGACATGCCCATGGGAGTATCTGTGGTCTTGCCCTTCTCCGATATCTGCGCAAGGTCTGGAAAATCAAAACTGACTACAAGTTTCCGTTCTCTTGCTTCTTTGTCATTCCCTTCAAAGGGCTCCTGCAAATCTATGCCGACTACCAGCGGAAAACTGCGCTGTTCAAGTTCTGCCGACTCACAGCCACCAAGAAAAACCATCCCTACAAATGCAGCCGTCAATACCTTGTGCTTAAAGGACAAATATTTTCTTTGTCTTGCGATACTTGACACCTTATTCTTCTTCATTGGACGCTGCCCCCTTTCCCCTTCTATTGCCCGCTTTGACCTGGTACAGCAGCAGTAACAGCAACAGAATCAGAAACATTCCCGGCAGTGCGATAAACCGCTGATATATCTCATAGATGTCTGCCAAAAAACGGTGCTCTGACAATCCCTTGCCTATGAAAAAAGCAGCCACGGCAACGGCATACAGACAGTAATGATGTTTTGATTCATGACAAAGTTCTTTGAAAATCAAAGTCCCCTGAAATACGCCTGTGTTTAACAGCGCAAACAAGGCAAAAAACCACACCGCGGTCATCAAGACATCCTGTCTGGTAAAAAAACCCCCCGGGAGATTTATCATACCCATCAACGTGAGAATGGGTCGTTCCAGAACACCCATCGCATTCTGCCCGAACGCCCCCAAAAGGATCAGATAAATAATCCCATTTAAACCTGTCGCCACAAACAATGCCTGCCTCCCGCAAGACGCCATTTTCTCCGGCTTCCTACTAAAAGGAACCAGAAACAGCATCGCACTAAATGGCAGCAAAAAAATTAGAACAGATGTACCGCCCCTTAAAAGCTGCGGGCCGCCAGAGCCTACAATCGGTGTCCAATATGCCGTATTTACCTCCGGTATGGCAAAAATCAGCATCAACAACAGCGGAACTCCCAGGAACCAAAAAATAATCTCATACACTCTCGCCCTGCCTTCAATCCCTCGGATGCTGCCATATACGGCGAGAAGCAAAAGCACGATACTGACGCCTGCAAAGGAGCCCTCTGGCAGAAGCCAGCTTAACGTCAACGCCGTAAGTTCATACACTACATAACCAGATAAAGTCACAAAATATAGGAAATAAAATACCATAAACACATCGGCAATAATTTGCCCCGCCGTGTCTTTCATATAACTATAGTAATCATCTTCGATATGCTTTATATTGGCGCCCATCAGCCAGAGAAGCACGGCGCCCGCCGCCGCCCCTAGCAGCAGACAAAAAATCCCGTCTGCGCCTGTCAGAGCAGAAAAAATTCCTGGGAGCACGAGGCTGCTCATGCCAAAAATATCGAGGATAAAAAGCCTCCTTATCTGCCGTAACGATATTTTAAAATTATCTGCAAACATCTTGCCTCCTATTTTCCCTCTCTATTTCTTGTTTCCTCACCGCCAAATTTTAATCTGGTACGCGCACCCTGCCGGGTATATACCGGACGCTTCTTTAAGAAATCCAGCGGCAGGCGCAGGAATGTGTCGCGCTCATCCTGATAGCCATTTAAGTCCGCGCCCACAAAAGGCGCAAGGTAAGGAATGCCAAAGCTCTCCAAATGGGATAGATGAATCAACACCGTCAAAAGTCCGACGAGGAACCCGAAAAATCCCAGGGAACCGCACAAGAATATGAATATAAATTTGAGAATACGAAAAGCGGTGGCAAACTCTTCATTGGGCACGGCAAAAGAACACAATGCCGTCAGAGCTACCACAATCACGACAATTGGGCTGACAATATTGGCATCTACAGCCGCCTGTCCGATGATTAGGCCACCGACAATGCCAATCGTATTGCCGTTCGCCCCCGGCAGACGCACACCCGCCTCCCGCAATAGCTCAAAGGCGACTTCCATTATCAGCACTTCCACCATCGCCGGAAAAGGAACCCCCTGCCTCGCTGCTGCCAACGACAACAGCAAATCCGTAGGCAAAATTTGCGTGTGAAAATTCGTCACTGCAAGGTAAAGCCCAGGCAGCACCATCGCCAAAAAGGACGCCACATAACGCAGAACCCTGGTGAAAGAAGCAATCTCCCAACGGCTATAGTAATCGTCGCTAGTCTGAATAAAGGTGTTGTAGGTCGTGGGCAAAATTAACGCCACCGGAGAATTATCAGACAGAAGAACAATCCGCCCCTCCAAAATTGCCATCGCCGCGCGGTCGGGACGCTGCGTAGTCTGGAACTGTGGAAACGGTGAATATTTGCGCCGTTCCGTGAGCTGCTCGATAATCCCGCTGTCCAGCGCGCCGTCTATCTCAAATTCCTGTAACCGTTTTTCAATCTGCTCTAATATCTCGGGATGAATTAAATCTTTGATATAGACAAGATCAACATTCGTATTCGTGCGCCTGCCCACAAAAGTCTCTCTCACTTTCACATGCGGACTGCGCAAGCGTTTACGGATTAAAGCCGTATTCAATTTAATAGATTCGGAAAATCCCTCGTTGGAGCCGCGAATGACCTTTTCCGATTCCGTTTCATACACGCCCCTCCCAGGATAACCCTTGTCCGGGATTTTGATTGCCTTGTTATAGCCATCCAGAAAAAAAATGGCGTCTCCGGTAAGCATGGCCTGCGCAGCATCTTCGATGGTCTCAAACGGCTTGGCGTCGGAAATATCATAGTAATTATCTCTCACATAACCGGCAAGCTGGCTCTCTGGCAGCGTACGCAATTTCTCCAACAACTTGCCCACCGCTGAATCCTTCCAGTCCACGTTGCTGATTGCCACCTCGATATAGGCAATGTAACACTCGCTCTCTAAATTTTTGCCGACCTTTATCTTGCGCTTTTTAATATCTTCACTATCGGAAAACAATTCCTCAAAATTTGTGATATTTTCCTGCAAATCAGGGGTAATCTGTATTGGCATACGTTCCTCCTAAACAAAAAGGATAAGCATTCGCTTATCCCTATACTCCATGATTATTATGTTTTCCCAAATTTTCCTTTTTATCCAATTTTATATAGGTTGTCAACATACTTCTTGATTCCATTTAAAAAATAAGTTGCATGTTGTATCTGTTCCTCTACTTCCTCTTTCGATATTATATAGTAATCATCATAATCCGAATCACTTCTAATTTGAAATGCTTCTGTTATAATTTTTGAATATTCTTTTCCAAATACCCCTGTTTTAACATAATGCTTTTTATCTCGTAGCAAAACAGATAGAAAAACTTCATGTTCAAGAGATATATCACTTGCCATTTCAGCGGTTAATCCACGCAGCTTCTTTATTTCTTCAACGTCACAATTCAGAACAATCATAATGTCTATATCAGATTCTTCGCTATTGTCCCCACGGGCATATGAACCATAGAGAATAATTCTATTTAATTTGTCCCCATAAAGCTGATGCGCAGAAATTTTCACCTTTTCAAGCACTACTTTTAATTCAGATTTTGTACACATACGTATACCCTCCTAATCAATGTGTCGGCACACTCACCTCTCACCCTCTATTAAATATGCCTGTCAAATACACCTGCCTTGCCAGCGAACCCTCTCTGAGCTCACTGTAAGCTCTCTCCGCCAGCTCATCATCATCAAACAGTCCAAACACCGTAGGCCCGCTGCCACTCATCATGGCGTTCAAAGCGCCCAGCCGCATCATCTCCTCACGAATCTTTGCAATCACCGGATAATGGGGAATTGTCACCGTCTCCAGGACATTTCCCATATTGGCAGCAACCTTGTGCAGATCACCCTCATGAATACCCTCCAACAAAATATCAATATCAGGATGGGCAGCAACCTCGTCCAGTTTTAAATTCTCATAGACAAATTTCGTAGATACGCTAATCTGCGGTTTTGCCACTACTACCTTACAGGATGGCATCGGCGGCAGCGGCGTCAGCTTCTCTCCAATCCCTTCCGCGAGCACAGTTCCACGCATAATACAGTAAGGTACATCGGCGCCAATTTTCACCCCGCGCTCCATAAGCTGCCGTTTAGACAAATTCAAGCGGAACATCTGATTCACGCCATACAACACTGCCGCTGCATCCGAACTTCCGCCCGCCATCCCTGCCGCAACCGGAATAAACTTCTGTAAGTCAATAAATATGCCCTGTGTTAGCTGAAACTCATCCGCCAGTATTTTAGCTGCGCGGTATGCTAAATTACTCTCATTTTCCGGCACATAGAACAAATTACTCTTTAGCTGGATTCCCGGCTCTTTCATTTTCCTTATGATTATTTTGTCGTACATTTTAAGGGTCTGCATAATCATGCGCACCTCGTGGTAACCATCCTCCCTGCGGCGCAACACATCCAATCCCAGATTTATCTTCGCAAGCGCTCTCAATCTCATCTCGTACATGGTATTTCTCCTATAATATCTTTGTCTTCTGCATATATTGGAAACGAACAAAGCGTTTACGTTTTGATTCGTTTCCTACGCCGGACGCACGCCGCAAGCGGCATATTTCCTATGTGCATCCGTGCGCATCCCCGCGGAGCGGTTATAGTAAACGCATTCATTTCATGCGTTTACTATAATATTATACCCATTACAGGAAAGATTTTTCAACTGGAATTTTCATATCTTTAGACACAATCGCATATGTCGTATAAGACTTTTAACATATGCTGCATCTGGCACCTCTGGGCTGGACGCATGGATTCCAATGTACCGATGATTTTCTCACTTCCACAGTTTTCTGCCTTTTCTCCAAACATAATATAATCGCAGCTCACAGACAATGCTTTTGCGATGCGACAAAGCGTCTCCGCTGAAAAACCTTTCTTTCCTGTCTCTATCTCATACAGAAACTTCGCTGATATTTCTACTTTTTCAGAAAACGCCTCTCTGGTGTAATTTTCAATCTCTCTTAATTCCCGAATCCTTCTTCCGACTTGTACATCAAACATAACACTCCTCCGTATGCAACATGAGAAACAATTGCTCTAACGCAACCCAACTATAGTTCCATACCAAGCTTAACACGCAATATATCTGATATTTGTATCTTTTACAAACCATATAATTTTTTCATTAAAATTCTATATTTCTCTATTCTCTCATTAATTCGGTGTCGCTAACTTCATTAAATTAAGATAATTCGCAATTGACGCAAAAATATGCCTGAAACGCAGGCATTTTGATATTCTGATACCGTTATAAGGAGGTTCCATATGCAAGCAATAAAAAATACACTTATGGAAAAATACGGGTTAAGCCCTTATCAGGTTGCACAGCTTTTCTTTCTCTGGAAAACAGTCGCCTCCGATTTTAGCAAAATGTGTATTATGGCGCTTCTTTTCCACCGTCAGTTCGCAACCTTTTTGTTTGCACTTATCTTAATGCTGATACTTAGATGCTCTACCGGTGGAATCCACTTCTACACATACCTTCAATGTTTACTAGGTTCTACGCTTTATATGTGGCTGGCTATAACGCTGCTGCCGCACATTACGCTCTCTCTTCCAGTAAGCGTAACAAGCTTGGTGCTCTGCGCCCTGGGCTGCTTTCTCATCGGGCCTGTGCCCTCGCGCTACCGTCTACCTTATTCGGAGACATTCAAACAGCGGTGCAAAGCCATCGTCTCCATTTCTATTTTGCTTTACGCCTTTCTGTTTTGTATAATGCCGGAATCTCCATATTTTATTGCTGGATTCTGGGTTATAATATTACATTTCTTGCAGCTATTGGTTGCAAAATACACAAGAAAGGAGAATGAATGATATGGTAGCAAGCTTTTTAACAGTATGCCTTTCCTTTTCCTGGTGGATTAAAACTTCCATTGCCAGCACTTTTTTGCTTGGCGAATATCCTTACCCCAGGGAAGAAGATTTCGAGTAAGCCCTGCTATACAAAAACAAAACCTCAGCAGGAAAAAGTGCGGACAATCACTCTTGACTGCCCGCACTTTTTATAATCAATGTAAACTGTATCCAATTTTCCTGTCCCTCTTCTAAATTTTCACAGCGTATGCCCAACCCCCACTCATCACACAATATTTTCACATGGTGCAATCCCAGGCCGCGTCCCTCCCCTTTACTGCTGCCTCCCGGCTGAAACCACTGCTCTATTTCCGCATACGGCACATATGCGAATTGATTACGAATTTTAAAATAATAATTTTCTTCATCCGCTTCCATGGAAAAGAAAACTTTTTGTTGCTTTATGCTGTCATATGCTTCCACTGCATTGTCAATGAGAACGCCCAGAATTTCAATCAGATAATAATTGGGCACTTCCAACCGTTCCAGCTTCGTATGTATTGCATATTCCACGCACAGACCGCGTGCTTCCACCTCCTCAAACTTTCCGTACAAAAAACCTGCCAGAACATCATTGCCAATAAGCGCCAAACCATTATACCGGTTCTCCCATGCCAGCTTATGACAATATTCTCTCTGCGCTTCCACAAGCTTATCATACGTTTTATGGGTATAATGGAATGAAAAAATTGCCGCTAAATGATTTTTAAATTCATGTTGCCGCAATCTCACTTTCTGCAAAAGCTCTCTGTACCGCTCCTGCAAACGTATATTGTTATCCAACTCTTTTTCTATCTGCACTATCCTTTCCTGAGAACGGTTCCACTTGCCGACTAACACCACAATCATCAGAACTGCCGGAATAGCAAAAATAAACATTTCAACTTGAATCTGCCCAAACAGTTTACCTTGCAATAATAAAAATATGATAACTATCTCGACAAAACTGCAAACGCTTACAACATACCTATTCCTCACAAATATATTTTTTCGCAGTCTATCTAATTTGTCTCCAGGCAAAAGGAAAATACAAAAACATAGCACCTCTAAACTGACTATAAAGTTTCTTAACTCTATATTATCAGGAACTATCACACTTGTTAGTAACAAACATATAAACTGCAACGCTGTCATAATCACATTTAACAAGAATAACATAGCCCCGGACATAACAAGAGACTCCCGAAATTCGCTTTTACAATAGATAAAAATCAATATAAAGTTAAGAACAGTAGAAATCTCGCTTATTCCCAAATGATTTACCGTTATCAGTACAACTATCATTAAAATGATTAAGGCGGCTGTCTTGAAATCAAATTTCACTTTTTTCCCATGAATCCGATAAATACAAACAACCGTTGTTATCGTCTCAATAACCAATGAAATCAGCGTAAACATATCAGTTCAAAAGTTCTCTAAAATATTTCTTATACATCATGCCAATTTCCACCTGCTCCGTGCCTCCCTTCAGCCGAATGAGCTGATTGGGAATATCCACATTCGATATAAATTTTTTATTAATCACTGTGCTGCGGCTGCATTGAACGATATCCGGGTTGTCAGCCTCCGCCAGAAATTTCTTTAAAGTAACATAGGGAATACTCAAGACATCTCCCTGCTGTGTATGGATATCGAGCATATGGTTCCTGGCATTGACATATACAATGTCTTCCATATTCACCGACAATATAATTCCATCCTTGCGAAAATATAAGGTTTTTGGTAACTGCCTTTTTTCAGGGAATCTCAGGCACTGTCTTACCAACTCCTTTAATTTTTCCGGATCAAACGGCTTTTCCACAAAACTATAGCAATGCAGCTTTTCATAAGAACACAGTTTGGCGTCTTCCAATGACGTTACCATAATAACCGGGGTAAAGGCATATCTGTCAATTTTACGAATGCTATCTACAAATTTTAACCCAGATGAATCCCCAGGGCTGTTTGGTTTCAGAATAATATCTACTAAAAATAAGTCAATATCTCGCTCCAATGCATACTGATATGCATCTTTAATATTATCACAGCGAAATAATGTATTTTGTATTTCCAGTTCATTTATCAGTGATGCGAGGTGTTCCCTAGCCACATAATTATCTTCCAAAATTAAAATTTTTTTCAAAAACATCTCTCCATCAAGCGCTCATCGAAGAATATCATGGTATGCCTTTAGGCGGTCAAACATCTTGTCTCTCGTACTGCTTTCAATCAGCTCAACCAGGTAAGACACCTCTCCTCCTAAGCCATTTATATCATTTAGCACAAGAGAAAATGGAACTCCTATTTTCTCCGATACTTTCCAGAGAATTTCACTGTCCGGAAACGCACAGCCATTTTCTATACTGCGAAGCTTTTTCACATCAATGTCCAATATCTCAGCCATCTCTTTCTGGCTGCAATCCATCCCACGCCGAAACGAATAAAAGATCGTTTTGTCATCTTTGCAAGGCGCCAATGAATACGGCATCATCTCTATCTTTTTATAGACATCCCCACTTAAATCTAAAGCGTGTTTTTTGTACAAATGTCCCACCACAGGACAAAGCATGCCAAAATAACACTTTAACTCCTCATATGTACATTTTTTGAAATAATCCTTATATTCCGTCCTGCATCGGTATCCGGTAAAAATATAATAAATATCAAGATCCGTCTCACACAAACATTTCATCTCATAGAAAGTGAATCTGCGACTGCCCATTTCCGCCTTGCTGTAATGACTTTGGGTCATTCTCATTTTTCGTCCCATCTGCTGCTGCGTCCATTGCATGGATATACGTTCCTCTTTAAGCCTGTTTAAAAAATCCTGATATTTTGCACACATGGGTAATTTTCCTCGAGCTACGGTTCTTTTATAATACTTATACCCATTTTATGACATTTTATTTGCCTATAACGCACCTTTTTAGGACTAAAGATAAATTTCCTAAATATTTGCCCAAAACAAACCTGCATAGTCAATCCTATCTTTCCGACTTCCTAAAAATTGCAGGGCATCCTTTCGTTTTAATATTACATGGGAAAACTTTTGAAGTCAACGGAATGGAAATCCAAGAAGGAAAAATTCAAAAACAGTGTTAATTTTTTCCTCTCCTTTCCGATATAAGTTGTGAGAACTATAAATATAATGGTTACGGATAACCAAATTATCATGCCAAGGAGGGATACATCATGAGTGTAAACAGTATAAACAGCACGACAGCTTATACCGCAACTTATCAGAACACTTATAATAATGATACCACGAAAGCAGCCGCAGAAGAGAAGAAGAAAGAAAGCGGCGTAGTATACGAAAAGGGCAGCGCTTCCACGAAGGGCATTTATGCTAAGGAAGACGTAGTTGCACGTTTGAAGAAAGACGCAGAGGAGAGAACTTCCCAACTGAGAAGCCTGGTACAGCAGATGATGGGCAACCAGGGGAACAGAATCGGACAGGCAGACGATATGTGGCGTTTCCTGGCAAAAGGCGATTTCACTGTTACTCCTGATGTGAAAGCTCAGGCTCAGAAGGACATCGCAGACGATGGATATTGGGGTGTGAACCAGACTTCTGACCGCATCATTGAATTTGCAAAGGCGCTCGTAGGAGATGATCCTGAGAAGGCTGAGGAGATGCGCGCAGCTTTTGAAAAAGGATTTAAAGCAGCAACTAAGTCCTGGGGCAGAGAGCTTCCCGATATTTCTCAGAGAACATACGATGCCGTTATGTCTAAGTTTGATGATTGGGCAGGTGTAGAGCAGAAGGCTTAACTCTGTACGACAAGTAATGGAACAGCCATTGCATAAATAATGGAAGATGGCTATGAGCAACAGACAAGACACCCACTTTCACACATGATATGCGCGAAAGTGGGTATTTTTTTCTTATAGGAAAGATCTTGTCACGCTAATGTGTGAAAGTGCCTTTCCTATAAGAGAAAAATAATATGCGCACTCGCACAATCGGAAAGATAATCACATCACATACAGAAAGGACGAAACTATGGCAATCATGCTTCTTTTATGCTGTGCTGTCATCCTCTCTTGTATCATAGCAAACCGCTTTTCCAACAAATTCGGAATGCCCGCACTGCTGTGCTTCATGGCACTTGGTATGATATTCGGCTCTGACGGACTGTTTAAAATTTCCTTCAACAATTACAAAATGACCGAGCAGCTCTGCACCATCGCGTTAATTTTTATCATGTTTTACGGTGGTTTCGGAACTAACTGGCAAACTGCACGCCCGATTGCAGCAAAGGCGGTTTTACTTTCTACTCTAGGTGTTGTGGCTACCGCGCTCCTTACTTGTCTCTTCTGCTATCAAGTATTGAATTTTTCCTTTTCTGAAAGTTTTCTTATCGGCGCAGTTTTGAGTTCCACGGACGCGGCTTCCGTATTTTCCATTCTGCGTTCCAAAAACCTCAATCTCAAACATTCGACCGCGCCACTTTTGGAAATTGAAAGCGGCAGTAACGACCCCATGGCATATATGCTTACCATGGTCGCGCTTGCTATGATTTCCGGCAATAGCAATACCTCCGTGCCTCTCATGCTTTTGACGCAGATTGGTATCGGAATCGTCATCGGCGTTGCCTGTGCCGGTATCGGCATTCTCGCGCTTAAAAAAGATGAGCTAATTACACTCGGCATGGACACAGTCTTTGTGATCGCGTTGGTACTCCTCTCCTATGCGCTGCCTACGGTGTTAGGCGGCAACGGTTACCTGAGCGTATACCTCACCGGTATTATCTTGGGAAATAGTACCATCAATAACAAAATTACACTGGTCCACTTTTTTGATGGAATAACCGGACTGGCACAAATTTTAATCTTTTTCCTGCTGGGGCTTCTATCCTTTCCGCATCTATTACCCCGGCTGTTTGTGCCAGCGCTGCTCATTGCGCTGTTCCTGACTTTTATTGCCAGACCAGCAGCCGTATTCCTGCTCCTCGTACCATTCCATTCGTCTCTCAGACAATGCCTGCTGGTATCATGGTCTGGACTGCGCGGCGCTGCATCCATTGTGTTCGCTATTATGGTAATTGCCGACGGCACCAGTTCTGAGCACGATTTGTTCCATATTGTATTTTTTGTTTCCCTGCTCTCCGTCGCCGTTCAGGGGTCTCTGTTACCTCTCGTTGCCAGGAAACTAGATATGGTAGACGACAGCTCCGACATCCGCAAAACTTTTAACGATTATCAGGACGACTCTGATCTGACGCTGATGCGCATGTACATTCCCCATGGGCATAACTGGGAGAACCGTAAAATCGAAGACGTCAACTTCCCCACCGGCTCGCTCGCCCTAATGATTAAACGCGATGGGGACACCTTAATTCCGCGAGGCAGCACGACAATCCTTGCTGGCGACACACTGATTCTCAGTGTTCCCTCTTATCGCGGAGAAAACGATGGCAAATTAAAAGAAATTCTGGTGGACTCCGGGCATAATTGGTGCAACGCTTCCATTGCTGAACTGAATCTCCCGGAAAATATCCTGATTGCTTTAATAAAGCGCGGAGATGAAAACATCATTCCTCAGGGCAGCACCGTCATCCATGCCAATGACCGGGTAGTTATCTATAAATAGGTGACAAAAACATATCTGAAATCCTGTAGTTATCATCCTTTTTTTCTCCAACCAGCGACTCGCCTAATTTCCGGCAAGAGCCGTCCGGCAAAAGCTCATACTTGCAGACCAAAGCCTGCGGGTCCTGTTGCAGCATATAGTAGACTCCATCCTCGATATAGCTTTGCAGCACGCTTTCCGCAAAATGGTATTCAGCCTCTATCTCCTCTGTCTTTGGATTTAAACAGTAGACTTCCGTCTCGCCAAGGTGCTCCATATCGCAGTCTATGACATACACCTTCTCTTTATCCGAAACAACCTGCGCCGCATATTGGCCAGGAAGGGGGATGTGGGATAGCGTATTCTCTGCCGGAGCATAGACAGATAACTTGTCACCGTTTGGTATGTACATCCTCCCGTCATGCCACAGCGTATAAGAAAGGGCACTGTCCTCCAGTTCTCCCGTCGTATCAAGAATTTTCTCCTGGCTTTGGTCTTTGACATTCACGCGATACAAAGAACCTTCTATCCCCTCTAAATCTTCATCCAGAAAATACACGTCATATCCATCCACACTGATGCTTACTCCCGAAACACCCTCTATTTTTATGGTGGCGTCTTCCCCGTCCTCAAAGGAATGGTAATCCACATAAGTGTCATAATTAATGTTACCCAGCATGAAGAGTCCATTTTCATTGATTCGAAAATCCTGTAGGCCGCCTTCCCCTTTATATGGATAATCCTTCCATTCTCCGGTCTTCATATCCATAGCTGTTACGGCACATTTATTGTATTTATTAATATCCCCGACAGACTTCTCATAAACCATACCATCTAACACCTGCACAGGTGCGGAGCCGAAGCTGCCCAGCGCATGGTAGGGGCTCTCCAAAACCTCTGTCTCCTTCAGGTTTTCATCCATTAAATGGATATATGTCGTGCCGGCGCCATAATTGACGCTATCTATTACGCCTACGCGGTATGGCTGCTGTGGCACTTTTGTCTCCACCTTTTGGGAACATCCTGCCACAAGAACATAGAACAAGAACAATACAACCCATATTCTGCATATTTTCTTTCCCATGATAAGTCACCATCTTCCTTTCCAGAAAAGGCGCTGCCCTATCTAAGGGACAACGCCGCATCCTTACTTTTTATAAATCACCTTTGTTTTTTTGCTCCGAACCAATTCCATTGGATGAATTGGGTTACGCCCTCCAATGGAAAATGCTTTTGTATTTAAATCAATGCCATACAAATCTTTATATGCTGCATATATCAACTGTGAACAATAAAACTTCTTCCGCGTATTAATGTTAAAGTAATCATAATTATATTTTTTTCCAATCTGGGAAGCGCACCACTGCACTGCTTTCTTGTCTTGCGCTCTACTCGTTCCTTTTACTTTAAGCCCATACACTTTTTTCCTTGTTCTATTCCAGTTATTACGCCCCTTTAGCACGCCTTGCGAAACCGATTCTATGACATAATTCTTACTGTATACAATCGCTGCATGGCCTAAAGGAAGAAGCTTCCATTTATCCGGCGTCACAAGAATAACACCCGCTCTTGTCGGATACTTATTCTTTGCCTCCACTGTCACCGTCCCATCATCTGACGGCTTATCAAAATCTATGCTCTCTTTATCAGCTTCCTTGGTTAATTCCTCTATCTTTTCCTCTGGAAAAATCTCGCTTGGATCAGGCGTTGCCGCCTTTACTCCCAACGGAACTTCTACCAGCATCACTCCTGCCATGCAAAAAATCACCAATTTACGCAATAACTTACTTTTTAACGTCCTCTTATGCATCTTTTATCCTCCATTCCACGTGTAACCCTTAATTATTATTTTCTCGTTTCTATTGTACCACATTTATCCTCATACGAAATGTCTTTGACAACCCGCTTTTTAATGTAACCTTTATGGTTGCCGTAGTTCTGCCTGCTTTCTTCCCAACAATAACTCCGGTAGGACTGGCGTTGGCAACTTCTTTGTTACGAATTTTACAAGAAATGCCCTTTATATATTTAGAGCCTCTTCCCCTCCTAGATTTTACGGCAATTTTCTTCTCTTGCCCCACTTTAACGATTAGCGATTTTGCCACAGATAAATCTTTGGGAAGCGGCTGTTTTTTCATATCAACTGTCGCCGTCACATATCTGCTGTACTTCTTTTCCCCGTCTAATATCTTGTAAGAACGCATGGCAAGCTTATATTTCTTATTAGGGGACAACCCCTTCACCGTATACTTTCTGGAAGATCTTGATTTTACTTCTTTCACCAGATGAAATTTTCCGTCATCTTTTTTTATATAAACCTCATACCCGCTTACGGCTATTAAGCCCCTCCATCTTAATGTAACTTTTCGTTCCGCTGTCTTATATGCCTGAAAATCCTGCGGCGGCGCCGGCGGATCATCAATAAACACCGTGGACATAACATACTTAGCAGACACAGGCATTTCTTCGTCACTGCCGACGGCAGCAAATGAAACAAAAGGTACTGCAAGCGACAATATCAAAAGAATACTACATGCTGTCATGGCCTTTAATTTTAATTTTTTCATAAAATAAAACTTCCTTTCGCATTTAAAAATCCTGTTACTATTATTCTATGGCTTTCACCGATTTAATTTCCGAATAAGGCGTATATTTGTACCCGGAACCATATCTCATGGCAGCGCGCACTTTGTAATAATAAACCTTTCCAGCCCTCAACCCGGAATCTGTATACGTACCGCTTAAAACTGCGTCACCCGAAATTGCCTTTATTCTTAAATACTTCCCACTCTTACTGTCCGCCCGGTAAACAATCACTTTCTCTGGCCCATATACCCTCAACGTATTCCATTTCAGCTTTACTCTGGAATTTGCCAATGCCGTCGCACCATTCAGCGTAACCGTGCTGTTTTTAAATTCCTGGTACTTCGCTTTCTGTACTGCCAACCCCGCATTTAAAAGACCACAATTAAAATAACTGCTATTGATATCCGTTGCAGCGCTGTAAAGGATGTTCTTTATCTGAGCCGGCGTTAAATCAGGATTGACCGACAACATCAGCCCGATAGCCGAAGATACCAGCGGAGCCGCCAATGACGTCCCTTCCAGAAAACCATCGTACGCTGTATTGCTCCAGGATGACGTAGATTTAAAATTTGTTGCCGGAGCTACGATATCCACCCAACTCCCAAAATTAGAATCACGGTATTTCTTATTCGAGGATGATTGGTCTGTCCCGCCGACTGCAATGACATAATCCAATACGGCTGGATATTTCCCTATATTCTTTCCATTGTTTCCGGCAGCAGCCACGACGATTACTCCGGCTGTTTTAGCATAATCTACCGCCATCTCATAAGCTTTATGCGCCTGATATCCTCCCAGGCTGACATTTACCACTTCTGCTCCGGAATCAACTGCTTTTTTAATGCCTAAATATATATCGCTTTCCTTGAATTGTTCCTTGCCGTTTTTTTCTCCGAATGATACTTTGATGGGAATTGCCTTGCAGGAAGTGTTCTCCCAGCCTCTCGCCGCCCCTGCGATTCCTATGGAATTATTGGCTCTGGCAGCGATAATTCCGGTACACCAGGTCCCATGTTCCGAATCATACGGCTCCCTCATATCTTCCAGCTTCACATATTTTCCGCCTGCATCCTTTTGGGTAACGTCCACTGCATATCGGTTGACAATCCCATCTGCCAAATCTTTGTGCTTGACCCGGCATCCCGTATCCACAACTGCTATCCAGATATCATCGCACCCCGCTGTCGATACGCTGTCCCATGCCTCCTTGAAATTACATCTGTCCAGATACCATTGGGAATTTACATATTCGTCATTGAGTTTCGATGCCATGCCGCTGACTTCACATTTTCCATTCGGCTCCGCCTCCACGACGCAGTCATACGCCTCAAATTCCTCCTCTGCACCCGCTACGGTCTGGTCCAGGTTCAGTTTTACTCTGACAACAATATCCCCCCTGTAGCTTTCCAAAGCTTTCAGCCTCTGCTGCTTTCTTTCACTCAAAGATGTATCCATTTCAAAATCATTATCTAATATGATATCGTATGATTCCGAAAGGTTGCTTACCACTGTGTCAATATCCTCTTTAGAAGTATCTTTATCAAAGATAACGAGTTCCTCACCGGCAACATAATCAAGGCTTTCTTCATTGTCCCGTTCTTCCCTTGCCTCTGTGTAATCCGCAACATCCTCTGTGATGTCTTCTTCAAGAGCTTCGCTGAAATCTGCTACCGCCTCTTCATCTACCGTCTCCGCGCCATAGTAAGTATCCAAGACTTCTTTGACGCCTACCGCAACCGCTTCGCCGCCTTCCAGTTCATTCAATGCCTCTCCTGCCGCCTCACCGCTTGCTTCTGCCTCTGAGACAGCCTTAGCAATCACTTCCTGTTCTTCCGACGGCAAATCCTCCAGTTCTGTAACCTCTGTCGCTTCCTGCACCGTCAACGGCGCTTCCTGCATACTGTCTTTGTCCTGCTGCAACGATTCTGCCATCGCCGGCTGCATAGGCGAACTGCCAAACTCTGCGCCCATCAGTGAAACCATCAGCAGCAATACTACAAGTTTCCTTCTCATAGTCATCCCCTTTCGTAAATAAAAACCTCCGCCTCCTTACTTCCAAAACTTACGAAACCAGTTCCAAAACCAAAAATCTTTTGACAACAACATTTCCCTCACCTCCTCCTTTTCTCTATCATAATACCTGCTGCCCACAACTTGCAAGAGAAGAGGAATGAACGGTCGTTTTTTGGAACAAACGGTCATTTTTCAGACAAATGAAAGATAACCTGCGCTGTAAACTTATCTTCTGTGCTTTCAAACATGACTTCACCATGATTCTTATGTACGGCGTCTTTGATATTCAGGATTCCATATCCATGATTTTTATCATCCTTTTTGGATGTAATACTTCCCAACTTGCCAACTTCAATCCTTTGACTGGCGGGATTCGATATCTCTATCAGCAAATTATCCCCAAGCCGGCGAATTTCCAGATGGATATACCGTTTCTCTTCCTCTATCTGCATACATGCCTCTATGCTGTTGGACAGGAGATTGGAAAATATCGTGCACAAATCAAAATCTCCGACAGGCAGCTCCGGCGGCAGTATTCCCGCAATCTCCCACCGGATTCCCTGCCCTTCCGACTGCATTTGAGAGAGCACGGCGTCCACAATCTCATGCCCGACCGACACCGTCTTCTTAATCGCCCGCTCCATATGCGCCTGCATCTTTGCCAGATATTCCTGCGCCTTTTGGTACTCGCCATTCTCCAACTGATACCTTAGAATGCCCATATGATTCTGTATGTCATGCCGTATCTTTTGGGTCTCCTTGGCATTATCCCGCACCGTCTTCACATAGTTACCGGCAATCTGAAGGTATTGTTCTTTCAACAGGCTCTCTTCCTTATACCTTTTACGGAAAATATCCAGAACTGCGCTGCCAACACCCAGAGTATAAAACATAATATTGACTAAAATCACACACACTGAGATAAAATTTGCAAACTGGACATTTTCATATTCTCTGCTGATGCTTTCTACAAAATGATGAATCATAGAAGCTGCAAATGCACAAACACTTCCAACAATAAAATACCCTGATGGAATATCCCTTACGATTTCCTTATACTGCGCTATCTTTCTCTTCAAAATAATTACCAGCACAAGTTCAGCTACAATCGTAAGTATCCCCCGCAGAAACCGATAGCACACATCTTCACCTGATATTTCTACACCTTTCCCTAAAAACAAAGAATAAATTAAATCAATACATGTATAGGGCAGCCCCAGACACATTGTACTACATATATAAACTGCCAGTCTTCGGAACCACTTTCCTTCTGTCACAAATGTCCAAAAAATAACCGGAACTATCCCCACTCCCATCGTAAGAATAAATAAATCATCATATTTATACCAATCTCCTCCTGCACACAACACAATTAGACAGATTAAGCCCACAAAAAGCCGCCATTTTTTTCTGGTAATGGGGACGCAGAACACCCCGCATATCATGATGCCGACCTCCATCTCACCCATCACATTTAATACAACACCCTCTATCATACCTCCCCTACCTCGCCTTGCGAATAATATAAGCCAAATATGCTTCTTTTAACTCTTTCGCCTTCCTTCTGCTTACCGGAATGCTCTCCCCATTTTTCAGCCGAATGCTCTGGCTGGCATCCGAAACATTACCCAAATTAACAAGATAGCTCTTATGGCAGCGGAAGAATGATTTCTGCCCTAACATTTCTTCCAACTGCTGTAAGCTCATGTCACAAAAAGTTTCTCCTTCTCTGCCAACCACACGGCTGTATTTCTTTTCCGACGCAAAATAAAAAATATCCTTTTGCCTAAATGCCATATCCCCCTGGAGTCCTTTTAATATAAGGACCCTGTCTTCCTCAATATCCTCTATTACACGTGCCAGATATTTTTCCAGTTTCTGTGCATGCAACGGCTTTTCCAGGAACCCATAGACATTCCTTCCGAACGCCTCCGGCATCCCCTCCACATGACCTGTTACAAAAATGATTCTGATTTCTTCCTCTGCCTGAAGATATTCTTTCAACTCAATACCTGAGATCCCCTCCATCTCTATATCCAAAAACAAAAGATTAATTTCTTCCCCTCTGTCCAGAAAGTCGACTCCTGACTCATATTCCCACAAATCATATTGCAGCCCTTTTTCTTTGAAATATCGTTCTAATAGACTTTTTATCTGTTCTCTACAGTCCTTCTCATCATCGCAAATACCGACTCTTATCATTTATCCCACTCCTCGTAACGAGTTCTTTTCTGTTAAAAATTGTTATCATTTTACTGCTCTAAAAACTGCAAAGCTTCTTCTTTGCTGAGGGCATCCTCTGCGCCAATCGTCTTGCTGTTTTCGGTAATTCTAAGGTCTGCAAGCCTTTCTTGGAACGTTGCCTCATCCGTTTCTTCTCCCCTATCGTAATAATTGGTAACGCCTTCCCCTGTATAAACCCCTTCTTCATCATATATAGCATTATATGTAACATTCAATACCGGTTGTTCCTCATTTGTAAGCGTTTTATCTTTGGACACTTGATAATAAGACAGACCATATCCACCCTCATCACCTCCGCCATTCCAGCTTGCAAACAACGCAATACTGCCGCTTCGCTCAAAATAAGTCATTTCTGTCGTACTCATAGCGTCGACCATACAAAATAACGCATCCTCTTTCATAGTATAGATAGAATAAGTACCATAACCATTGTCGATAACAGCCAGTTCTGGAACGTCATCATCATCTAAATATGGAAACGCATACACAACACCATCTTCTGACATATCCGCAATCTTTTTCTTGTAAACGTCACGATATGTTGCAGATATATTATCATTTTGGGTATTTTCCGCCTGATTTGCCTCCACGTTAGGATTCTTCTCTTCTTCGTTTTCCGTCGCCGGCTCTGGTGTAGCGGCTTTCGCTTCTGTAGTTTTTTCCGTACCATCTTCCACAGCTTTGGCATTCTCTTTCATTTCTGAATCTTCATCGCTATCCTGCTGTTCAATATCACTCCCTGCATCCTCTCCCTTTTGCTCATTTTCTGCACCCGCGCTTGATTGCGTTGTCTCCTCACTTGTGCTATTTGCTTCTCCACAGGCAGCAAACGCAGCCAACATAAAACAGAACATACCTACAATAAAAAACTTTTTCATCTTTTTAACCTCTTTTTTCTCTTTCATATAGAACAAAGTGGGCAAGCCCACTTCAGCTCCCCTAACCCCTCACTCATGAGGGTGCTGGACATCCGGTGGATGTCCGTTTAGCACAGACCGAAGCGAAGCGTAGACCTTGCACACTTTGACGCGCCGCGTGCAGTCGCTTTAGCGACATATTTCCTTTTGTGCGAGTGCGCATATTATTTTTGTCTTATAGGCAGATACTTTTGTACTTTAGCGCAGAAAGGCATCCGCCTATAAGATAAACTATCCCCGACTACCTGATATTCCTGGCTGTCGGGGATTTATATCCTAAATTCTAGCTCTCTATTTGATTACTTTATTTCTTAGCAAATTTCACTTTAAATACATACCACAATGCGCCCGTGATACATACGGAAGAGTAACCACCACAAATGATACCTGCCATCAACGGAAGCGCAAATTCGCGGATGGAGCTGACGCCTAAGATAAACAATACGAATACCATAATAAAGGTCGTCAATGAAGTATTGATACTTCTGGTAAGCGTCTGGGTAATGCTTCGGTTCGCAACTTCCATCAAACTCTCTGCATCCTTCTTCTTTGCAGTACCTAAATTCTCACGAATTCGGTCAAAGATAACAATCGTGGCATTGATAGAATAACCTACAATCGTCAACATACATGCGATAAAGGTATTACCTACGGAAATTCTTGCCACTGCGTAGAATGCAAGTACCACAAGTACGTCATGAACTAACGCGAACACTGCACTTCCCGCAAAACGAATATCTTTAAAACGGAACCAGATATAAATCAACATACAGATTGTCGCAATAATTACCGCCCACACCGCATCAGATCTCATTTCCGAACTGATCGTTGAGCTGATATTCTCAGCGATAATGCCCTTTTCGTCTACGCCAAATTCTTCAATCAACGCCTGATTTAACGCCTCACGTTCCTCAAGCTCTAAGGAACGCGTCTTGATAACAACCTGATTGCTTCCCTCTATCTTCTGCGTCTGTGTATTGGGATCATTTGTCACTTTCTCAACCACTGGCACAATCTTCTGGTCTATCTCAGCAATGCTGTAATCTTCGTTGAACGTCACTGTAGTAGAAGTACCGCCCACAAAGTCCAAACTGTAATTAAGCATATTGTTGCCCTGGCCGCCGTTGACACCCATAGCTACAAATCCACCAACAATCAAAACTGCGGAAATAGCAAAGAAAATTGCCTTCTTGCCAAGGAAATTGATCGTCTTCATCTCCTTTGTCTTACCGTAGAACTTCTCATCCTGCAAGCCTAAAGCGTAGAAACATTTCATCAGCCAACGTGTTACTACCAAAGCCGTAAACATGGAAAGTACGATACCGATTCCCAACGTGTAAGCAAATCCCTTTACTGGACCAGAACCGCGCATTCCCAAAACAATGGCTGCAATCAAGGTCGTAATATTACCGTCTACAATCGCAGACAAAGCCTTCTCATAACCAATCTTAATTGCCGCATTAACAGTCTTGCCTGCCGCTATCTCCTCACGGATACGCGCAAAGATAATGACATTGGCGTCCACCGCCATACCGATGGATAAGATGATACCTGCAATACCAGGCAACGTTAATGTAATATCAAATATCCACAATGCATATATGGTCAGCGCTGAATATAATACCAGTGCTAGGCTGGCTGTAAATCCGGGCAACCGATATACTATAATCATAAAAATCATAACCAGTATCAGACCGATAACTGCCGCCATCAAACTGGTTGAAATTGCCTCTTCTCCGAGCTGCGCGCCTACAACCTTGGAATTTAACTCTTCCAGCTCCAGAGACAGGGAACCGATACGAATCGTAGAAGCAAGATTCTCTGCTGCTTCCAGACTTTCCATTCCCTCTATCTGTGCACGTCCACCGCTAATCGCAGAATTTACAGAAGGTGCACTGATAACTTCGCCGTCATAGACAATCGGCATCGTCTTGCCGACATTCGCTGCTGTTGCCTCCTCAAACTTGACAGCGCCCTCGTCTGTCAGTGTCAATTCCACCACATACTCTGTCTGGCCGGTTGTCTGGTCTTTGTAAGGAACACCCTTGGCACTCTGAATATCTGTACCGCTTACCAGAACATTGCCATCTTCATCCTGGAACTCCATAGAGCCCGGCTTACCCAATTCCTCCAAAATGGAATTCGCATCTGAAACGCCAGGAATTTCAATGTTGATTCGGTCGCCACCCTCTTGATATACGCTGGCTTCCGTACTGTAACCCTCCACACGTCTCTGCAACTTGTAAATGGTGTCCGCCATATCCTCATTTGACGGATTGTCCTCTACTGCTCTGTAGGTAATGCTGACACCGCCTGCAAGGTCAAGCCCCAGCTTAATATTACGGTTCTCTCCTACGCCAACCGTTGAGACAATGGTTCCGGCATACCAGGACATCCCTGTCATAATCACCAAAATCAGAACCAAAATCCCCGCTGCTTTTCCTTTTTTCATGATCTTCCTCTCCTGTCTTTTCTCTTACCGGTATGTGCATGCCTTTTCACACCTTTCCCGGTTTTAATATCTATATTTAAAATGCTAAATGCACCTTGGCACTGCATCAAAGCCTGAAACTCTTCCGACGAGAACAGACAACTGTTTCTCTCACGCCTCCATAGCCAGAGCCGCCTTTATCATAATGGCACACTCAATCCGCTTCTTTTGCAGCTCGCAGCCGATATCGTAAGCATCCGTAATGCTGCCATGAAAATTGTATGAATTTGCCGCACAACCGCCGCTGCAATAAAATTTTGCAAAACAATTCCTGCATTTTTCCTTGGCATATACGTTGCAGGACTTAAATTCATCGCGTATCTGCGTATTCTTGATACCCTCCGTGACATTTCCCATCAGGAAATCTTCGTTCCCCACAAACTGATGGCAGGGATAGAAATCCCCCCAGGGCGTCACTGCAAGATACTCGGTGCCAGAGCCACAGCCCGACAAACGCTTTGCCACACAGGGACCTCCCTCTAAATCTATCATAAAATGAAAGAAATGAAAAGCTTTTCCTTCTCGGTGACGCCTTATCATCTCCCGGGCAAGCTTATCGTATTCCTCAAACAGCCTGGGAAGATCTTCTTCACGTAGTGCATACTCTTCTTCCGGCTGAGCCACCACAGGTTCCACCGAAATCTGTTGAAATCCCAAATCCGCCAAATGCAGCACGTCTTCCGAAAAATCCAGATTATTATGGGTAAATGTTCCCCGCACATAATATCTTTCCTGGTTCCTGCTCTCGGCAAGTTTCTGGAACTTAGGAACAATCAGTTCATAACTGCCTGCTCCTCCCCGGAATGGACGCATCCGATCATTCACTTCTTTCCTTCCGTCAATGCTCAGGACAACATTTGCCATCTCGCGATTTGCAAACTCCATAACGTCATCATTTAATAACACACCATTGGTAGTGAGTGTAAATCGGAACTTTTTATCGTGAAGCTTCTCTTGCTCCCTGCCATATGCTACCAACTGTTTTACGACATCAAAGTTCATAAGCGGCTCGCCGCCAAAGAAATCTACTTCCAAATTCCGGCGATTGCCTGAATTGGCAATCAGGAAATCCAATGCCGCTTTCCCCACCTCGAAAGACATCAACGCCCTTCTTCCATGATATTCCCCTTCTTCAGCAAAGCAATATCGACAGGCAAGATTGCAATCATGAGCAATATGTAAACACAATGCCTTTACTACCGTAGGCCGGTCCTTAAACTGCTCCATGTATGCTTCGTATTCATCCTTGGAAAACAACTCACCCTTTGTCACAAGTTCGTGAACTTCCTCGTAGCTCTCTACCACCTCTGCCTCTTGATATGTTGCTTTCAAGGTGTTTATGATCTCCTCTTTGGTATGAGCCTCAAATAGTGAAATTACGTCATAGGTGACGTCATCCACCACATGAACCGCCCCGCTGTTCACATCCAAAACAATGTTATAGCCGTTGTTCTTATACTGGTGAACCACGCTGATTCCTCTCTTTCTCTACTCGCAATCAGAAATGCCAAAGGCATTCTTGCAACGCACAAATGACCGCTCGTCTAGCGAACGGTCCTTGTAATAATATAAATTATTGTCAGAAATTACCTGTTCTCACAACTCTGGTTGCCGACTGTACAGCTTGTCTTGCAAGCAGACTGGCAAGAAGTCTGGCATTCGCCACAGCCGCCTTTTTTCACTGTGTTCTGTAACTTTCTAGTATTTAATGTCTTTACATGCTTCATAATTATTCTTCCTTTCCTATGCGCACTCCGGCGCGTATCATATCTTGCGATATTACAGCATGATTTGCTTCGCAAAAGCATGCTGACCTATGCGCACTCCGGCGCGTATCATATCTTGCGATATTATACCATACTTCCCTCAAAATGCAAAGCATTTTTTATTTCATTTGTAACTGTAAGCAAGCTGACGTTACTTTTCACACAGCAGCCAGACACTTGCTGTCTGGTTGCGTAAGAACATGATACAGTAAGTGATTTTTGCTTCGCGAAGCGAACTTTCATGCAAAAATCACCAGTTACTGGTCACGGAGTGAACAGTAACAAGCTGACGTTACTTTTCACACAGCAGCCAGACACTTGCTGTCTGGTTGCGTAAGAACATGATACAGTAAGTGATTTTTGCTTCGCGAAGCGAACTTTCATGCAAAAATCACCAGTTACTGGTCACGGAGTGAACAGTAACAAGCTGACCCGCACCCCGCAGCAAGAACGCCGACAACGTTCTTGAATTTTCCAGTTATCACCTTACAAGTTGATATCCAACTCTACCGGGCAATGATCGGAACCGAGAACCTCCGTATGAATTTTGGCATCTTCTAATTTATCCTGCAATTCCTCGGACACCACAAAATAATCAATCCGCCATCCGGCATTTTTCTCCCTTGCCTTAAAGCGATACGACCACCAGGAATAGATTTGCTCTGCATCCGGGTAAAAATAACGAAATGTATCAATGTACCCATGATTTAATATTTCAGAAAATTTCTCTCGCTCCTCATCGGTAAATCCCGCGTTCCTCCGGTTGGTCTTAGGATTCTTCAAATCAATTTCCTGATGCGCCACATTGAGGTCACCGCAGAATATCACCGGTTTTTTCGCCTTCAGTCCGTCCAAATAAGCTAAAAATGCTTCTTCCCATTGCATACGGTAGGGAAGCCTTGCCAGCTCATTTTGAGAATTAGGTGTGTAACAGGTTACCAGGTAATAGGATTCATACTCCAACGTAATCACACGCCCTTCCTTGTCATGCGCTTCCTCACCAATGCCATATACCACCGACAACGGTTCATGTTTCGTAAATATTGCCGTGCCAGAATATCCTTTTTTCTGCGCATAATTCCAGTAATCATAATACCCTTGCGGCAAATCTAGCGAAATCTGTCCTTCCTGTAGCTTCGTCTCCTGTACGCAGAAGAAATCTGCGTCCACTTCCCGAAAGAACTCCAGGAAGCCTTTCTGTACGCAGGCGCGCAGGCCATTTACATTCCATGAGATTAATTTCATATTCGAGTGCTCCTTTACTTTTTTAATTTGAGATTGTAAAGATTATTATATCATTACAAACACATGCAAAACAACGTCAATATGTTTTGAAGGAGAAATCTGAAAGACAAATTGGAAGTTCACGCTTTCGTACTCGAAATATTCTTGTCATTTCTAACAAAGCAATGTCATTACAAACGCAACGATTATCAATATATGCAATACTATATGATATAAATCTGGAACATATCTTCCACTCACATCTATCAATTTAATACAGTCCCAAAAATAAGCAATCTTTTTATCCATATCTCCCATAAATCCACTACCAAATATAGCATACCATTCATGACTCAAAAACTGGGTAGTCAAATACCCCGCAGCAAGCTACGGGGCATGACCTAGCTTGTTCTTTCCGCCCCAAGGGGCGGGGTATTTGACCCTCGCGGCATTCGCCAAATATCCGCGCAAGCGCGGCTGCTTGGCTCATTGCTCGCGGGAATAAACCACATTCCCAACCAAGCTAAATGTATGTTTCTTCCTATTTTTCCTACTATCAAGCATAAAACAAATGTAATTGTTGGAATAAGCATAAATATCCATTCTTCCTTAAACGCACCTGTTACCAAGTATTTGTCTCCAATCTTCAATCCTGTCATTGAAAGAAAATACCACAGTAAAAGAATCACATTTCCAATTATTAAATGCGTTTTTTTCATATATGACATCACTCCTAAATAACAAATTATCAACAAATACTATCCAAATTCAGACAAACAAAAAACTCACAACTGATAAATATTTTCTATCAGCTATGAGCTTTCGACTACATAGCGGAAGAGGGATTTGAACCCCCGACACCACGGGTATGAACCGTGTGCTCTCGCCAACTGAGCTATTCCGCCAAAATAACAATTTTAAATATAAAAAGTGGGACCTACAGGGCTCGAACCTGTGACCCTCTGCTTGTAAGGCAGATGCTCTCCCAGCTGAGCTAAGATCCCACGCTCTTCGGTCTCTGACCGACTGCTTGTCTATTATAATACCATTTCATGCCAAATGTCAAGGTGTTTTTTTATTTTTATAAAAAAAGCGCACTGAATTGTTACATTTGATTGACTTTTCGCTTATTTAATGGTACTCTTTTGTTAAGATGTTACAATATTTAGGCGTTATTTGCCTTTATTATTATCTTATAAAATATTATTCAAGGAGGTTTTTATGGCACGTTTTACATTACCAAGAGACTTATATCACGGAAAAGGTTCTTTAGAGGAATTGAAGAACCTGATTGGAAAAAAAGCAATTATCGTTGTAGGCGGCGGCTCCATGCGACGTTTCGGTTTTCTTGACCGCGCGGTTGATTATTTAAAGGAAGCCGGCATGGAAGTGGAATTATTTGAAAATGTAGAGCCCGACCCCAGCGTGGAGACTGTTATGAAGGGCGCAGAGAAAATGCGCGAATTTGAGCCAGACTGGATTATCTCTATGGGCGGCGGTTCTCCGATTGACGCGGCCAAGGCTATGTGGGCGTTTTATGAATATCCCGAGACAACCTTTGAAGATTTGATTACACCGTTTAACTTCCCCACATTGCGGACAAAAGCGAAATTCTGCGCAATCCCCTCTACATCTGGAACTGCTACGGAAGTAACGGCGTTTTCCGTTATTACCGATTATGCCAAAGGCATCAAATACCCGCTGGCTGATTTCAACATTACTCCGGACGTTGCCATCGTTGACCCGGCGCTCGCTGAGACAATGCCTAAGAAACTGACTGCGCATACCGGAATGGACGCTATGACACATGCGATTGAAGCCTATGTATCGACGCTCCACTGCGACTATACCGATCCTCTGGCATTACATGCTATTAAGATGATACATAGGGATCTGAAAGCTTCTTTCGACGGAGACATGGACGCGCGCGACCGTATGCACAATGCACAGTGTCTTGCTGGAATGGCATTCTCCAACGCTCTGCTGGGAATCGTTCACTCCATGGCGCATAAGACCGGAGCTGCCTACAGCGGCGGACATATCGTACATGGATGTGCAAATGCCATGTACCTGCCCAAAGTAATCAAATACAATGCTAAGAACGCAGAAGCGGCAGAACGCTATGCGCAGATTGCTACTTTCATTGGCTTGAAAGGAGATTCCACGGACGCACTGGTAGACGCATTGATTGCGGAATTGAAATCTATGAATGCCTCCCTGGAAATCCCTGCCTGCATCAAGGATTATGAAGGCGGCATCATTGATGAGAAGGAGTTTATGGATAAGCTGCCCGAGGTTGCAAAATTGGCAATTTCCGACGCTTGCACCGGCTCCAACCCCAGAATCCCCACACCAGAAGAAATGGAAAAGCTGTTAAAAGCTTGCTTCTATGATGAGGAAATTGATTTCTAACAAGCATTAAACCTAACACATACAAACGCTGTGCAAAAGGTTAGACCAATTGCACAGCGTTATTTTCATCTAAGATAAAAATGATATGCCCACTTTGTTCTCTTACACTTAAATCTGCGGCAGCATATGTTCCACCAAAGCTGCGGAATGCGCTGCCGCTGCCTTTTCAAACGTCGGATAATCCATCTCAGCGCTATCATCCGCTTTATCAGAAATTGCACGGATAATTACGAACGGTACATGGTTGAGATAAGCGGCATGAGCAATGGACGCTCCCTCCATTTCCACACAAAATCCCTGAAAATTCTCAATGATGGTTTCTTTGATCTGTTTATCGCTGACAAACTGGTCTCCGCTGACCACTCTTCCCTCGTATACCTTAATATCGGGATTGACTTCTCTGCAAACAGAGGAAGCAAGTGCAGTCAAATGCTCGTCCGCCGGAAACGCCAGACACCCCATCTGCGGAACCTCGCCCAAGGGATAACCAAATACGCGCACATCCACATCATGGTGCAGCGCATCGGTAGACACGACAATATCACCGATGTTAATTTCATTTTTCAAAGAACCAGCAACCCCCGTATTGATTATATGGCTCACCTGAAAACAATCACACAGAATCTGCGTACAGAGCGCGGCGTTTACTTTGCCGATTCCACTGCGCACAATCACAACATTTGTACCGTTTAATGTCCCTTCCAAAAATTCCATGGAAGCTCTCTCTTCTTTGCGTTGGATTGTCATTTTCCCCTTCAATTCCTCTACTTCCAGCTCCATAGCGCCGATAATTCCTATTTTCTTCATATGTTCCTCCCTAAGATGATTTTTGCCAGGCCCCGTTCGTCCGGCTAATAAGCTGCGCACTCTCTCATTGCGGATAGACCAAATGCGCCTCGTCAATATGGTACAAGGTCTGCTTCAGATAGCGGTCAGCAAGATAATTTGCCATTCCCAGGTTCATATCCAGATAATTCCCGCAATCCTTCGCACTCGCGCCCGGCACCTCATCCTTGAAATCCCGAATAAATTCAAACAGCTCTGTAATCAGTTTCACAATATCCTTCGACTCATAATCGCCTGCCAACAGCAGATAAAAGCCCGTGCGACATCCCATCGGCCCAAAGTAAATAGTTTTATCACCAAATTGCGGATGGTTGCGCAAATATGTCGCCGCTAAATGCTCTATCGTATGAACTTCCGCCGTATTCATCACCGGCTCGTCGTTGGGGGAAGTCATACGCAAATCAAAAGTCGTAATTACCTCCTGCCCCACAGGATCCTTCCTGGACACATAAATTCCCGGCTCCAGCTTAATATGGTCGATTGTAAAACTTGTTATTTTTTCCATCTTCCTCTCTCCTTTTCCCTCTTTGCTCATTTTCCTTCACTCATATTCGCCTGTGATTTTGCCCACGGCGCAAATCCGGCGTTCGCCTCTCATATACGCCATGCTTCCTATGATTTGCCCACGGCGCGATCCGGCGTCCACATTATCCGCTCAATGCGGTGGCGCCATGTATTTATCTGCCACCTCTGGTAACTGAGGCAATTTTTCAATATAAGGAACCTCAGCTTCTACCGTCCCATATCCTGTTCTTGCGTGGATAAAGGGCAATCCAGCCTTTACTGCGGCAAGGTAATCCCCCTGTGTGTCCCCCACATAAACGGCAACGTCCAAATGGTTCCGCTCTGTTACCAAACGGATATTATACCCTTTGTCCCTACCGGTTCCGCCAAAACTCTCAAAATCGTCAAAATATTTCCCCAGCTTATGATATTCCAAAAACGCTTCGATATATCCTACCTGACAATTGCTTACGATATACAGATGAATCCCCTGTTTCTGCAATTCTTGTAATGTTTCTTCAAGCCCCTGTAAAAGTTGTCCGCCATAACGGCGGATATATTCATTTTCCTCCTCGCAGCAATACTCCAACAGTTCCCTTCGTTTCGCGAAATCAAGCGTATCAAAAAGAATATCGGCAATCTCCGTCATGCTCTTTCCCATGACGCTCTGGATCATTTCGGTTGTTATTTCCATTTCCAGGTCTGCATGTTTTTTCAAAGCTTCCGACCAGGAAATTGCCACCTCTTCGGAAGAATCCCATAGCGTTCCATCCAAATCAAATAAAATTCCTTTTTTCATTAATTTCTCCTTCATGAAACAATATTTGGCAAATCACGAACACATACGCTCACATTAGAGCCGTCAACTCCTGGAATCCAAATGCGCCTGTGGGTTTTCATCTTCAAATTCAAAGATACACCTGTGATACGCATTGATTACATGCGTGTCCAGATATTTGTCATACCGCTTATGATCTCTCCCATAGGTCATATGCACATGCCCATGAAGAAAAAATTTGGGATGGTATTTTTTCATCAGCGATTTAAACACCTGAAACCCCTGGTGCGGCAAATCCCGCCCATCATTGAGCTGGTATGCCGGCGCATGCGTCACCAAAATATCAAAGCCCCGTTTCCAAAAAAGCTTCAAGCGCAGCTTTGCTACCCTCTGCTTCATCTGCCATTCCGTATATTGATGCGTTCCCTGCTTATAGCGCATGGAACCGCCAAGCCCTAAAATGCGTACGCCCTCATAGACGAAGATTTGATCCTCGATACAGATGCAGCCCTCCGGCGGAGCTTTCTGATATTTTTCATCGTGATTCCCATGCACATACAATACCGGTACATGAGAAAATGTTGCCAGAAACGAGAGGTAATGCGGATCTAAATCACCGCAGGAAATAATCAAATCCGCTCCTTCCAGCTTGCTTTTATGAAAATCATTCCACAAATAATTTGATTCTTCGTCCGCAATTGCCAGTATTTTCATGTACAATTCTCCCATGCCATTGTATGTAAATTCTATCTATCCTTCTTTACACCCTGCTGCTTAATCACAGGTTCCGCCTGCTCTTTCAATTCTGCTATCGTGGGAATAGAACCGATGATATTATCTGCCAGCCAATCCATCGTCATGATTTCCTCCGGCAGCATACTCCTGTCCGGCTCCGCATTCGCCATTCCGGTCTGCGAGAACAGGATGCCGGAGAATGGGTTAAATTCACCCGCGCTAATCGTTGATTTCAAAAGCTCAATCAGGCGCCTAGTCTCCACTGGCAGATGCTTGGAACAGATGACGTCCACAACTCCTTCCGCCATTCCCCACCAATAATTAATTGCCTTGGTCGTCGAAGGATTGTCGTCATATTTCCAGGTGCCGTCCATAATCGTGCGGATTAACTGCTCGTAAAATTTACCCCAATGATACAAGGGCATGGCAAGATTTTTCGGCGAATCTTTGTCCATATAATAGATACCAAAATAACGGGAAGCTTCCTCTGGAATTACCATATCTCTGCCCGAAACACAAGAAGAGCCCGTCTTACGAATCTGTTCCTCTATATCTATATCTTTCTTCGTAGACCATTCCAGATACACCTTGGCGCGTGGATTTAACATCTTCGCCCCCAGAGCAAAAGCATTGATATTGGCAATTGAACCATAAATCGGATAATCTGCGATATAAGTCATACGGTTATTATCCGCCATCGCTCCGGCAATTGCTCCCATCAGAAATTTTGCCTCATGCATCCGTGAATAATAAGTACGGATATAACGATGAGACGTATTCAGCGAACAATTCAATATCCTTATGCGAGGATTGGCAATCGCCGCCTTCACGCTCGCCTGCACAAACGGCGGCGACGTGGTGAAAATAAGGTTGCATCCCTTATCTATGGCGTCTCTTATCAACTCCTCCACATTCTCCTGCGTACCATTTTCATAACAAATTGTGCTCACCTCTTCTGGGAATGTCTGTGCTAAATAGAGCCGTCCTAGTTCATGGGCATACGTCCACCCGGACGTCTCTAACCGCTTCTCATGAATAAAGGCAATCTTGAGCTTGGGCGTGCTGGCGGAAAAGAGAATATTCAGCAGGGGAATCTTTTTCTTCTTCTGATTCGGCTTCATTTTGAGGTCAATTCCCGGCTTCTCCTCCAACAGCTCGAATTCCTCCCAGCTTTTTGCCATCAACTCTTGCAGTTCATCCGTCGTCTTTCGCTCTATCTCATCATATCCATATAAAGTAATGAACGACAGGAACGCGTCTGCCGGCGTAATTGCGAGCTTTGTGCCTCCCCGTGCCCGAAACTCAGCGGCAAACCTTGAGTAGACAGAACTGAACATAAGCCGCTCTTCCTCCGACCATACCTCTTTGGGCTTCTTACCCACCGCCTCCTGCAATTTGGCGAAACTGCCCTCCTGGGAAAACCAAATGTAATTGATGGGCACAGCATCATAGAAGTCCAAAAACTCGTAATAAATTTTATTTTCCGTTTCCTGCGAACGCTTAGGGATAATGCGCGTCACATTTCCGGGAATAGAGACCGCCCCGAAATATTTCATAACGCTGACACGCTTATTTCCTTCCTCCACATAGAATTTATTCATATATTCATATGCCTTAATCGGGTCGCGAATCCCCTCTCTCATATGAATATCGCTCAGGCTCTCCCATTTCTCAGCAAATTCCGAACTTTCCCTGAGAATCGGCATAAAATTGCCCGCAAATGAATTGCTCCTTGCTACGGTCTTCGTTCCCACAATCTGTTCTGTGGGAATCTGCACCAGTCCAAGCTGCACTTCCGAATAAGAGCCTTTTTCCGGTAAAATGTCGTCTAGGATTTGCAGCGTCGGCCTGATGCCGCGCAGCATCCGCGCCTGGTAATCCTTTTTTCCTGCCTTAAATGCCTTGCCATAATCCTCTCTTCCCATAATACCTCCTGTGGTTCCTGTCATTCTGCTACTTTTCATTATTATGGATAAACCAACAAATGTCAATTATCTTTTTCAATCCTCATAAACCCGCAGCCTTTGGGCTACGCTGCCTTTGTCGTATTTCCGATACAAAATATATACAATCAGCACGCAGGAGGTGAACAATAATACGGCGCATGCCGCAAATTCAGCAATGGGGAAACGGAAGGCAAAGTAACCCATCCGCGCTTTCATCATGTTTCCTATAATGTAGAACATTCCGCTTCCCAAAATACCTGTCAACACCGTGATACCAGAACTGAACATAACGCCTTCTAGCAACAGCATCTTCCTGAGCTGCTTTCCCGTCAACCCGATGCTCTCCATCACTGCAAATTCCTTCCCTCTGCCAGTTGTTCCCCACTCAATTCTGCCGTTACAAATGTCGCCCAATCAATCCACCAAGGCCACTCATAATCTCTCATAAAAAGCGCAAGCGCTTCCTCATTCATCTTAACCTGCCCAAACCCGCCTCTTGTTACCGCGCTTTCCGCAATTCCCGGTAGAGCTTGTATCTTTTCTAAAAATTCTTGCGGAAAAATAGTAATCGTGCCGTCATCATTTTTCCTGTGGGAACCCAGCGAAATGTCATAGTAGTCCGTATTTAATATATCAGAATTTACCCACATGTCCCAATAAACACTCTCGATTTCATTTGCCGTATCTACGCCATGAGATAACATAACCACTCCTAAAGATACTAGCAGCCCCAGCGTCAGACATACGGCGCTGACGAGAAACCGCCTCCGAAAACGCCACATATTGCGCCACGCCATCTGCCATAGGCGGAAACCTCCCCCCTTCTGTCTGTACACAGATTTTCCGGTATAAGCAGCTTCCAACTTCTGGTAATTCGCCGCCTCCACCGGCGTCAGATTCATAGTGTGCCGGATGGAAAGCGCAGAGCAAAGAAATGCCACACAACTCACAAACAAGACAGATAGTACCAAAAAAAGCGGACGAAACGTAATCATTCCAGCCGCACTGCCAATCCGATACAAATACATGCGGGACAATAAAAGCGGAAGTACCAAAAGCACAAGCATTCCACCTGCGAGCATTCCAAGTAAACTTCCCCGCAAAATAGTCACAGCAGTTTGCCAAAACACAATGGCACATAGCTGCTTTCTCGTAGTCCCAAGCGTCTTTAACAGTCCATATTCGCGAATTCTTCGCTCATAAAAAATATACTGCACATTGTAAATAAGCAGTCCGGCACTGAGCAGGATAACAACCGTTATCATAAATAAGGTGTCAAAGCCGCCCACCATCGTAAATACTGCTACTTCCACCGACGTATTATTACCAAAAAAACGCTGTTTTATATCCCGCATGGCAATGTCCCGGTAAAGCTTCTGTTCCACCTGCCTGCCAGTAACGCGATCATCCTGCCTCATGAAAAGCGTTACATCCCATTCCTCCCCATCCGAAACGGCGTCCAGAAACGCCTGGGAAAAATACACGTCCGGCGGCCCATATTGAGAGGTGTCGATATATTCTGTGTAATACCCGGACAAGCGAAAGACAAATTCCTCCTGCCTTTCCTCGGAAAATTCAATAGCAACCGGCAGTTCCATCCCTATCTGCGGTTGGGAAATCCCCATCATCTCAAGCGCCCGTACCGGAAACATGATTTCCATTTTCCCCTCGGGATATGTCCCATGGATATCCGTGAACGCAGGGCTTTTTATTTTCTCCCAGGCAACATCATCTACCACTGCCGCCCGATTGCCAAATACATTTCCAAACTGTATATACTTTCCGGTATGCCGGATATAGGATAGTTCCTGAATCTGTTCATACTGTTTTTGCGTGGCGCGCTCAAGCGTTGTGTTTGACACTGCTCCCCGCTGCCTGGCGCTGCGCAGCATATCGGTCTGAAGTTTTCCTGAAGCAAAACTAAACACGCTAAACAGCATCATAACTGCAAATGCCACCGCACCCGTCAGAACGATACTCCGCCCTCTGTCGGAACGATATTCCTTCTTGGCAAGACATAATACGACCTTTTGATTGTTATTCCTCATCCTTACCACCCCGCACTTTTCCATCTTCAATGCGGATGATATGGTCCGTCATCTGGGCAATTTCTTCATTATGCGTCACAACCACAATCGTCTGGTGTAATAAGGACGCGCTGGACTTCAAAAGCCCAACGACCTCCATACCTGTAACTGAATCGAGATTTCCCGTCGGCTCATCCGCAAGTATCACTGCCGGTTTCGCAGATAGCGCCCGGGCAATCGCCACCCGCTGCTGCTGTCCGCCAGAAAGCATATGCGGCATACTGTCCAGTTTTTCGCGCAATTTCAAGGTATCAATTATTTGTTCAAAAAACCGCTCATCCGGCCCTCTCCCATCTAGTTGCAGCGGCAGCATAATATTTTCATAAACATTGAGTACCGGAACCAGATTATAATTCTGAAATACAAATCCGATATTCCTTCTTCTAAACACCGTCAGTTCATCCACTTTTAATCTGCCAATATCTTCTCCCCGGACGAACACCACCCCATCCGTAGGGTTATCTAACCCTCCCAGCATATTGAGCAGCGTTGTCTTCCCGCTCCCGGAGGAACCGATAATCGCGACAAACTGCCCATCCTCCACCGAAATAGAAACGCCGTCCAACGCATGGACTTCTCCCGACGGCGTATGATAAATTTTCCTTACGTTTCTGGTCTCTAATACCTTCATCCTCTCAGCCCTCCTGTCCTTCCTGCCCGGAAATGATTCATTACTTACATTTTAACAGAAGGTTCTTACAATCTGCTTACATTCTGGGAAGAAAAATAGCGATTTCCAGTCCTGGTTCTTTTCGTTTTGCCTTGACAAATCCCCTATGCAGCAGCACAATTTCACGGCAAAGATAGAGTCCCAACCCAAATCCCGGCTGTCCATGCGTCTCCTTACCACGGTAAAATCTCTGGAAAATCAAAGCCTCCTCTCCCTCGCAGATCCCTGTCCCGCTGTCTGTCACAGAAATCCGCGTATACATTTCATTCTGACTGACAGACACCCAAATCACCGAATCACAGGGGGAATATTTGATGCTGTTCTCCAAAACATTAAATATTGCCTCGCCTAACCAATTGGCATCATGCAACGCCTGCACCCCTTCCGCCACCGTGTATTCAATAAATATATTTTTAGCGTCCGCCGCATTCTTTACCTGAAGAATACTCTTTAGGATTGTTTCTGACAGCGCGGCTGAATCACGTCTAATCTGAATCAATCTATTTTCAAGCCTTGCCATCTTGATAAAACTTTCCGTCAAAAAATGCATCTGCGACTGTGTACTCCGCAGAATCTCAAGATACGCTTGGCGTTCCGTCTTATCCTCCGCAGCCTGCAAGAGTTCCAGATAGCTTTCCATGTTTGCCAGCGGATTACGCATTTGGTGGGCAATCTCGGCAATCAATTCCCGGATTTCATCGCGCTCTTTTTGCAACTTCTTTTCATTCCCGGATATTTTTTCCGAAAGACGTGCAAGCTGATAATGAATTTTGGAGGAAAGCTCGTCCTTGTATTCCAAAGAAAACTCTAATTCTTCCCCATTCAGCAAACGCTCTAACAGGAAAGAAACATCTTGCATTTCTTTTCTTCTGTGAAACATATTTATTCTCCTAGCGTATATCCCAGCCCGAATACGGTTTTGATGTAGAGAGGATTCGCGGAATCTGGTTCCATTTTTTTGCGCAGGCGGGAAAGCGTGACATGTACGGTATTTTTTTCTACATAGGAACCCTCGGCGTCCCAAATCTGCTCCAACATCATCTGCTTGGTGACAACCCTTTTTCGGTTGCGCGCAAGCAGTTCAAGCAAAATGTACTCTTTGGGAGTGAGCTTTACCTCCTCCCCGCAGAGCGTCACACGTTTACGTGCAAAATCCATACACAAATCCCGATAACAAAATTCCTGCGTATCATCTCCCCTTGTCCTGCGAAGAACTGCCTGCGCATGTTTCAATAGCACAGCCAGCGGAAATGGTTTTACGAGATAATCATCCGCGCCACAGTCAAACGCGCGCAGCATATCCGGCTCATCATCACGCGCCGTCAGGAAAATAACCGGCGTCTCCCCGCGCTCCCTCACCTTTCGGCAAAGGGAAAACCCCTCCCCATCCGGAAGCCCGATATCAATAATCATCAGGACGGCGCCTTCCTCAAACGCGTGCAGCCCTTCCTTGACGGAACCGACGCCTATCGCTTCATATCCAGCATTCAAAAACACCTTGCACAAAGCCTTATTTAACAGGACGTCATCTTCCACAATGATAATTTTTTTGCTGTTTTTTATTGGTCCCTCACTATTGATATCTGCCATAAATAACCCTCGCCATTTTGTTTTTAACTCTCCTGTTTTCTCCCTTTGAGTATCAGCGTGGCAATCCCGCAGACCATGCCTCCCACCGGAAACACAACCCAACAAACTTCCCAGAGATTATAGACAAAGCCTGCCACCAAAAACACAATTGTCGCCACAATCATAATACAGCCACACCAGATTCCAATCTTTTCGTTTTCTTTCTTGGTTTCTTTGCTGTTTTCTTTATTATACGCCGCAATATCATACTTATCCTTGCCAAGCCCGGCATGCACAAAAATTCCTGCGGCAATGGCGACTAAAAACAGGAAAATACCATAATAAACTTCCTCACTCATGCCCTTCCCCAAAGGAAAATGTTCCGCATTCATGGCAATCAGCGTACCAATCAGAATCATACCAATAGCCGTGGCTATGCGAATAGGAAACTTTTCATTATAATATGCAATCTCTTCCGGCGTATAGAACTCTGCAATTACGGGGTGCATCTTGCGGTATGCTTCGTCCTGCATCCCTGCGACCACCAGCACCAGGATTGCCACGATTGCGATGGCAAAAAACAAGGTACCAGTAAAAGCTTCCTGCCATCCAAAGCCTGTAAGTAATTGCTGAATGGCAACTCCCAAAATCAGCAGCGTTACTCCTATCGTAATATTTTTGCGCCTTTTTTCCATATGGCGCTCATACCCCTCACTGTCCTCCATCTCCGATTCTGCTGCATTCTTGCGCATCAATACATCCATGCTGCAAGAGAATATTTTGCATAGCTGTAGAATCTTTTCCATTTCCGGATAAGATGCACCTGACTCCCACTTGGAAACCGTCTGCCGGGAAACTTCCAGCTCTTCCGCCAACTGCTCCTGGGTCATATTTCTTTGTTTTCTGTAAAATTGTAAATTTTCTCCAAACTCACTCATAACTGTTCTTCCTTTCTGTCATCCTCATGAATTCCTTCTGCGCTTTAGGTCAAAAAATACTGTTCTGAACAGTTATTACTTTACAATATCACCCATGTAAAGTCTGCATATTTCGTGTTGCTTTTGAAGATTTTCATGTAAACTTGCGGTTGCATTGCCCTATTTATCAGCATTTTCCATGCTCTTTGGCATTTTTCTTTATCTGCAAAAAATTACAACGAAAGGTCATATCGCATACCATTTATTACAACGAAAAGCGTTCCCCAAAACCTTACCTCGTCCGGTTTGGGGGAACGTTTTCATTTCTCACTCTTAATATTTATCATAACATAAGGACTTAAACGATCTTTTCCTCCTGAGCCGTGACTTGAATAGACAACGCCAGCTCTTCGAGCTGTTTGTCATCTACCACATTGGGCGCGTCTGTCATCAGACAGGACGCATCCTTAACCTTGGGGAAGGCGATGACATCACGGATGGAATCACATTTCATCATCAACATTACCATACGGTCCAGACCATAGGCAAGCCCTGCGTGTGGCGGAACGCCGTAAGCAAACGCATCCAGCAGGAATCCAAACTGCTCGTGCGCGCGCTCCTTCGAGAAGCCAAGCACCTCAAGCATTTTCTCTTGGATGTCATTCTGGTGAATACGCACGGAACCGCCGCCCAGCTCTGTTCCATTCAAGACAATATCATATGCCTTGGCGCGCACTGCGCCCGGATCGGAATCAATCTTACCCCAGTCCTCCTCCATCGGCATTGTAAAGGGATGATGCATGGCCATAAAACGATTCTCCTCGTCTGACCACTCTAACAGTGGAAACTCTGTAATCCACAGAAAATTGTATTGGTTTTTATCCAACAATTCAAGCTGCTTTGCCAGTTCTAAGCGCAGCGCGCCCAGAACGTCCCAGACAACCTTATTCTTATCTGCCGCAAATAAAAGCAGATCTCCCAGCTCTCCCTGCATCTTTTCTACCAGAGCCTTCAATTCATCTTCCGTCATAAATTTGGCAAAGGAGGACTTATATGTGCCATCCTCGTTGACGGCAAGGTAGGCAAGTCCTTTCGCTCCATAACCTTTGGCAAATTCCACGAGCTTGTCTATCTTCTTACGCGGCATCGCCCCCTGGCCTTTGGCATTGATACCGCGCACGGAGCCGCCCTGTTCTAAGGCTACGGTGAACACGCCAAAACCGCATTCTTTCACGATATCCGAAACGTTTACCAACTCCATACCGAAACGTGTGTCCGGCTTATCGGAACCAAAACGATCCATTGCCTCCTGCCAGCTCATGCGCGGAATCGGTAGCTGCACGTCGATGCCTATCGCCTCTTTAAACACATATTGCAGCAGACGTTCATTGACATCAATGACGTCATCCACATCCACAAAAGACAACTCCATATCCGCCTGCGTAAATTCTGGCTGGCGGTCTGCACGTAAATCTTCATCACGGAAGCAGCGGGCAATCTGGAAATACCGGTCATAACCGGCACACATCAAAAGCTGCTTGAATAACTGCGGCGACTGCGGCAGCGCATAAAAGGTTCCGGGATGCACGCGGCTGGGCACAAGATAATCTCTTGCTCCCTCCGGCGTGGATTTCGTAAGTATTGGCGTCTCAACCTCCAGAAATCCTTCTTTCTCCATAAAATTGCGCAAAAGCATCGCCACTTTGCTTTTCATCATAAGATTCCTTTGAATATCCGGCCTGCGCAGATCCAGATAACGGTAACGAAGCCGCAAATCCTCTTTCGTCTGTGAATGCTCCTCAATCGGAAACGGCGGCGTCTCAGATTCCGACAAAATTCGGATATCAGACGCAATCACCTCGATATCTCCAGTCTTTAAATTCTCATTGACCGCAGCCGTTCTCTTTTCCACGGTTCCTGTGACTGCCACTACGAACTCGCTGCGCAAGGTTCCTGCTTTTGCAAATCCCTCAACGCCCACTTTGGGTTCGTCAAACACAATCTGCAAGATGCCGGAACGGTCCCGCAAATCTATAAAAATCAAACTTCCTAAATTTCTTCTTTTCTGCACCCAGCCCATGACTGTGACAGTTTCCCCGATATTCGCGCTGGAAACTTCCGTACACCGATGACTTCTGTGCATTCCTTTCATTGACTCTGCCATGATAATTCCTCCTACGATTCTGCTCTTACTTTTTCAGGAAATGCTGATTAAATGCCTGTTTCCTTAAAGAACTCCCTAAATTCCTGATACCCTTGCGCGGTAAGCTTTTCTTTCTGGAATTTTTTATTCTTATTCATTCTTGCCACCAGCACCTGTTTGCCCAATGCCCGCTCTTTCTGCGCCTGCTCGATCACTTGCGCCAGCTTTTCACCTGGATAATTTTTCTCAATCAAATAAGCAATCTTTTCCGACTGTCCCGGAATCTCAAAACCTTGCTCCAAAAGAAGCAAAATGATGCGCTCAAAACCGATAGAAAATCCGCATGCCGGTACTTGATTGCCGGTAAACTTACCAATCATTTCATCGTAACGCCCGCCTCCGCCGCAGCTTCCGCCAAATTCCGGCATAGCAATTTCAAAAATTGTTCCTGTATAATAAGACATACCACGTACCAGCGTAGGGTCAAATACCAATGAGAAATCCGCCGCCTTTGTCGCATTGACGCTGGCCGCAATCTCTTTCAAATTCTCGGCAATCTCCGTATCCAGGTACTCTCCCAATTCTTCGGCAAGATACGCGACGCCGTCCGCTACTTCCTCTTTGCCTTGCAAATGCGCAAAAAGTGACAGATATTTATCTATAGACTCTTTCGCATAGCCGTTTTTGGCAAGTTCTTCTGCCACGCCGTCCATGCCAATCTTGTCCATTTTATCAAGAATAATAAAAACTGTGTCGTACGATTCTTCCGCAAAGCCACTGTACGCTGCCATCGCCTTTAAAATTCTTCGCTCATTGATGCGGATTTGGAAATTTTTGAAGCCTAATTTGCCGAGCGTTGTCGTGGTCGCAAGAATCAATTCAATTTCAGCAAGGTTGCTCGGTTCTCCTAAAATATCAATGTCGCACTGCATAAACTGGCGGTATCTGCCCCTCTGCGGGCGGTCTGCGCGCCAGACATTGCCCATCTGCAACGCCTTAAAAGGAGACGGCAAATCGTTGGCATTATTAGAATAAAAACGCGCCAACGGCACGGTCAAATCGTAACGCATACCGAAATCAACGACGTCGTTCTCCGTCTGCGCCGTTTCCAGTTTGAGCTTCTCTCCGCGCTTTAACACCTTAAAAATCAACTTTTCATTTTCTCCACCCTGTTTATTGCTGAGATTCGCAATATTCTCCATACACGGCGTCTCAATCGGCGTGAAGCCAAAACTGCGGTACGTTTCCTTAATCACATTCATTACATAATCCCGAATCTGCATCTCTTCCGGTAAAATATCCTTCATGCCGTTTACCGGCTTTTTCGCCAGTGCCATACTGTCTCCTCCATTTTCTTATCGTTCTATATCGCTTGTTCTCCGTCTGTTTGAGAACGCTGCAAAATGCTTTACCTAAGCATAAATTATATTTTTGTATGGAAGAAAAGTCAAGAAGAAAGTGGAAAAGCCCGCCGAGGGTTGCTTTACTATGTTTGTGGAATAACAAGCAAAACACTTAGGTGAAAAACGAAATCTTCCGCTTTGAAGTCCATAGCGCCGTGATACTTTTCCGCCACTGCTTTCATATTTGCCAGACCTGTCCCTGGGAGAAAGGAACGGTCCCCCGCAAAGCTGTTTTCAATTTCCAGCAAAATAAAATCCCCCTGTACATTTCCCTTGACACAGATAAATTTATCTACTCCTTCCTCCATTTTCCTGCATGCATGCATGGCGTTATCCAATGCATTTGATAAAATAATCGCAAAATCAATCTCCGCAATCGGACAGGGATAAGGCAGACGCAGAGAACATGATACCTTTACGCCCTCATTTTGCGCAAGCCCCAGCTTATTTCCCAGCAGGATATCCGCCACCGGATGATTCGTTTTGCTGGGAAAAGACATCTCTGCGTTCAAAAGCTCCATATCACCAAGATAATGCAACGCCTCCTCCAATTTTTCCTCCTGCAAGAGTTCGCCTACGACCGTCATATGATTCTTTATATCATGTCGAAAAGACACCGTGTTCTCATAGCGTGCTTTTGCCTCGTCCACATATTGACGCAACAAATGTTCCTCCTGTTCCACAAGGGAAAGCCGTGTTTCCAGACGAAACTGCTCGCTCAGCTTCTTATAGGCATATAATACGCTGCATAAACTAGCAATCCCCAGAAAATGCACCGCCAGCATTTGTGAATACCATATGCTCCCCCTATCCCCGTCGCTTCCTACTTGCGTGACATTTCCATAAAATGCAAAACTGACATACTCTCCAACTAGCAAAATCATCAGCGTAGGTGTCAGAATCATCAAAGCATAACGGCTTTTTTCCATTTCACAAGGTAAAAAATACTCATACGCCATGTAATAGCAAAACACCGACGATACTAGTGCCGCTGCGCTCAAGACAACAGAAAGAAACATCCCCCCATTTTCCGATACTATCCCTTCATGCAAAACACCCGAGATGTCATTGACAACACCAAAATTCAATTGTAAAATCTCAGCCGTCACCACCGCCAACAGCATTACCGTAAAACCATCTGCCTGGTATACAAAAATTCCTGCTGCCACCAGCAGTAGGATATAGGTAACCAGACCCCAGACATCATATGAAACAAGGGAAAGAACGATTAGCGAAAGTATCGTAAACAGCGCTGACAAAACCGTATATCTCAGGGAACATATACTCAGATCTTTTCGTAGGGATTTCGTAAAAAAAAGAAAGCCAATTAGAACCTGGATGCCTCCGACTACATATGTATTGTAAAAATCCAGCCATTCCATGGTTTTACACACTCCGTTCTTATTAGTTTTTAGGCTAAAAATAATATATGTTTTCTTTCTATCATCTCGTCAATTCTTGCGATATACTGCGCCACATCCTTCACATTCTCGCATCGCTCAATCTTCCTGCCTGGCTCCACACGTTTTGAAATGCTTCCGGCCCCCAGAGCCACGATAGACTGCACTTCCTCCATAATTAAAATATTGTAAAGCCCTGCCTTCCCGGGACTGGCATAGCCCACGTTCTCAAAATTGCCCGCCATATTTTTCTGCCGGTAAAGATAATAAGGCAAAAGTCCCATCTTCCTGGCATATGCAGCTGTCAGCGCAATAATCTCCCAGGTATTTTCCATTTTCATCCCTTGATAATCTTCCGGGAACATTTTCATCCTCGCCGCCCGCTTGAGCGCAAGCGAATGGACTGTCAGATTATCCGGCGACAATTTGGCCACCTTTTCCATTGTAATTCGTACGTCCTCTACCGTCTCCTCCGGCAATCCCACAATCAGATCCATGTTGATATTATCAAATCCCAAATCTCTTGCCAGATGAAAACTTTCTATCGTCTGTTTCACGGTATGACGGCGCCCAATCACGTCTAAGGTCTCCTGCTTCATAGTCTGCGGATTGATAGAAATGCGGGAGACATCATGTTCCCGCAACACTTCTAGCTTATCCTTGGTAATACTGTCCGGCCGTCCGGCTTCCACCGTGTATTCCAGCAGATGTGAGAAATCAAAACTTGCCGCAATCTTAGCAAGCAGACGATGAAGCTGCCGCGGCGAGAGTGTTGTCGGCGTCCCTCCGCCAATATAGATAGCGTTCAATTTCTTGTGCCTAAAAGCCTGAGATGTGAAATCAATTTCCTTTTCTAACGCATCCAGATAATCGTCCGTCCTATCCTCCCACAAGCCAATCGGGGAAGAGGAAAAAGAACAATAGGAACAAATACTTGGACAAAAGGGAATCCCTACATAAAGGCTGTAGCCGTCTTGGTAATCAATTTTATGTAGCAGTTCCATCTCCCGCCTGGCTATCTCTATACTGAGGTTAATTTTTTCTTCTGAGGCCAAATAAGTCTCTGCCATAAACGTGTGGATATTCGCTTCGCTCTGACCATTTTCCAGTCTGGTCATAGCAATCTTCGTGGGACGAATGCCCGTGAGCGTGCCCCAGGGTAATGTCCTGCCGCTATATTCCGACAACATGCGATACAGGCAGCGTTTGAGCCGGTTCTTTGTGTCTCCCCGGTCTGAAAAATCTGCCTGTATCTTAGCCTGGGCTTTCGCTGCGGTCCCCCTTCTATCTTGAGAACTTATCTTTGCCAAAAGCTGCTTTCCCTGTTCTTCACATTCCATTGCCAACGGCTGCTGCCCTTGCTCAAAACCTTGTGTATTTTCTTCTTTAAGGAAGATTTCGATTGTGTCCCTGCAATCTTGCGTCCCCTGGTGGTAAAATATTTCCAGACGAAATATAGGTGCGCATTGCTCTTCCAGCTTGTAAATCTTTTTTCTGTCTGCAAAAACTTTCACATCCTCGCCAGGATAAAATGCTTTTACCAGGGAATGTATATCGTATTCAAAATTTGCTTCATTCAAACAAACGGTTATCATCTTAATCCCTCTGTCGCAAACATGCTCTTACGACTAAATAGCTTCTTCCTAAGAAAAAATTTAGGAGATAAACGGGTTGCCTCTGCGTTCCATGCCGATCGTCGTAACGCCCATATGCCCCGGATAAACTTTCACATCATCCGGCAGCGGAAGCAATTTGTCTTTGATGGAGTGGATTAACTGCGACATGCTTCCACGCGGGAAATCTGTCCTGCCCACAGACTGACAGAACAAGGTATCTCCGCTAAATAAGACCTTATCCTCTACCGAATAAAAACAGCAACCGCCCTCGGTATGGCCCGGTGTGTGCAATACCTTTAAATCCATACCTGCAAGCTGCAACACTTCGCCATCTTTTACAAACACGTCCGCCTGATAGCTGTCCCTACGCCCAATCATACCGGAAGCGTTAAGCCCGGACTGTTCTAAAGTTTCCTTCTCCGCCTCATGCGCATAAATCTTAACGCCAAACATTCCGGCAAGCTCCCCTGCCGCCATAGCATGGTCAAAATGTCCATGCGTCAATAACACAGCCTTGGGCTTTAAGCCCTTCTGTTTGATCTTTTCCGCAAGTAACTGCGCGGAATCACCTGGATCTATCACCAAAACTTCCTGTGTCTTTTCATTTATTGCAAAATAACAATTCGTCTGCACCTGTCCTACACAATATTGCTCAATCTTCATCATCTGCGTAATCCTTTCTTATACTCTCAAAGTTTAATTTCATTCTTATTACCATGCAGAATTAAATTCTTATCCGAACGGTCAACTCCTACAATCATTCCCGTCTTATCATACTGCGTCAACAAGTCGGAATTCTTCACAAGATGCCTTCTGCCATTGTCCGAGAGGAAATTTTCGATCTCCTTCTGATTCCCTCTACGGAAAATCGCCCGGATCTCCTCCTTCGTATAATTGGGCTGTGTAACGTCTACAGGTCCCGGAAGCAGAAATTCGTCCGCCCGCACTCCTTCCGCAGAGTACATGTCCGCAGGAACCTCGGCATGTTCCATGCGCTCTTCTAAAATCTCCGGGAATTCCATCTGCTTTTCACCTTCCGGTTCATTCCAAATCTTATTCCATAGAGATTTGAGAAACGTGACGGCAGCCTGCGCAAATTTGCGGACCTGCCCGGTAAAATCTGCGCGCATAGCCTCTCGTTGCGTCTGCTCTCTCCCCTGGCGGGAAATTTCTATCCGCACACCGGAAGAAACGCTCTCCTGCGCCGTCTTCGGGGCGTCTTTTTCCGTCTCCGCTTTGGCGGCCTTTTTCTTCTCTTCGCTCTTCTCATAGATGACGCCCTGTTTCTCAGCATCTAAATGGAATTCCGGCGAGTCTACGCTTTTTCTCTTTGTCTGGTTGATTTTCGCATATTCATAATATTTCTGCCCATTTACTTTATCTACCATAAGTGCCTCGTTTCCCAATCTTCTTCTCAAATGATTTCAGCTCTATCATAACAAGAGGGCATTGCCGCGTCAATCATAACTTTTTCTTGCAATCTTGCAATAAGCATAGTATAATGACATAGCTGTTTAAAGCTCCACGGTTTTGAACCGCGAAAAATCACATAAGACAGTTCGTGACCATCCTGTCTCTAAACAAAACTAGGGATTTGAGAAACGGTTATTTTGCATGCCTTTGTGCCGAAGTATACCGTTTTTTGTATGCAACATGCGTAACGTACTGTCGGAAAGGACAAACATGAATGATTTTAACCCTAACCGTTACGCCGTTATCCATGAGAAAAACCCCAGGGAAATCGTGATGCTCCGGGGAAAAGGGTGCAGTTGGCGGCGCTGCCGCTTCTGCGACTACCATCTGGATTCTTCGCCGGACGAAAATGCAAATTTTGCTTTGAACCAAGAACAACTCTTAAAAGTCACCGGTATTCACCACAAACTGGAAGTCATTAACTCCGGCAGCTTCGTGGATTTAGACGAGCCAACGCTTGCTCTGATTGAAGAAGTCTGCCGAAAACAGCAAATCCATCAAGTACATTTCGAGTGCCATTGGCGGCACCGCGGCGCCATTGGCGATTTTCGCAAACGATTTGAAGCGCAAGGTATCGAACTGAAAATCAAGACGGGTGTTGAGACGTTCGACGCTTTGTTCCGCGAGAGCTATCTGGATAAAGGGATTGACACGGATAATCCGCAAGAAATCGCCGCATATTTTGATGAAGTCTGCCTGTTGTTCGGCATTCCCGGACAGACCGCTGAAAGCATGGAACAGGACATACAGACCGGGCTCGCCCATTTTGAGCGCGTATGCATCAACATCATGCAGGAAAACTTAAAACCCATTAAACCAGATCCCAGAGTGATTGCCTCATTTACCAAAGAACTTTATCCCAAATACATAGAAAATTGCCGCGTAGATATTTTAATGGAAAATACTGCGTTCGGTGTAGGAGGTGTCGTAGAACATGCAAAATGAAATACTTTTACTCATATCGTTAGTTATCACTTACGCTGCCGTCTTGGCTTTATTTGCACTTTTTAAGGAACAGGGGCTTTATCTGTGGACGGTTATCGCCACAATTGCGGCAAATGTCGAGGTGTTGATTGTCGTCAATGCCTTCGGTATGGAAATGACCCTGGGAAATATCCTTTTCGCCTCCACGTTCCTGGTGACCGACATCCTGAGCGAGCTGTACGGCAAAAAAGCCGCACAGACGGCTGTGTGGCTCGGTATTGCAACTTCAATATGTTTTATTGTAATCAGCCAGTCCTGGATGCTCTATATTCCCAACGAAAATGACTTTGCCTCACCCAGCATCCGCACCGTATTTTCCAATACTCCGCGTCTGATGGCTGTAGGCATTCTTGTATACGTTATCGTTCAGCTTTTTGACGTATGGGCCTATCATAGATGGTGGGCGTTCACCGAGCGGAAATTTAAAGACCGCCAGAAATTCTTATGGCTGAGAAACAACGGCTCCACGCTGCTCTCACAGCTTTTAAATACGATTCTCTTTACCTGGGGCGCTTTCCTTGGCACCCACAATACACAGACGTTACTGTCCATCGCTATCTCAAGCTATCTCATATTTATTGTCACAAGCCTTGCCGATACGCCTTTTGTTTATCTTGCGCGGCGCTTACAACGCACCATGGCCCAGCGCTCAAGCTAGTGTATTGTCTCGTTGATATTTGATAAAATCACGCAGGATATTTGTTCATCTGCCTCGTTGAATTTTCGACGGCGTAGCGGTGGCTACGGCTAGAAAATTCAACGAGGCAGATGTGCGAATAGACAAGTGAGTTTAACTAATTATCAATGAGACATTACACTAGACGCCCTCTGTGCTCATTGTCTCAGCGCTCCAAGAAGCGCTCTTCATGCTTATTGCCCCAGCGCAAGCATTCTCTCTAAGGGTTTAGAGGCACGAATCCGCGTCTGTTCATCCATTTCAACCGTATTCGTCATCTGCTCCAACGCATCCGCTACCTTCTGCAACGTGATCCGCTTCATGTTCGGGCAGAACTGCTGGTGCCCTGCGGGATAGAAACGCTTGTGCAGGTTCTTCTGCTGAAGTTCGTATAAGACGCCAACTTCTGTGCAGATGATAAATTCCTGCGCTTCACTTGCCGTTGCATAATCAATAATCCCAGAGGTACTGCCAATATAATCCGCCAATTCTACCACATCCGGTGTACATTCCGGGTGTACCAACACTTGCGCGTGGGGATGGGCTTGCCTGGCTTGCTTTATGTGTTCTGCTGCAATGTCCTTATGTACATGACAGAAACCATCATTAAAAATAAAATCTTTCTCCGGCACCTGTGACGCCACATAACGCCCCAGGTTTTCATCTGGAATAAAATAAATATGCTGATTCGGCAGCTTTCTGACAATCTTTAAGGCATTCGATGAGGTCACGCATACATCGGAATACGTCTTTAACTCCGCCGTGGAATTGATATAACAGACAACCGCAAGATCTTCATATTCCTCACGCAGCTTTTGAATCTTCTCGATATCTGCCATGTGCGCCATGGGACAGTCCGCCTGCATATCTGGCATAATCACCGTCTTTTGCGGACTTAAAATCTTCGCGCTTTCTCCCATAAAGGACACGCCGCAAAAACAGATAACATCCGCTTGCTCCTTTGCGGCAATCTTGCTGAGATAAAAGGAATCTCCAACATAATCCGCTATCGCCTGCACCTCGTCCTCCACATAATAATGCGCCAAAATTACTGCATTTCGCGCTCGTTTCAATTCCTTGATTTTATCTATCGTTGACATATTGCTCCCGCTTTCTCTATCCCATCTCACAGGAATAGTTCTACTATTTCCCTTTTCTGCTTACTATCTCACAAGAATGACATTCTGTCAATCCCCAAACTTACCGTGTGAAAGGTTATCCTCATGAAAGACTTCTGTATTTCAAACACGCTTCAAAGCACCTCTTCACACCCTCATAATCAAACTGTTTTCGTGCCCCGGCCATCTGCGCACCCAACAAATCCGCTTGCTGCTCAAAATACTTTGACGCTTCCTGACAAGAATATTCACGCCTGCTGCTTTCTGCATCTTCACCCAACAACAAACGCACGCTGCACTCGCCGTTTCCGTCCATCATCTTAAAATAAACATACCAGCACAGCAACCAATACAGACTGTCCAGAGGCGTCTCCTTATGCTCTCTTCGGTCCCGATCATCCTGCTCCGCCAGCAAAAGCCGCTCTTTCTTCTGCGACCAGTCGCCTGCCAGCGCATGGAAAAATACATTATACGTATCGTCCGCTTTTTCCTGTTTGGGCTTTTTGTAAAGCGGCTGCCACTCGTCAAAAAGCTTGCCAAACATTTCACTTTCTCCCAACTCCAAGCAATGCATAAGCGCAATATCTTTCATTTCTTCTTCATCCGCCTGTAAGCATTGGTCAAAACACCAGCGGTATCTAAGAGGAATCGACTGTTCACAGACCCGCGTGACCAATTCTTTTGCCTCCTCCAGTTGTCCGTACAAAATATGATAACCAACCATCGGCCTGGCATATGTGCAGACATAGCAAAAGCATTGGTCGGAAAAAGTGGCCTTTTTTAATTTATCTGCCGCTTCTTTCGCCAATTCCTTATCCCGGTTAAGGAGCGCCAGATTCATCACGGACGTATAATCCCCATAATTCCAGTCACTGCCGTAGCGCGCTTCGCATTCCCGGAATATCTGTAACATACGCGCAATTTTGCCGTCGTCAATTTGTGGATATTCACAATAAAAGCTGAGAATTTTTGCAGCAAGATCAACGCGCCATTCCCTGGCAAAAGGTCCGACGCTTTCCCCTAGACGCTGCTCAAAATCATGGTGAAACATCTCTGAAATCTTAAAAGACAGCGGAATATTGTTGACGGAAGAACGCCGGATATACCAAAACAGCTTTGCCATATCGTAGAAATAAACCTGCCAATCCTCACGCTCCCTGGCTAACGCCAGAATCCGTTCCATCAACGGCACCAGCGCGGGCGCATTATCATCCCAGCTCTCATAACCACCCTGCGTCAAATGATTTGCCCGGTCAACCATCTCCCATAATTTATCATCCGCCACATTTCTTCTTTTCAGTGATTCCAGAATCATATTTCTCCTCCCAGTCCGTACCCGATCAATTTCATCAAACCTGTATTGAGAACTTCCATTTCCCGCTCGGAAAGCGTATAATGGCCTGCAAGCATGGCATGGATATATAACACCTGTATCATATGCTCTGTCATTTCCGCATCCTCTACCCGCGCCAACCGCTGTATCAAAGGATTGGCAGCATTGAGATATAATTTATTACCGTAGCCCCCGGCATCCCCGAAATCAAATCCTTCCAGGAACCCGGAAGCTTTGCCGCCCCAAAAAGAGCTGTCCAGAAAGCCGTCCGCCCCCGCCACATATAAAGCTGGCACATCTGCTGGTTCAAACTGGCGCAGTAAAACCCCGCAGCGAAACTTATCCAAGGCTTGCGACGACGCCGTCACCAAGTACGCCATCTCCTTCTTTCTGCTATCCGAAGGCTCCTCCAAAAGTTCCGCATAAGAAGCCTCGTCAAACATCTCAACCCGCACGCCCTGAAAATAATGCTTTAAAAGCTGCAACAGCTTCGTATCATAAATATACCCGGCATTGACAAGCACTCGCGCGCTTCCCACCAGCGGGCGCGCTCTGCGAAAATCATCCACTTCCGCACAGTAATAGACTGGAAATCGCTTTGCTGCCTCCAAAAGCTGAAATCCCGTTAGATCTCCTATACTGGTGACAAACGTGAGAAATGGGAAAAACAGTTTATAAATCTGCTCATTTTCTACAGCAAGAGATTTGATCGCTACATTATGTATGCTTGTCAGCCGTTTCAATTTGTTCACATCAAATTTAGAAAGGCTTACAAAGTAATCAAACAGTGATTTCTCAATCTCATTTCTCGCTTTTGCCAGCGCATGGTCCACGGCAAATCCTTCGCGAGAAGCCATGGGCGTTAAATGTTCGGCATTGACGATGCACCTTGTAAAAAAGCCCATTTGGGAATCAAATCTTTGCCGTCCTCGGTAATCAGCATATCTTTTAAATAGATTTTATGCCGCCCCATAGTAGCCGCGCTAGTCTGGCGTTCCGAGATAAACGCATACCCTTTGAGCCCCTCTCCCAAAATCCGAACTACACCAAAGAACTTCTCACCAAACATTAACTCACCAAACTGTAAAATCTCCTCGCCGCTGCAAAAGGACTGCCGCCAGGGAATGAACCCATCGTTAATCCGACAAACATTGCTGCCCTCCTCAAAGTCCACTGGAACCTTAATCAGAAAACCGTATTCCTTCAAAAGTTCCATGACACGCTCTTTACAATAGCGGCGCGCCATCTTTTTGTCTAATTTTATTTCTATACGCGTTCCCGGCGCAAGCTTCAACGTTTCCGCTGTCACTTGATAGGTGCCGTCGCTTCTGCCTAGCCATCTAAAGCCTTGTTCCTCACGCACGGAACGGCTTCTCACTACAATCTCATCCGTCACCAGAAAACAGGACAACAGACCAATGCCAAACTGTCCAATAAAACTATTCCGCTGCATCTCTCCCCGCTTAGAAGACTGTCCAATAACCGACAGAAACGTGTGAATCTCCTCACGCGTAAGTCCAATTCCATTGTCCGAAAACACCAAGCTTGCCTGTCCATCCAAAGCCCCATGATATGTAACCAATATCCTGCCATCCTTAAAATCCGGCTCCAGTTCGCGCCGCGCCGCGATAGCGTCCACAGCATTCTGTAAAAGCTCCCGCAAAAATACATCTCCACTGGAATACAAGTTCTCACTGAGCAAGCGGATAATGCCCTTTAAATCCACCTGAAAACTAAAATCTTCTTCCTTTTTCGTCCTTTTTGCTCCATTGCCCATAATCTATCTCCCATTCAGATCCACGACGAAATTCATGTTGTGACTTCACCGAATATCGCTTATCCCTCTTTCAACTCCACACCTAATTTTTTAAGCGTACGCCACAAAGCTTCCATCGTCTCTGCCATATCTTTTTCATTGGCGTTACTGCCCATATGCCCGATGCGAACAACCTTTCCGGCAAGGCTGCCAAAGGAACCGGAAAGGAGGATGTTATGTTCCTCACGCATGGTATCTAAGATTGCCTGCGCTGTCGTTTCTTTGGGCACCTCAAACACAGTGACCGTATTGGAAAATCCGCTCTCTAAATACAACTTTACTCCTGCCTGCGTCAAAGATTGTCGGCACGACCCAGCAAGCCTTGCATGGCGCGCAAGTATATCCGTATCCGCAGCAATATTATCCATAGCTGCGCGCAAGCCATAAATATCGCTAATGGGCATCGTATAGGGGAACCACTGTGCCTCATAGTAACCTTCAAACAGTTTCAAATTGGCATAAAAAGAGGCTATCGGTGTTTTGCGCTCTGCCATGGCTTTTTTGGCCTGCGCGCTGACTGTCACAAAAGTCAGTCCCGGCGGTGCGGAAACTGCCTTTTGCGAACCTCCGCAGAGAATATCAATTTGAGCGTCATCTACACGCACTTGTTCACCAAACATCGAGGAGACGGCGTCTACCACCGTCAAAATACCATATTTTTTTAGAAGTGGACACAAAACGGCAATATCATTTAAGATACCGCTGGGCGTATCACAGTGCACCAAAGTTGCATATTTGTAATCGTGGTTGTTCTGTAAAAATTTCTCTAACTCCTGTGCATCAATGGGATTCTTACCGTCCACTGTATATAATTGGGGCACGCCGCCGTACAGAGACACGAAATCTGCAAATCCTTCTCCAAAAATACCATTGTTCAACACCAAGACTTTATCTCCCGGCTCCGTCAGGGAAGCACAAGCGGCTTCCAATCCCAAAATCCCTTCCCCGCCTAAAATCAACGTCTCATTTTCGGTATGCAGCAGCCGGCTGATTAATTCGCATGTTTCCTTATAAAAATCAAAAAATTCCTTATCAATATCCGGGTTGCCGCATTCTCTCGCCCGCGCCAGGCGAACATTTTCTTTCACTTGCGTAGGACCCGGCGTCATCATTTTGTACATTGCAGCCCTTCCTTTCTCTGTCTTACTATTATGAATTGCCGAATTTATTTTCCGCTAGACGCTGCAATCACATCCCGCATCTCATATCTACCTGCTGGCTTGCCGGCAAGGAACTTTGCCGCCTCCACAGCGCCTTTCGCAAAAACCGCCTTGGAATAAGCCGTATGCTTATATTCAATGACCTCGTCTGTTCCGGCAAAGATTATCTCGTGTTCTCCGACTATGCTGCCGCCGCGAACTGCCTGAATACCAATTTCATATTTCTCACGCTTCTTCCTATCCTGTGTCCTGTCATATTGATAAGCATAGGCATTGTCCAATGCCTCATTGAGGGAATCTGCGAGCGCAAGCGCTGTCCCACTCGGCGCGTCCACTTTCTGATTGTGATGCTTTTCCACAATTTCCATGTCGAATCCCGCTGGGGCAAGCGTCTTTGCCGCCTGTTTTAACATATCCAATAACAAGTTGATGCCCAAGGACATATTGGCTGATTTAAGTACTGCCGTCTGCTTTGCTGTTTCTTCTACTTTGGCAAGCTGCTGCTCGCTGAGCCCGGTGGTACATAAAACTACCGGCAATTTATGTGCCACGCAGTAGTCTAACATTCCATCCACTGCCGGCGCCGCAGCAAAATCTACCACCACGTCCGCCTCTACCTGACACTCCGCAATATTGGCAAACACCGGATAATCATTCTCCAAACCGGTATAAGGGTCAACGCCTGCTACAATCTCAATCTCACTGTCCTCCCGGCAGATTCCCGAGATAACTTGTCCCATTTTGCCGTTACAGCCATGCATAATCATTCTAATCATTTTCATTCTCCTCCTGGATGTAAAATTTGACCCCGCCGCCAATGCAGCAGGGTCCATCTTTTTTCAAAAACGCCATCGGCGTTCTTGCTGCGGAGTGCGGGTCAGCTTTGCTGACAGAAACAAATCCACTTCATTCTGAACACTATAAAATCCCGAACTCCTGCATTGCCTTTTTCAGTTTTTCTAAATTATTTGGCTCTATTTCGCTTAGGGGAGCCCGCAGAGGACCCACTTCCCAGCCCATAAGGTTTAAAGCTGCTTTCACTGGGATCGGATTCACCTCACAAAACAGCGCGTCTACCAAAGCAATCGCTTTGCACTGCATCTTCAACGCTTCCTGTTGATTGTTGTTCAAATAGTTCATCACCATATCATGGGTAAATTTTGGAGCTACATTGGAAAGCACGGAAATTACGCCAATCCCACCGCAGGCAAGCAGCGGTATCACCTGTCCGTCCTCACCAGAATACAAATCAAAATCACCCTGCGTCTGCTCCATCACGCGCAAAGTATAGGAAATATCCCCCACAGCATCCTTCATGCCGACAATGTTCTCTACATCGCGCGCCAAAGCAGCCGCCGTCTCCGGTGCAATCTTACACCCGGTCCTGCCGGGAACATTATATAAAATTACCGGGAGATCTACATTCTTGGCAATCTCGGTGTAATGACTGATCAGTCCCTTCTGCGTGGCCTTATTATAATACGGCGTTACCACAAGAAGTCCATCCGCCCCTGCCTCCTGCGCCTGACGCGATAAATAAACCGCCGTCCTCGTGCAGTTAGAGCCAGTTCCCGCAATCACCGGAATTCGTTTATTCACAATGGAAACTGCCGCCCGTATCACTTCTAAATGCTCTTCTTCCGTCAGCGTGGACGCCTCCCCCGTAGTCCCGGTAATAATAATACTATCTGTTTCATTCTTAATCTGGTCTTCCAACAACTCTGCCAATTTATCATAATTTACTTCCAGATTGTCTTTCATCGGCGTTACAAGCGCAACACCGGCTCCCTTGAAAATCGCCATGCAAATATCCTCCTTAAAAAGCCGACTACTAATGAGCCGGCTTAAAATCCTGAAATGTTTCAACTGAACATAATATAGCATTTTCTGTACGCAAAGTCAACCATGTTATCATCAGTTCTCATGAATTTCATAAGCTTTCCCGACATATTTGCGCAATCTGTCATCCATAACTCTTCCGGTAAAAATAATCTCTGTATCTTCCGATGCTGCATTCAGAAGAGTTTCCATATCTTCTTCTGTGACCATTTGATGCTCCAACAGTCCCAGAAATTCATCTAAAATCAGCAGGCTGCACTCGCCTGTCACCAATACTTTCCTTGCAAAATTAAATCCATTGCGGATATTGATTGCTTCTTCCTCCTGTTCCTCGCGGGAGAGCTCTGCAAAATTCTTCTGTGACTTTGCAAAACTGAAAAACTTCACCTCAGGCTCCAGCCTCCGCAGGAATTCCAGTTCCTCTTTCTTCTTTCCTTTGAGGAATTGAATGATGATAACGCTTTTTCCCTGTCCCGCAGCCTGCAATGCATATCCAAGCGCTGCTGTTGTCTTACCTTTACCATCTCCGCAATAAACAGTAACCTTTTCCTTACACATGCTGTTTTCCTTTCTTTTTACAAAAGCTTTTCTTAAAATACCACAAAGCCGCGGAAAATGCAACCGACAGTTCAGCCAGACGCAATCATAATGAGGAGAATCATGCTAAGTGCCCTCTGGACACGCATGAATTTGACGATGGCTGAATTGTTACAGGAAAATCATAAGTATTCTATTTTACTGACAGATACTTCGTAGGCTACTCTATGCTCCACTTCTGTCTCGGAAAGTTTTTTCACATACTCTCTGCTCTGGATTCTGCCATAAACCTGTACATGGCCGCCAATCTCAAATCCCGAGGCAAATCTCGCATTTCTGCCCCAGCAGATGCAGGGTATGTAATCTGACTTCCCATAAGAACGGTTTACAGCGATGAGAAGATCTGCTATTTCTCTGCCAAGCGGTGTCTTGCGGTAAATTGGCTCCTTACAGATATAGCCGTCCAGAAAGATTTGGTTGCTCTTCTCACCTTCTGGAATCTCATCTACAAATTCCATCTCCCGCACAAAAACCGATAAGACAAGACGGTTCTTCTTCTCCTCATGCCGGTTATAGGAGCGGAACTGTCCGTCAACTCGAATATACTGCCCGATATAGCTGCATTGCGTGTCGATCAGACGCTCCGAAATCATCATGGGAATGACGTCCGCAAAGTTACTCAAACGGTTCACAGACACTTCCACCATATAGAACCCTTCGCCAAAAACTTCGTGGCTGTACTGAAAATCGGAAATGATTTCCCCTGTAATAGTAACCTGGTTGTTTTCAAATATTTTATCTGCCATGAGTGTTAGTTCCCCTTTCGTATATCGATGGCACATCGATGAAGTAAAATTTTTTTAAAGAATATCATTGGATTTCTGAAAATATTCGCAGTTCGTGTCGATAGTATTCCTGCTTTACGAATTGTCATTTCTGCGATATAATTTGACCTAAGGAGGGACCCAGCAAAGCTGGGAGGATGCCTTAGGTCTCTTAACGGAGCCAATAACGTAATTTGGCATGAGGAGGGACCCAGCGAAGCTGGGGAGAGCCCTGATGCCTCCTATCGGTTCCAAATAAGGTAAATTGAAAAGAACTATTAAACACACTTATACCAAAATCACTAGAAAAGAGGTAAATGATAATGGCGCAAAATCCAATTGTAACATTTGAAATGGAAAATGGGGACGTTTTTAAGGCAGAACTTTATCCTGAAATCGCCCCCAACACCGTAAATAATTTTATTAGCCTGGTAAGCAGCGGATATTACGATGGTCTGTGCTTTCACCGTGTGATCAAAGGGTTCATGATCCAGGGCGGATGCCCGGATGGAACCGGCACCGGAGGTCCCGGCTACAGCATTCGCGGAGAATTCACCCAGAACGGATTCACCAACGACCTAAAGCACAGCGCCGGCGTACTCTCGATGGCACGCACCATGGCGCCTGACTCTGCGGGTTCTCAGTTCTTTATCATGCACAAAGACTCTCCACATTTAGACGGGGCCTATGCCGCCTTCGGAAAGATTACAGAAGGCATGGAGTTTGTGAATAAAATTGCTGAAACTGCTACCGATGTCTATTCCGACCGTCCCCTCGAGCCGCAGGAAATGAAAAAAGTTACCGTAGAGACTTTCGGAGAGACTTATCCGAAGCCGGAAACTTGTTAGGAAAACGCTAATTAAAGCGTTTGCCGCGCCGGATTTGTGCCGAGAAGCGACATATTCCCCTGCAAATCCGTGCGCATCCGCCGGAGACTCTAAGGAAATGCTGATTTAATCAGCGTTTCCTTAGTAAGCATTTTTCAGGCGACCAAACCTGTCATTTTAAGGATCAGGTTGGTCGTCCTAACTAATTCTTTCTCAAACTCTGTATCTTTCTCTCCTGCCATCTGACCGACATAGTTCTCAATAAAACGATCTATTTTGCCCGTTTGTTCTGCTGCATGGAGCCTTGTATTATAAGGAATTGCACCCAATCTACTCTCTTCCATACGATAGATTCGCTGTACGTTCTGGCGATTATACAATGCATTACCAAAATATTTTCCCAGCAAGAAAAAGATCTCTCCACGGAATTGCGGTGAATTCAAGTAGAAATCACCGATACCATCCGCCCCCTGCTCAATATTCAACACACATACATCCGCCTCACTTAAAATTTTTCTTGCATAGTCATCCTGCCGACTCCCGCAATCAATGAACACAACATCAAAAAATGTTTCTATTGCACTCATAACACGATCCATACGCACAAACCGATAGTCACGGTACCACCATTCATACTCCTGCCCCACATTCGCCGGCAGACAGTACATCCTGTCCTTGATTACCTGGCGCATATTTGCCTTGACTACGGATTCCGTCAAATCTTCCGGCTTTTCCTTACAAAGCAGACATTCTAAGCCGCTGCTTATAAAAAATTCCTCCGTTTCCGCAGCCAACAACGACTCTTGCCCAACATCTGCCGCTATTGTCGTAAATTTAGGGATATTGCCGGTCTTTCCAAAAAACTTATTCTCTAGTTTTTCATCGCGGTATCCTCCGGAAACCACTGCAACAGACAAAGGGTACAGGCACACAGATGCACAGGCAATTACTGCCAGGTTAAATGTCGTCCCCGCCCCTTTATTTTCGCTCCAAAATGCTATTTTCATGGCTTTCTCTCCTTTACCGGAGGAAACGCAAAACAATCTAATACTTTTCAAAACGAGTATCTTCCCGCTCTATTCATTTTATCCTTGGGATTACGCACAGATTTCGTGCCGACTTCATTCTTATTCAGATAATTACATTCAACAAAAGATACACTCATCATACAAAATCTCATTTAGAATGTAAACCCTTTTTCGTTAGTTTATGAAAATTTTATAAGGTTACAACAAGAGTATCATATCCATCTTGCCTGAGTTGATCCTGAAGCGATTTTGCATCTTCCAATGTAGACTCGCGCCCCACAACTACCGCATAATAGGGACCGTCCCTGCGCACCGTTACAAAATATCCCTGGTTTTCTAACTGCTCCCTGAGATATTGTGCATTCGGTTCATGACGGAACAGACCTACCTGAACTCCATACCGCCTGGGGGTAGTTTCCAGGGGAATGGCTCGCTCCACGCCATCCACAATCGCATCAACCATTTCATCAAAGCGATCGTCAAACATCTGGTTATCCATGTCGTTATTGATAAAGCCAAGTTCCATCAGCACAGCCGGCATCTGGGTACGTCTCAACACGACAAGGCCCGGACGCTCGACCACGCCCAAATCCTTAAATCCAAAATCTACTAATTCCTGATTGATAGCCTCCCCCACGCGTTCTGCCTCCGTATTGGCAGCATAGACCAATGCCTGGGTTCCATTGTAGGTATTTGGATTGGGCCCCGAATTTCGGTGAAAAGAAATAAAGTAATCAGCGCCGGAACGGTTCGCTATCCTTGCCTTCTCAATCGGAGAATCATAACGATCGGTCGTTCTTGTATACAGCACATTATAGCCCGCGTCCTCCAGTTTCTGTCCGACTGCAAGCGTCACCCGCAGCGTATCATCTTTTTCTTTTCTTCCCTGGTAGGAGGCTCCATTGTCGTAACCGCCGTGACCGGCATCCAAAATAATTGTTGCAGCCATAGCTCCTCCATCGTTTTTCTTTTATTCTATGCAGAGGAGGCAAATTCGTTCGTCTGACATGGTTCTTCTTCTATCGTCTGATATGCATTGCCGGCACGACCGCCAGCCCGCCGTAACTTACCCTGCCCCCTATATCAACGCACCCGTTATAAGGAACTCTTGCGGCGCTATATGTTTCATCACCGGGCGAGCGCAGCCAATAGTCGCAGGCGCCCTTGTAATCTCCAAACATATCTATCCGCACTCCCCGCGCATTTGCATAATCGCTTGCCTGCAAACGACGGCTTGCCGAAGATACAGTATAAGCATCACAAAATCCATAGGCCGGATTTGTCATCTCCCTAATTGACAGAAGATACAACTTATCATTGGTATTCACTCCACCCGCCGTACCATAATCTGGATTATCCTCATTTATTACGTCCTGCTCCACAATCGCCTCCTGTTCCCTGACACTGAACGCCATATCATAGAAAGAAGTGTTCAGCCAGTTTCGGAGCGTGCAACACTCCCAGGTAATGGGATTCAATTCTATCATCATATCGGGAAGCACATATTGCTCATGGTAATCCCGACAGTCCAATCCTTTGTCCGCTGCAACAAACAACGTGGAACCGTTATCCTGTAATACTCTCCATTTGATACGTTCCCATTTGAAATAGCGATACGCCTGATTACCAAAATCGCCGTCGAAATTCGTATCGCTCTTACTAATTCTCCGATATTTTTGACCATTTACCCAGGCGTCTCCATTTCGATTATACGTTGCTCCTGTAATCGCCAACGTAAGCGCTATCCCGGTAACTTCTGTTTGGGGATAGCTACCAAAATAGATATAACTCCACTCTGTGATATCCGCATCACCATCTCGTTTTGCACAGTGATGTTGGGGATTATCAATGATTATCTTCCATGCGCTTGCTGGCTGTTTCGTCGTCTCGGCAGAAACCGAAACTCCTTGTATTGTAAAGAGCATTGCACTTGCAAACAGCAATAATACGAGCCTTTTTCCGATTTTTATTCTTGGCGCCTTCATCTCATTTCCCCTTTCACTGCAACATTTCATTCAAGTTCGGATACAATTCTACCGGCACAAACGCCCGCACATAGATACCATTGTCCCGGTACTCTTCCTCCAAAAGTTCACCATATTTGCGAATTGTTGATATCTGCCCGCCCAAATCATAGGAGAACGTACCTTCCAGTAACTGTTTATCTTCACGCAGAACCTCTTCAAGCGTTTCCTTAACCTGCGCTAACCCCTCACCAGTCACGGCAGAGATTTTAAGCGTAACATCCGCTCTCAAATCTTTGATGACCTCTTCCTGATCCAGCTTGTCTTGCTTATTAAACAACGTGATAATTTTCTTTCCTTCAACCCCTAAATTTCGCAGCGTTTCATAAACAATATGCATTTGTTTTTCCCTCTGTGGATGCGAGGCGTCGACCACATGGATGATAAAATCCGCATACTTAGCCTCCTCTAAGGTACTGCGAAATGCCTCAATCAGATGATGAGGCAGCTTGCGGATAAATCCTACGGTATCGGTGAGCAATAGTTCCTGTCCGCTGTCCAATTTCAAATTACGTGTTGTGGGGTCTAAAGTAGCAAACAGCTTATCTTCTTCCAGGACATTAGCGTCTGTCAGACGGTTCAACAATGTGGACTTTCCGGCATTCGTATAACCTACAATTGCCGCCACTTTCGTGTGGTTGCGGCTTCTCTGCCCTCTGGTAATTTCACGGTGCTGACGCACTTCCTCCAATTCTCTTTTTAACTGGGACAAACGAGTCTTAATCAGGCGCCGGTCCATTTCCAGCTTCTTCTCTCCCGGCCCTCTGGTGCCAATACCGCCGCCAAGCCTAGACAGCGAAGTCCCAAGACCTGTTAGACGGCTCAAGCGGTAACGCAGTTGCGCCAGTTCCACCTGAATCTTCCCTTCACTGGTAGAGGCCCTCGATGCAAAAATATCCAGGATCACCAAAGTCCTGTCCATCACTTTGCAGTCCAGCTCTTTCTCCATATTTCTAAGCTGGGCAGGAGACAATTCATCATCACAGACAATTCCCGTTGCCTGCAAGTCAAAAATCATTTGACGGATTTCCTGCAATTTGCCGCTGCCAACATAAGTCCCCGGATGAATACTGTCTCTATTCTGCACAGTCATTCCCACAACCTCTGCTCCCGCCGTCTCGACCAGTTGTGCCAATTCAATCATAGAATCCTCGGTGTCATCTCCCTCGTGAAAGCTCACTCCTACAAGGATTACTTTTTCCTGGACTTGTTCTATCGTAAAAGCTTCTGCCATAACTTGCCTCCTGTTATTTCTGAATCTATAATACTTTCATTTCCTATTCTCAACGCCAAATACTTCATATATACCATAGTATCACATATTTTGTAATATTTATAGCAAAAGAGAGCTGCAAAAACTGCTGCTCTCTCTCAAAATCGAATGATATCGTATGTAAAATCTATCGCTTAATTTAAACTCTGCACAAACCGGTCAAATGCCTTCTGCCCTTCTTCGTCTCTCTTATACACACCTGCATGTTCTAGTACCTTGCTGAATACTTGGGCAACCTCATTCTGTAAAATATCCATCACATTCTCACGCGTCACACATTCGTATCTCGGCAGGAATTCCTCTACCCAATCGGCATGCTTTTCAATACTCTCGTCTGCACGAATATCCTTTTTATCCACAATCGCATCAGCAAGCGTCTCCAACTCCTGCTTGAGACGCGCCGGAAGCACAGCAAGACCCATCACTTCAATGAGACCGATATTCTCTTTTTTGATATGATGAAGCTCGGCATGCGGATGGTACACGCCCAATGGATGCTCCTCGGTCGTAATATTGTTGCGCAGCACAAGATCCAATTCGTAGTTATCTTGACGTTTTCTGGCAATCGGCGTGATGGTATTGTGTGGCTCCCCATCCGTCTTTGCATAGATAAATGCTTCTTCATCCGTATATCCCCGCCAAGCCGTGAGAATCTTATCTGCAAGCGCTATCAGCCTATCGCTGTCCGGCGCAGATAGCCGAATGACAGACATTGGCCATTTGACAATACCCGCCTTAACATCCTCAAATCCTTGCACGTGAAATTCACGCTCAACGGGAGCCTTAGCCATCGCAAACTCGTAGCTGCCGCCCTGGAAATGATCGTGGCTCAAAATGGAACCGCCTACAATCGGGAGGTCTGCATTAGAACCCACAATATAATGCGGAAACTGCTTCACAAAGTCAAACAATTTACAGAATGTTCCGTGCTCTATTTTCATCGGTATATGCTGAGAATTAAAAACAATACAATGCTCATTGTAATATACGTACGGAGAATACTGAAATCCCCAACGGCTTTCTTGAATCGTTACCGGAATAATTCGATGGTTCTGTCTTGCCGGATGATTGATGCGTCCAGCATATCCCTCGTTCTCCACGCAAAGCAAGCATTTGGGATAACCGCTCTGCTTGGCATTTTTTGCCGCCGCAATCGCTTTGGGATCTTTCTCCGGCTTAGAGAGATTGATGGTAATATCCATCTCCCCATACGGCGTCTGCGATTTCCATTTCACATCCTTTGCAATGCGGTAACGTCGGATATAATCGCTGTCCTGACTCAATTTATAATAATAGTCCGTTGCCGCTTTCGCCCCTTGCTCCTTATAAATCTGCCAGAATCTAGCAATTACTTCACTGGGACGCGGCATCAGCTTTGCCATCAGCTTCGTGTCAAACAGGTCACGGTACACCACGCCGTTTTCTTCCAATACGCCATTCTCATATGCGTAATCTAAAAGCTCTTTTAATACCGGTTCCAGCGCAACATTTTCGTACGTACCTGCCGGCTCCTCGTACTCTTCTATCTGCAATATTTCCAGCAATTGATTGGTTGTAAAAATGATATCTTCCTGCGCAATCAGATTGTTCTCCAACCCATAGCATACAAGTTTCTTGATTGCCTCGTTAATCATAACAATTTCCCTCCTTAGGTTATCAACTTTATTGGCTGCTCTAAGAGACCTAAGGCATCCTCCCACTTCGTGGGTCCCTCCTTAGGTCAAATAATAACTTTAATTCCGCCAAACGGCCGCACTTTCAACACATGGCAGGAACCTTCCCCATATACGCCGTCTAACGTTTGACGATAAGTTTCCACAAAATCGTCGGCAACAAATGCCTGGATTGTTCCGGCAAAACCACCGCCATGTACGCGGCTTGTACCATGCCCTGCCAAAATACTGTCGCTAACGGCAAGTCCTATCGAAACACTCTGATTCTGGATATCCTTATTGCTATAAATATTCTGTAAGAATTTAAAGGAGGAATCCCCGGATTTTTGTACATTGTCTAAAAACTTCTGAAACTCTCCTGCCCGCAATGCATCTACTTCACGCTCGACACGTTTCTCTTCCTCAAAGAAATGCAGCGCGCGTAATACCGGCCTATCGCCGCATTTCTCACGAATTTTTGCCATATTTTTATAAAATTCTTCCGGCTCAACTTCCCGCAAAAATTCCTTGTCAAAAAATGCAGCTACCATTTTCATCTCCTGCGGAATCAGTGCGTAATCGTCCGTCAAATCCGCATGAGATCCTTTTGTATCGGTAATACACAAGCTATGGTGATATGCGCTGAAATCTACGTCTACTTTTTCCACAATGGGATTTTTGGGGTCTGCAAAGTCTATGTGAATCAGTCCGCCCACAGAACACGCCATCTGATCCATCAGACCACAGGGCTTACCAAAATAAACATTCTCCGAATACTGCGCCACCTGTGCAATTTCTACTGGACTGACACCCATTTCATTATAAAGACCGGAGAGAATTGTTCCCACCAATACCTCAAAAGCTGCGGAACTGGACATTCCGGCGCCGTTTAACACATCGCTTGTAACAAACGCCTGAAAACCGCCTATTTTATGACCATTCTTTTTCAATCCATACGCCATACCGCGTATTAATCCAGCAGAAGTTCCTTCCTCGCCCGTTCTCTTTTCTAAATCGCTCATATCCACGGTAATCATCGGATAACCGTCTGACAATAGCTGAATCATATCATCCTCTGTCTTATGTACCACCGCAATCGCGTCAAGGTTGATGGAAGCCGCCAATACTTCCCCATGCTGATGGTCTGTGTGATTTCCGCCTACCTCACTCCTGCCCGGCGCACTATAGATTTCTACCTCCTGCGCACCATATAACTCTTCAAATTTCTCGATTGCCCGCTGGTAACGCTCTGTCTGATATGCGATGACCCCATCATCGACATAAATTTCTTTCAGACGCCCTTGAAATCCCTGTGATTTTAACTCCTCTGGTAATGCCTTTGTATTCATTATACTTTCCTCCATTCTCCTCTTCCCTATACGCACATTATAAAGGTTCTTTAGTAAACCGTCAACATTTTTAGTAAATATAATTCAGCTTTAGCTTTTACCATTCAACCATAATATTGGCGATGCTGAACAGTTATATTTATTTGTAATAGTTCAGCCTTTATTTTTATATAAAAGTCTTATTCCATAGAAATTTTTATACTGTTGTGCAAAAATACTTATGGGTAGTATATATGTTTTTTACATTCTGTTATAAAAGTTCTATGGAATAGGGCTGTACAAAAAATAAAGGCCGAACTGTAACATTTATTTTAGTAAATTTACTAAAACTTATTTTCTTTTTCTCGTTTTTTTGTTATACTATCTTTGTTTAACACAGATTTCTACAATATTTTTGTTTTATAACCAGCAGTTTGGAGGTACTTATGGCAACAATCAAAGACATTGCAGTGTCAGCAGGCGTTTCTTCTGCCACTGTTTCGAGGATTCTCAATAACGACAACACCTTAAATGTTTCTCCTGAGACGCGACAGAAAGTTCTGGATACGGCACATGCTCTAAATTATAAAAAAAAGTCCCGCGCTTCCGGGAAATCAGTATATACCCTGGGCATTGTCCAATGGTTTTCTCCCCAACAAGAACTCGAAGACAATTATTACCTGTTAATCCGCCAGGGCATTGAAGACTTCTGTATGCAGAACTGTATTCATGTCGTGCGCACTTACAAAGCAGACGTCAATTATATGGATTCCCTAAAGAACGTAGACGCGCTTGTCTGCGTAGGAAAATTCAGCGCCAGTGAAATCAAACGTTTCCGTGAAACTGCTTCCGGAATTATCTTTTTAGATATGCCGATTGCCGATACCTCAGTTTCCACAATTACACTGGATTTTGAACATGCCATGAAGATGGGCATGGATTACCTGACTTCCCTTGGGCACCGTAGAATCGGCTTCCTCGGCGGAAAAGAATATCTTGCCGACCAGACACTGTTCCCCGATATGCGTAAGACATTATTCATAAGATACTGTGAAACCCACGGTATCTTCTATAAGCCTTACGTTATGGAGGAAACCTTCACGATTGAGGCTGGCTACCAAATGATGCAGAAGTTAATAGAAGCAGAAGAACTCCCCACTGCAATTATTGCCTCCAGCGATCCCATCGCTTTCGGAGCCTTGCGTGCTCTGAGCGATAAAGGTATCAAGGTTCCTGAAGATATCTCTTTGATGGGCTTTGACGATACCAGTCTTTCCTCCTTTACCACGCCACCGCTTACAACCATCCATGCACCTGCCTATGACATGGGAAGTTTTGGCGCTAATATCGTGTTTAACATCTTAAAACAACACCCGGCCACAGCTTTAAAAATTAAGCTTCCCTGCCAATTAATTGAACGACAGTCCTGCCGGAAAGTATAAACGGCAGGACTGTATTTATTTTCATAATTCTATTGTCAGGAAAGGACCCGTATCTCTGTCATTTCCCAAGCTTCTTTATCAGCTTTCCGATCAACTTGGCAATCGTATTCTGATAAATTACCGCAAACAATAGCGTCGCGACAAAACACACCAGGACATAGAGCCAATTGTAAACATATACGTTTGTCTCCCCAACAATGATATCTTTAAAAAACATCATCGGTAATCGCTGTAAAATATACAAAGGAAATAAATTCTTACCCACCCACTGCAAGGGCTTGCTGTCAACTACAAAACGCATCGTAAAAATCAAAATCGACGCTACAAAGCAAAATATCCATATCTGGTACATAAATAAACTATCGTTTCTAAAAAAATAACTTGATAAAAATCCTACTACTGCTATGAACAAAAAGAATAACCA
>CANOFW010000018.1 GCA_947565425.1 uncultured Lachnospiraceae bacterium
GAGCAGCTGATTTGTAATCAGCAGGTTATCGGTTCGAGTCCGATCATCGGCTTGTGTTGAGAGAATCAACTTGGACCTTTAGCTCAGTTGGTTAGAGCAACCGGCTCATAACCGGTCGGTCCTGGGTTCGAGTCCCCGAAGGTCCATTTTTATTAGCTATGATATATGGCCTAGTGGCTCAGTTGGTTAGAGCGCCGCCCTGTCACGGCGGAGGTCGAGGGTTCGAGTCCCTTCTGGGTCGTTTGTAGTGAGCCAAGCAAGCTTATCGCAGCTTCGGAGGCAGGGCAAGTGAGTGTATGTCGGTTCTACGAACCGTCATCCCGCGCTAACGCTCGGGTAAGAATGAAAACCCCGAGTTTTAGCTAAGCGAGCTTGCCGCAACTCAGGGTTTTCGTTCTTAACACTCACTACAAGTAACGCGTGGGATCTTAGCTCAGCTGGGAGAGCATCTGCCTTACAAGCAGAGGGTCACAGGTTCGAGCCCTGTAGGTCCCATTTGCGCCGGCGTGGCGGAACTGGCAGACGCGCAGGACTTAAAATCCTGTGGTGGCGACATCGTACCGGTTCGATTCCGGTCGCCGGCAGTTTTGGATTTAAGGCTTAACTCTTAATAAAGAGTTAGGTCTTTTTATTTTCGTCGTATTCGTAGGCTTGCCCACTTTGCGTTAATATGCTAGAATGTATGTGCTTGGAATAAATGGAGAAAAGGAGATCTAATCATGGCAAAAGTAGGAATTGTAATGGGTAGTGATTCAGATATGCCTATCATGGCGAAGGCGGCAGATGTATTAGAGGAGTTGGGTATTGCTTATGAGATGAAGATTATTTCTGCACATAGGGAGCCGGATGTGTTTTTTGAATATGCAAAATCCGCAGAAGATAAGGGATTTAAGGTGATTATTGCTGGTGCTGGAATGGCAGCACATTTGCCAGGAATGTGTGCGGCAATCTTTCCGATGCCGGTAATTGGCATTCCTATGCATACCACTTCTCTGGGGGGAAGAGATTCTCTGTACTCGATTGTGCAGATGCCTTCAGGAATTCCGGTTGCCACCGTTGCGATTAACGGTGGTGCGAATGCAGCGCTTCTTGCTGCTAAGATTCTTGCAACTTCAGACGAAGAATTGTTGAGTAGGTTAAAGGATTATTCCAATAAATTAAAAGAACAGGTAGAGGCAAAAGATGCTCATTTGCAGGAAGTTGGCTATAAGAATTATTAATGATGCAGGGCTACTGATGTTATTGGATGGAATCATAGGGACAATTTAGATGATTCTGTTCGTGTTATAGTGAACGCATAAAATGAATGTGTTTCCTATAAGTAGAGTATTATGAAATTTTCAGCAGATTAGAAAATTAATTATTAGAATCAGGAGGAAAAATAATGGATTACAAACATGCAGGTGTCGACATTGAGGCTGGTTATAAGTCTGTAGAATTGATGAAAAAGCATGTACAGCAGACGATGCGTCCAGAAGTACTAACAAATTTAGGCGGTTTCTCAGGTGCATTTTCTATGGAGAAATTTAAGGATATGGAAAAACCTACGCTGGTGTCAGGTACGGACGGAGTAGGAACGAAATTAAAACTTGCTTTTTTGCTGGACAAGCATAATACGATTGGAATTGACTGTGTGGCAATGTGTGTGAATGATATTGCCTGTGCCGGCGGGGAACCATTATTTTTCCTGGATTATATAGCCTGCGGTAAGAATTTCCCGGAAAAAATTGCGGAAATTGTCAGCGGCGTGGCGGATGGCTGCATCCAGAGTGATGCGGCATTGATTGGCGGGGAGACGGCGGAAATGCCTGGATTTTACCCGGAGGATGAATACGATTTGGCAGGATTTGCTGTGGGAGTGGTGGACGAGAAGGATATCATTACCGGAGCTGATTTGCAGGCCGGCGATGTGTTGATTGGCATGGCCAGTTCTGGCGTGCATTCCAATGGATTTTCCTTGGTGCGCAAGATTTTTAAGATGGAGAAAGAGACACTAAATACATACCATGATGAGTTGGGTAAGACTTTGGGCGAGGCATTGCTTGCGCCCACGAAGATATATGTGAAAGCGCTGCGCGCTGTCAAAGAGGCGGGAGTGAGAATAAAAGCATGTAGCCATATCACAGGCGGCGGATTTTATGAAAATGTACCGCGTATGCTGCCGGAAGGAAAACATGCGGTGATTGAGAAGAATAGTTATGAGGTTCCGGCAATTTTTAAGATGATGGCGAGAGAAGGCCAGGTAGAAGAGAAAATGATGTACAACACCTATAACATGGGTATCGGCATGGTGTTGGGCGTTAATGCTGCGGATGTAGAGAAGACAATAGAAGCTATTCGTGCGGCAGGAGAGACGGCGTATGTAATTGGCAAGGTGGAAGATGGAGAAAAAGGAGTAACATTATGCTAAAGATTGTTGTCTGTGTGTCAGGTGGAGGGACGAATTTACAGGCGATTCTTGACTCTCTTGATAATGGTACAATCACCAACACGGAAGTTGCCGCGGTCATCAGCAATAATCCGAATGCTTATGCCTTAGAGCGTGCAAGAAAACGTAATATAGACGCAGTCTGTATTTCTCCCAAACAGTTTGAAAATCGAGACATTTTTAACAGGGCTTTTCTTGAGAAAGTAAATAGTTATCAGCCGGATTTGCTTGTGTTGGCAGGTTTTTTGGTGGTGATACCAGAAATGATGATACAGGCGTACCGAAATCGGATTATCAATGTCCATCCGTCTTTGATTCCGTCCTTCTGCGGAACAGGTTATTATGGTTTAAAGGTTCATGAAGGGGCGTTAGAGCGCGGCGTCAAGGTTACCGGAGCGACCGTGCATTTTGTCGATGAGGGCACGGACACCGGGCCGATTATCCTTCAGCAGCCGGTGATGGTGGAAGCGGGAGATACGCCGGAGATTTTGCAACGGCGTGTGATGGAGCAGGCGGAATGGAAGATTCTTCCGCAGGCAATTGATTTGATTGCCAATGATAAGGTAACGGTAGTCAATGGCAGAGTGGTAGTTACGGATAATAGATGAGAAAAAGCATGCGTGTATTAATGAAAATATGCATTTATATGTGTGACGATTGAGCTGTTGCGAGAAGTTTTCGTATGCAGTTATGAAAAGGAGAACAGAATGAAAGTATTGATTGTAGGAAGCGGCGGGCGTGAGCACGCAATAGCCGTTAGTGCGGCAAAGAGCCCTAAGGTAGATAAAATTTACTGTGCGCCGGGAAATGCGGGCATTGGGCAGATTGCGGAATGTGTGTCTATCGGCGCAATGGAGTTTGATAAATTAGTTTCTTTTGCCAAAGAGAAGGAAATAGATTTCACGATAATCGGTATGGATGATCCGCTGGTAGGCGGCGTTGTGGATGCTTTTGAGGCGGAGGGACTTACGGTATTTGGACCCAGGAAAAACGCGGCTATTTTGGAGGGCAGCAAAGCTTTTTCCAAAGATTTGATGAAAAAATACAAGATTCCTACGGCAGCGTATGAGACCTTTGATGACCCGGCGAAGGCGCTTGTATATCTCGAAAATGCTAAAATGCCGATTGTGCTGAAAGCGGACGGCCTTGCATTAGGGAAGGGCGTGTTAATCTGTAAGACCTTGGAGGAGGCGAAAGCTGGCGTCAAGGAGATTATGGAGGATAAGAAGTTCGGTTCTGCCGGAAATCATATGGTAGTGGAAGAGTTTATGACAGGGCGCGAAGTATCGGTACTTTCCTTTGTGGATGGCAAGACGATTAAGATTATGTCCTCTGCGCAGGATCATAAACGCGCCAAGGATGGCGATCAGGGCTTGAATACTGGCGGCATGGGTACATTTTCTCCCAGTCCATTCTACACTCCGGAAGTGGACGAGTTCTGTAAGAAATACATTTATCAGGCAACTGTGGACGCTATGGCGGCGGAGGGCAGACCTTTTGTGGGTATTATCTTCTTCGGTTTGATGTTGACGGAGGACGGCCCCAAGGTATTGGAATACAATGCGCGTTTCGGTGACCCGGAGGCACAGGTGGTACTGCCGCGTATGAAAAATGATATGATGGAAGTAATGGAGGCATGCGTAGAGGGAAGATTGGATGAAATAGATTTGCAGTTTGAGGACAATGCTGCGGTCTGTGTCGTGTTGGCATCAGACGGTTATCCGGTGTCTTACGAGAAAGGATATGAGATTAAGGGCATGGATAAATTTGATACGCAGGACGGCTATTATTGTTTCCATGCGGGCACAGCGCTCAAAGATGGCAAAATTGTCACCAACGGTGGGCGCGTTCTGGGCATTACCGCCAAGGGAAATGATTTAAAAGAAGCGCGTGCAAATGCATATAAGGCAACCGAGTGGGTTACCTTTGACAATAAGTATATGAGAAATGATATCGGAAAAGCGATTGATGAAGTGTGAAATCAGACGAATCTCCATTTTTGATGAGTTTCAGTGCGCAGGTCAAAGATGTTCCATAAATTGCTGTCAGGGCTGGAAGATTCCCATCAATCACGATGTATATATGAAATATCTGCATGAAAAAGGGCTTTTTGGCATAATGCTTCGGGCTTTTTTAAAAAGAGGCGAGCAGACTGCCTTTTTCCGAAGTCCATTCGGCAGATGCCCGTTTTGGGGAAACGACCGGCTTTGCAGCATACAGAAAAAGCATGGGGAAGAATACATGCCTGCCGTGTGCGTACAATTTCCACGGCAGCTGTATAACCTCAGCTTTTTTTGCGAGGAAACATTGTATCTGGCTTGTCCAGAGGCGGTAAAACTTTTTTTGGAATGTGCCTATTCTGATAAGTCGTTTGAATATCATATAATAGAAAGTGTACCTGAGTATGAAGTCAATACAACGAATGACGATAAGAATTTTCTGGATTATCTGGTGAAATCAAGGGCAGAGTTGACGGCAATGCTTAGGGACGGTATGAACTTTGACAGCATGGCAATCCTTGACTATGGAAGGGAAGCGCAGTCTGCCTGCCTTAACATGGCGACCGCAGGCGGTGGGCTTCCAAGTCCCAGAGATTATTTCTCTGAGGAATGTTATACAATTGGCATAGAGGAAATTAATAAATTGTTTTTTGAAGGATTTTTCCATCCCAATTTGGGCATAATCTCTATGTTTCTCCATAAGCTTTGTAAAAAATATGTCAGGAAGATTGGTAAGTTAGGCAAACGCAATCCGAAAGCTGCCGACAAGAAATTGTGTGCCTTACAGGATGACTTATATCAGAAACTTCCTGGGCTGGATAAGATGCTCAATCGGTATTTTGAGTATTATTTATTGACTAATTTTCTTGACATCTATGAAGATTACAGTTTTACCAGGTGTTTGCTTTACGGAATTGTTAAGACGAAGATGGTGATGCTGTTTCTTGCACTCTATGCGGAAAATAAAGATAGCATAGATAGGGAAGAAATAGCAAAAATCATTGCTGTGTATGAGAGGAGGGCGCCTCAAATGAAGGACGCCCTGAAAAAATTATAGAAATATATGTTATTTATCGTATCGGTAATCTGTCACACGTTTTGTCTTTTTCTCACTTCTGGGCAGTGTTCCCACCGGGACAACCGTTATCTTGGGGGTGACGCCGATTCGTGATTTGAATAAATTACGAATCTTATCTGTCGCTCCTTCAAAATCTACACGTCCTTCTACCTCCACGGTTACAATCATGATATCTTTATTTTTGGAATCGTCATGGGCAATGGTTACGTTGTACTCGCTGGACGCGCCGTCTACAAGCTGCAATAAGTCCTCGATCTGGCTGGGGAACATATTGACGCCGTGAACCTTGAACATATCGTCGCTGCGCCCTTTGATGATATCGAGGCGCGGAAAATGTCTGCCGCAGGGACATGCGCCAGGGATAATCCGTGAAATGTCATGTGTACGGAAGCGCAGAAGCGGCGCGCCTTCTTTTACCAGGGTAGTAATGACGATTTCACCTTCTTCCCCGTCCGCTACAGGTTTGCCTGTCTTGGGGTCTATGATTTCAATATAAATATAATCGTCCCAGTAATGCATGCCAGTTTCGTGCTCGCAGTTGATACCGATACCGGGACCATAAATTTCCGTAAGGCCGTAGATATCGTAGAGCTCAATGCCGAGATTTTCTTCGATGGTGTTGCGCATTTTCTCACTCCAACGTTCAGAACCGAAGACGCCTTTTTTGAGGCAAATTTTGTCTTTGATGCCACGCTTGTTTATCTCTTCTGAGAGCAGCAGCGCATAGGAGGAAGTGGCGGTTATGACCGTTGTTTTCAAGTCCTCCATCATCTGTAACTGTTTATCCGTGTTGCCGGGTCCCATAGGGATGCACATAGCTCCCAATTTTTCACAGCCAGCTTGAAAGCCGATGCCGGCTGTCCATAAGCCGTATCCGGGCGTGATTTGGATGCGGTCCCGGTTGGTGATACCGGCAGTTTCATAACATCTGGCAAACATAATCGCCCAGTCATCCACGTCCTTTGCGGTGTAGGGGATGATGACCGGTTTGCCGGTTGTCCCGGAAGAGGAGTGAATACGGACAACGTCTTCATCCGGCACTGCCTGTATGCCGAGTGGATAAGCATTTCTCAAATCATCTTTGCTTGAAAATGGCAGATTTTCAAAATCTTTCTGGCTATCAATGCCCGTGATACCAAGTTCACGGTAAATTTTGCCGTAGTAGCTGTCGGTTTTTACCAGTCGCTTCACTTGAGCGTCTATCTGGCTCAATTGTGTATTGTTCAATTCCATGAAATTCTATGTCCTTTCTTTAATTATGTTGTAACGATAAAGGTTTATGGCAGTGTAGTTTCCCCAATTTTGACGCCGGCTAGAAATGCGGCTTTGTTCGTCTCGGCAAATTTAGCAGGTACGCGTGCTTCGATTTCATTTAAAACTGTTTCCGCATCAAGCCCTAATCTGCCAGTGCCTATGGCAACGCCGAGGATGGCGACATTGAAATAGCGTGTGCTGCCAAAATCAGCGCATAGTTTTTTGGCGTCTACCAATATGCATTGGCATTTTTTTTGCAGATATGTAAGCATATCGCTGCCGTCATAGCCTGTGTCATGTAGCGATTCTGTCACCGGTTTTACCGGCACGCTGTTGACGATGACAATACCGTCTTGCTTGAGGTATGCGAGATTGCGCACGGCTTCTGCGGGCTCAAAGGCAAGAAGAACGTCTGCGCTGCCATGGGGAATCATCGGTGAATAAGCCTGTTCGCCAATGCGGATGTGGCTTGTGACTGAGCCGCCGCGCTGCGCCATGCCAATGGTCTCGGCGGAGTGAACGGTATTACCAAGATTCATAGCGGCAGAGGCGATAAGTTTGGATGCAAGGACTGTTCCCTGTCCGCCTACGCCGCAAACTAAAATGTCTTTATTCATGAGTGTCACCTCCAATCGCATTTACCGGACAAATTTGGCTGCAAAGCCCGCAACCGGTACAAAGTCCCGGATCAATCGCAACTTTTCCGTCCACGGTGATAAGAGCGGGACAGCCGATTTCGCGGATGCATTTCTTACACTGGATACATTTGTCAGAAATCTGCATTTGTTTGTCTGGCTTACTGATGGCGATGCATGGGGATTTAAAAATAATGGCTTTGACGCCCTTTTGTGAGGCGCACTCTTTTACTGCATGGACGCTCTTGGCAAAGTCAAGAGGGTCTACAGTGACAATTTTGCAAACGCCCATGCCCTCGAGAATTTTCTCAATGCTGATTTTATCGACGATATGTCCCATCATATTGCGCCCTGTTCCGGGATGGGGCTGGTGTCCGGTCATAGCGGTCGTGGAATTATCCAGCACGCAGAGTACCATGTCGGCTTCATTATAAATAGCGTTGACGACCCCAGTCATGCCGGAGGCGAAAAATGTGGAATCTCCGACAAAGGCGAAACAGGTGCTTTCTGGATCTGTCCAGTGGAAGCCCTGCGCCATGGTGATTCCAGCGCCCATGCACAGGCATGTGTCGACCATATCCAGCGGCATGGCGTTGCCCAGCGTATAACAGCCGATATCGCCGCAGAAATAGCTTTTCCGACCCTCCATGGCCTTTTTGACGGCATAGAAGGATGCCCGGTGAGGACAGCCTGCGCACAGCACGGGCGGTCGCATGGGCAGCGTGGGTGCATCGGAAGAATCTATGCCGGAATTGGCAACGAAATGTCCTAAAAATGAACGCAGCACCTGAGCGGCATAATCTGCGGAATTTTCACCGCTGGCCGCGATATGTCCGGTTATTTTGCCGTATATCCTGATAGGAAGATTGTGCGTTCCTACAAGTTTTAACAATTCCGATTCAAGAAAGGGACTTAATTCTTCAAAACATAATACTTCGTCTACACCCTCCAAACATTTGAGAGCAAAATCTTCAGGAAATGGGTAGGGGGTGGAAATCTTGCACAATTTTACATCGGGGTAATCTTTTAGATATTCCTTCGCATAGGCATAACTGATTCCCCCGGTAAATACAGCTTTGTTCCCGGAGCCTTCTACGGTATTGCCTGAGTATGTAGAGAAGTCCTTACCAATCTGGGGATTTCGCTTCTCGATCATAGCGTGGTTGGCAAAGGAAAGGCGTGGAAAAATCACCCATTTTCCGGAGTCTTTGATAAATCCTTCGTATTGTCTGGGACTGGTTGTTTCACTGATTTCTACAGAGGCATATGCATGGCATACCCGCGTAGTAGGACGGAACAAGACGGGCGTATGGTATTTTTCAGAATAGTCAAAAGCGTCCTGAATCATGGTAAAAGCTTCTTCCGGCGAGGACGGATCAAATACTGGGATGCGGCAGAAACTGGCGAACATTCTCGTGTCTTGTTCTGTCTGAGACGAGATAGGTCCCGGATCATCGGCGGATACAATTACCATGCCGCCCTTGACGCCCACATATGCCAGTGACATCAGGGGATCGGAGGCTACGTTTAGCCCGACTTGTTTCATGGTGACCAGTGTTCTTGCGCCGGAATAAGAGGCGCTGGCGGCTACTTCCATAGCTGCTTTCTCATTTACAGACCATTCTACATGTATAGTTCCCTGCTTGTATTTGCTGATTGTTTCAATAATTTCTGAGGAAGGGGTTCCCGGATAGCCGGACACTAGATTAATGCCGGCGGCGAGAGCGCCAAGCGCAATTGCACCGTTCCCCATCACATATTCTTTTTTCATGGCAATCTCCTTTTTTGTATCATTATAAAGGATTCTGTCGCGGGGGGCAATGGTAGATTTTATGAGAGGAAACACTGTGGCAAACCTTTGTTCTTAGGAAAATCTTAATATTAAAACAGGAAATTAGTGAGGATTTTGTTAATTGGTCGTGATACAATGTACAATAACAATTCAAAAATGATTGTTTTGGAAGGAGAAATTTCGTTGAGTGATAAGATTTTAATTGTGGATGATGAAAAAGAGATTGCCGATTTGGTGGCGTTTTATTTAGAAAGTGAGAATTTTGAAGTAAAGGTCTGCTATACGTCAAAGGATGCTATGGAACAGATTCAGACGGAAGTTTTTGATATGGCAATTTTAGATATTATGCTGCCCGGAATTGATGGATTGGAGCTTTGTAAGGAAATCCGCAAAACACATAATTATCCGGTGATTATGCTGACAGCGAAGGATGAGGAGATTGATAAAATCCGTGGGCTGATGCTGGGGGCGGACGACTATATGACGAAGCCATTCCGACCGTTGGAGCTGGTTGCAAGGGTAAAAGCGCAGTTAAGGCGGTATAAGAGGTATAATAATCAGTCTCAAAGTGTGGTGGAAGAAGACCCTGCGCTTTTAGTGCATGGCGGTCTGGTAATCAATATCAAGACGCATGAATGTCAGTTAGATGAGAAACCGCTCAATTTAACGCCGACAGAGTTCTCTATTTTGAAAATTCTCTGTCAGCGTAAGGGTGAAGTGGTGAGCTCAGAGGAATTGTTTCATGAAATCTGGCAGGATGAGTATTACAGCAAGAGCAACAACACGATAACGGTGCACATCCGTCATTTGCGGGAGAAGATGAATGATTCCGTGGAACGACCAAAATATATTAAGACCATTTGGGGAGTGGGTTATAAAATTGAGAATTGATAATGGCAAAGAAATGGAAGGTTTTACAATGGGAATCAGAGGACAGCGGGAGTCGGAAAGTTCAGAAATTTCGGGTAAGACGGATAGGAAGAAGAAATCCGGCTATCTGAAATTAAAATTTAAAGTGTTTCTGCGGACATTCGGCATGATTGTACTGGCGTTCTGCATCATTTTTACGCTGTACCGCCGTTTTTGGTTTGGACGTGTGGGGGATTGGATTGTACTGTTTTTACAGAAGGTGTTTCATCTGGAATATTTTGACGCGAGAAATATTTATCAGTATGGAATGCGAGAAAACATGGTACTGATTATTTTTGTGGCTGTAACGCTCTGTTTTATGCTGCTATTCTGGGCGTCGTTGTCCTGGTTTACACGTTATTTCAATGAAATTGACGAGGGGCTTGAGAAATTAATCCAGGGGGAGGACAAAGAAATTATTCTGTCTCAGGAAATGGAGCCGATGGAGAAAAAACTGAATCTGCTGCGTCAGACGTTAGAACGGCGGGAATTGGAGGCAAAGCTTGCGGAGGAACGCAAAAACAACTTGGTGATGTATCTTGCACATGATATCCGTACGCCCTTGACGTCTGTGATTGGCTATCTGAGCCTTCTTGAAGAGGCGCCGGACATGCCGCTTGAACAGAAAGCGAAATACGTCCATATCACCTTGGAGAAAGCAAACCGTTTGGAGCAGCTGATCAATGAGTTTTTTGAGATTACGCGCTATAACATTCAACAGATTGTATTAGAAAAGGAAAAAATAGATTTGTACTATATGCTGTTGCAGATGATTGAAGAGTTTTATCCGCTTCTTAGCCAGAAGGGAAATCAAGCGGTACTGCATGGAGACGAAAATGTGACTGTTTATGGTGACCCGGTGAAGTTGGCGCGAGTTTTTAATAATATTCTCAAAAATGCAGTTGCTTATAGTTATGATAATACGAAGATTCATATTTTCCTGGAAGAAATGGAGTCAGGAAAGATTGTGATTAAATTTAAGAACCAGGGGAAAACGATTCCTAAGGAAAAGCTGTCCTCAATTTTTGAGAAATTTTATCGCATGGATGAGGCGAGGAACTCGAATACTGGAGGCGCGGGGCTGGGACTTGCCATTGCCAAGGAAATCGTCAAATTGCATGGCGGCGAGATAACAGCAGAGAGTGAGAAAGAGCAGGTTACCTTTGTGGTAGAGCTGCCGAAGTCAGACCGATAAAACTTATCAAGTATTAATATGAGACCGGCGGTCTTTGTGACAATTTCGTCATAAAAAAGTCACCGGGGTGTCATTCGTGTTATGTATGATTGAGAAAAGACGCCGGGATTTCATTTACAAATAGGAAAGATGAAGAAAAAGGAGATTACAAGTTATGAAAAGAAGAATTGCAGTTTTATTTGGGGGAGCTTCCAGTGAGTATGAAGTGTCATTGCAGTCCGCCTATGCGGTGCTTACACATATAGATGCAAAGAAATATGAAATCCTTCCCATTGGAATAGCAAAAAATGGAGCGTGGTATTTGTATCGGGGGGAGCTGTCGGATATTCCGGGCGATAATTGGTTTGTCAAAGGGAAATGTGTACCAGTAGCAGTTTCGCCGGATAAGAGTTTACATGGTATTTTGTTGTTGAATGAGGACGGTATAGAAGAGATTTCTCTGGATGGCGCGTTGCCGATTTTGCATGGGAAAAACGGAGAAGATGGCACGGTGCAAGGAGTGTTGGAACTGGCAGACATTCCAGTGATTGGTTGTAATACCATGAGTTCCGCTATCTGTATGGATAAGGAAACAGCGCATCGCCTCGCCAGAGCATGTGGCGTCAAGGCAGCGCAATCTTATACGATTTCCGAAGCTGATAAAAATAACCATGAACAAATCGAGGCTTATGGGGAGATGCTAGGCTATCCATTGTTCGTTAAGCCGCTGCGGGCTGGTTCCTCCTTTGGTATTACCAAGATTTCTGCGAAAGAGGAATTGTTTGCTGCTGTGGAACATGCATTTGCATATGATTCGGACATAATTTTGGAAGAAATGATTACAGGATTTGAAGTGGGATGCGCCGTTTTAGGCACAAGGGAATTGACGGTAGGCGAGGTGGATGAGATAGAATTGTCCGAGGGCTTTTTTGATTATACGGAAAAGTATACGCTTAAATCTTCTCAAATCCATGTGCCTGCAAGGATTTCGGAGGAAAAAGCGCGGGAAATAAAGGATGCGGCAGCGCGCATTTACCGTACACTGGGATGCAGTTATTTTGCACGGGTAGATATGTTCCTCACACCGGAGGGAGAAATTTATTTTAATGAAGTCAATACGATTCCGGGATTTACGGCGCATAGTCGTTACCCGAATATGATGAAAGCTGCCGGGATATCTTTTGCAGAAATTTTGGACAGATTGTTGGAAATGCAATCTTAAAACTATCACAGGAAGACAAAATTATGGATGGATGAGTATATGAGACAGAGACAAAATTATGGGGCGATTGATAATTTTCGCCTGGTCGCGGCTTTGCTGATTGTGGCGATTCACACTGCGCCGCTGGCATCTTTTCATGAGACGGCAGATTTTTTTGTGACCTATTGTGTGGGAAGAGTGGGAGTGCCGTTTTTTCTAATGGTAAGTGGTTTTTTTGTGCTGGCGCCTTATCAAAGACAGAGACAGTCGGCAAGTATGAGAAAGGGAGGTGCGCCGGGGATATTTTCTGGCAGTATGGGCAGGTTTTTGAAGAAGACAACACTCTTGTATTTGATTTCAACGTTACTGTATCTGCCGTTAAAAATCTATTCTCATAATGTCAGCGATAGCCTGGGAGGATGGCTGAAAGAAATATTTTTTGATGGAACTTTTTATCATCTTTGGTATTTGCCAGCAGTTGTGTTGGGATGTTTGCTGATTATTGGCTTGTTGCATTTTTGCAGTCCGCTGGCAGTATCAGTGACAGTATTTGTGCTGTATATCCTGGGGATGTTAGGTGATAGTTATTATAACTTGATTAGCCAACTTCCCTTTTTGAAGATGGTGTATGAGGGGATATTTACTGTCAGCTCTTACACAAGAAATGGGATTTTCTTTGCGCCGTTGTTTCTTTGGATGGGCGTGTTGTTGGCGAATGGAAGAGTCAGGATATCCCGGAAGGCAGCGGGGATTGGATTGGTGATTTCCCTTGCCGGCATGTTGGCAGAAGGGTTTCTGAGTTATCAGCTTGAGTGGCAGAAACATAACAGTATGTATTTTCTGTTGATTCCGGTGATGTTTTTCTTGTTTGAATGGCTGCTGTCCCTGGATTGCCGCGGCGTGGAAATTGCCCGGGATTTGTCAATGTACATTTACATTCTGCATCCGCTGTGTATCGTGCTCGTGCGTGGTGTGGCAGATGCATTGAAAATGAAAGAATCGCTGGTGGAACAGTCCTTGATTCACTATCTTGCGGTAGTACTTTTGTCGGTACTGTTGTCCCTGGCAGTGGTAGGAGCGAAAATGATTTATCAAAAACTTACGATGGAGCGGGATTGATGTATAAAAAAGGCAGGGCTTGGATTGAGCTCAACATGGGAAATTTAAAACATAATATTGAAGAATTTCGCAGATTGCTGCCGTTTGACTGTATGTTGATGCCGGCAGTTAAAGCAAACGCATATGGACATGGGGCTGTGTTGGTGGCGCAGGCATTACAGAAAGAGGGAATTGATTCTTTTTGCGTTGCCTCAGTATCCGAAGGGATAGAATTGCGCCAGGCGGGTATTTCGGGAGAAATCCTTGTGCTGGGCTATACGCATCCTGCCGAGTTCGGTGATTTAATAATTTATGGTTTAATTCAGACGGTTGTAGACGGAGCTTATGCGGAGCAAATGCAAAAGGACGGACGAAAGTTTAAGGTTCATGTTGGGATTGATACGGGGATGCATCGTTTGGGTGAGCGCTGGGAGAATATAGAGGAAATTGTAAAAATATTTCATATGTCCAATCTGCAAGTGACGGGCGTATTTTCTCATTTGTGCGTGTCGGATGGGGATTCTGTGCAGGAGCGATCTTATACCATGGGGCAGATTCATCATTTTGAGTATGTAGTGGAAGAGCTTCATCGAAAAGGATTTAGGAACTTTAAATGTCATTTGCAGGGGAGTTATGGGATTTTGAATTATTCGCAATGCTGTTTTGATTATGCGCGTGCAGGCATTGCTTTGTATGGCATTTACAGTGTTAAGAATGACAGAACAAATGCAGCGGTAGATTTAAAGCCTGTTCTGTCTTTAAAGACCCGGGTGGAGAGTGTAAAGGCGCTTTACCACGGGGAGGGGGCAGGTTATGGGTTGACTTACAGCGCTAGAGGGAACCGCAAAATTGCCGCACTTTCCATCGGCTATGCCGATGGCGTTCCCAGAGAGTTATCCAATTGTGGCTATGTGCTCTGCAACGGTGGGATGGCGCCAATTATCGGCAGAATTTGTATGGATCAAATGCTTGTGGATGTGACGGAAATCCCGCGGGTACAAGCGGGAGACGAGGCGGTGCTGATTGGAAAGTCCGGGGATTTGGAAATCCAGGCAGAGGAGTTCGCGCAGTGGGCAGGAACCATCAGTAATGAGATTGTCAGCCGTCTTGGGGAAAGATTGGAGCGGGTGGCGGAGTGAGGAGGATGATGTATGGTGAAATCAGCAAGGCAATGTTTTGGTAAAACGGCTGAGGAACACAGTGGCAGTATGAGTGTGAGAGGGAAAGCGGCAGTTTGCGCCTTAGCAATGTTTTTGGTATTTTGCACGGTCTTTATCTATATGGAATTTTTTACAGGGCATGTGCGCAACGCCAAAGTGCGTTTTAATGAATCTGAGAAATACAGTCAGGAGGAGCTCTCGGAGGCTGTTGCAGCATTAAAAAGGGAATTATTCTGGAAAATGTGGGGTTGCGAGTTGCAGGAGGTAGCATACAGAGAATGGATTGATTATAACGTTAGCAAAGAAGAGCAGAAAGAGGCGGGGATTGGAAGAGAGGAAGATTTCATCATTTTGGAAACGAAATCTGTTGTTACATATGATTTTTGTCCGTTGTATTCAGGTTCTATGGTGGAAGGAGCAAGGGACGATATGGAATGGGTGCTTGTCCGTAACAAGGAAACTGGAAGATGGCGGGTAGCGGGGGCTTTGGGGGGAGGATAATCAAATAGAACAAGGGTGTGAAGTCTTTATGAAAATATGATGGGCTTTGCACCCGTGTTTATTTTTAGAGGGGTACAAAAGTAATTGAGTAAATTGAAGGAGAATGTAAAATTAAGGAAATAGGAGTATAGGTGTAAGAAATTAGATTAACAGGATGGTTTTTAGCGTTGTAGATGGTATTTATAAAGTAAAATTGAGGAAGTGATGTAATAGGGAAGAGAGAAGTGTTAAAATTTCGCTAAGGTTGTCGACAAATGGAGAAAATTATGAGATTAGTGTGGTATGATAAAAATAATAGAGATTATAGAGGGATAACTTTAAATTATCCATTATTTAATTTCTTACTATGTGAGAATATGATAATCAAGTATTTAATCAGAAAACGAACATGGGAAAATAGAAACGAATGGCAATTATTTTTGCGCTATATGTTTCTGCTTTCCCATGTATTTTTTATACGATAATACTTGTTTTCAGTATCAATTAAATCCTAAATCTCAGCCCTTCCCCTATTTACCTTCATGCCATTTCGCGGGTGCTTTTCGTTAAGAATGGCTTTTTGTTTTTGCATGGACACGTTGGTATAAATTTCCGTGGTGGTAATTGAGCTGTGTCCAAGCATTTTTTGGATGTAGCGAATATCCACGTCTGCTTCTAAGAGCAGCGTAGCAAACGAATGCCGGAACATATGCGGAGTAATGTGCATGGAAATACCCGCTAATTTTGCATATTTGTTAATCATAAGCCGCACGGACTGTTCGGACAGACGGTTGCCGAGCCGGTTGACAAACAACCATCCGCTTTGAGCAATTTGATTCTGAAAAGCATCCTGATAGAGAGAAAGCGCCGAGACAACGTCAGGATTGCCGATTTGCAGAATACGTTCTTTGGAACCTTTACCCCAGATGAGCACAGTATGGTTTTCCATATCTAAATCCTGGTATTTCAGACAGCAAAGCTCTGAAATGCGCATGCCGGTAGCAAATAAGAGCTCAATGACGGCAATGTCTCGTAAAATGGACTTTTTCTTACCAGGGCTAGCGTCTTGCCGGGATTCCTGATAGAGAGTATTTAAGAAAAGCTGGATGATGTTGGCGGGGATAGTTTTGGGCAGCCGTTTGGGTTCTCGGAAAGAAAGGCGCATTTTGTTAAAGGGGTTATCGTCCAGCAGGTTCTCATACTCAAGAAAATGAAAAAATGCCTTGAGGCTGGCAATTTTTCGTTTGGTTGTCTTGGGCTGATATGTTTCATGAAGCATTGCGAGATACGTAGTTATATGTTCCCTGGAAAATGGCTTGTCTGAATCGTACGAAAATGTTATGAATTGTGATAAATCAATACGGTATGCTTTGAGAGTTTTTGCATTTAACTCCTTCTGAGTTTTGCAATGAAGCAGATAATGTTCTTTCAAGCTTTCTAATGAGTGCATGATATTTCTCCTTTATGTGAGCTGGAAAACGACAGCATTATTCTATATCATACCCCCTATTCCCCTGGTGGCTATTTGGCTTTTTCTCCAAGTATAATACATATCACTGCCTTGTGGCAAACTGTAAAATGGATTTGCAGTAAATTCATAAGAGAGTAATTGACAGGTATAAAAGAAAAATATATAATTAAGTTATATAAAGCATTTATATAATAGCGTTATGTGAAGGGATAAAAATGCCAAAACAAAGAATCACAAAGGAAATGATTGTGGATGCTGCCTTTGATATAGCGAGAAGCAGCGGAATGGAACAGGTTATGGTGAAAAACATTGCAGATAAACTAGGATGTTCGGTGCAGCCGATTTACAGTTATTGCAAAAATATGGAGGGGTTGCGTCAAGAGGTGGCGATGCGCGTTTGCCAGTTTATAGAGGAATACACGGCTGTGCGTGTTGATAGGAATGATTTGTTTCGCAGCACTGGCAAGGCTTATATTCAGTTGTCGAAAGAGGAGCCTTATTTGTTTAAAATTTTTATTTTTCATCAGAGAACAGGCATCTCTTCACTGGATGAATTTTACCAATCGCAGGCTAGCGCTAACACAGCCAAATTTATTGCCAAAGAACTGAATATTAGTATTTCTCAGGCGAAGCGGTTACATCTGAATATGTTAATTTATACCATAGGGCTTGGGACCATTTTTTCAGTGACGACGCCGGGAATATCGGCAGATGAAATATATGAGCAGCAGGAGAGTGCTTACGAAGCATTTCTTGAGCAAGCGTTGAAATAAGTTGTTCTGTTACAGGAGGAAAACAGGCGATGGAAAAAGGAATCATTATTTATCAATCAAAATATGGAGCAACAAAAAAATATGCGGGCTGGCTACGTGAAATGACGGGTTTTGCGTGCGAGGAAACATCCAAGGCTGCCTGGCGCGAGGCTGCACATTACGAAACGATTATAGTTTGCGGCGGTATTTATGCATCCGGCATAGCAGGTTTGTCGTTTTTAAAACAGAATATCAACATGCTGAAGAATAAGAAGATTGTCATTTTTGCGGTTGGCGCGTCGCCATATGATGATAAGGCTTTGTCGCAAATAAAAGAACATAATCTGAAAAATGAGTTAAAGCATATACCGCTTTATTATGGGCGCGGCATTTGGGATGAAAGCCGAATGAAATTTGTGGACAGGACAATGTGCAAAATGCTGCAAAAATCAGTGGCTAAAAAGGATCCCAGCGCATATGAGCCGTGGATGAAAGCGTTGATGTATTCTATCGGACAGACATGTGACTGGACGGATCAGAAATATTTAATGCCGTTGTTGGAGTCCCTTCGTTGAGGTATGAGTAATCCTTTTTGCATATGTTGATTGTGTTTTCTTCCATTTCAAGTTATAATATGAATGACAATTCACCAAAAGGGGACAATATATGAAATTAACGGGAATTACAATACTGCTATTTTTCTATGCGGTTTATCTTGGCAAAATGCTTTTGCAAAAAAGAAAGGGGATTTGCACAGATCAGATTGCCAAGGGCGGCAAGAGAGATAAAATATTTTATATTGAATTGGTGTTAAAAGTTGTAACTTATACAGTTGTGGCTGTTGAGATTATCAGCATATTTTTATCCATACCGCGCGTGCCACAACCGTTTATCATTTGTGGTCTTATTTTGGCAAGTTTAGGCGACATAATTTTTCTGTTAGCGGTTGTTACGATGAAAGACAGTTGGCGTGCGGGTATTGCAGAGGATGATAAGACGGAGATGATAAGCAATGGAATTTATAAAATTAGCAGGAATCCGGCGTTTTTGGGATTTGATTGTGTGTACATAGGTCTGGTATTAATGTTTTTTAATCTGCCTTTGCTTATATGTTCTCTTTTTGCGATGGGTATGCTGCATTTGCAAATCTTACAGGAAGAGCAATATTTGATAAAAGAGTTTGGTGAAGAATATGTTGAATATAAGAGAAAAGTCTGCCGCTATTTCGGCAGGAAATTTTGGTCTGTCGAAGTTTGAAACAATGTAAAACACAAAAGATAGGAGAAGCGTATGAGGACAGAAGCATCTTTGGAACAATGGAGGATATTGTATGAAGCTGCAACACGGATAAAGGAGCAAAAGCCCTGGGAGAAGTTCTGGGACATGGATATAATCGGTATCAGAGATGGTGAAGAAGAAGATACCGTTTTTTTCAGTATTCTTGGTAGAGGCGGGGAATGTTATGGGATAGCGGTCTATGAGGGTTACGAGGGGCTGAACAGCTTTTTAATGCTTACCATGCAGCAGAGTATGAACCTTTCAGCGAGTTATACCATGTTTAACCATAAAAATCTTACTTGCTATTGGGGAAACCGTGAGGAATTGTCAAATAAGCAGAGAGCCATCATAAAAGAACTGGGTTATAAATACCGCGGCAAGAACCAATGGCTTTATTTTATGTCTTTTGAGCCGGGGTATTATCCTTATAATTTGGATGCCGAAGAAGTGCAGCGCATGGGCAAATATTTTCAGGACTTGGAGCTTGCCTTACAGTCTTATGACGCCGAAGAGATCAGTGTAGATTTTGAGTCTGGCAATATGTTTCTGCTTACTTTTGATGAAGGCAGAAAATCGTGGCATTGTGGACAGGTCCCTTTGCCGTTTACGGCTTTCCAATTTGGAAATTTACTCATTACAGATGAGGAATTGTTGGCTGATTTAGGCAAGGCGCCCCATTGTGATGCTGTTTTGGAGGCAGATGTGACGATCATGGGCGTCTCTGTTACAGATAAGAAATATGACCGTCCGGCGAACCCGGCTTTATCGTTGTTGGGGGATGCGAAGTCTGGAATGATGATAAAGTTTGAGATGGTAAACCCGGGAGAAGATCCGATTGTAATGCTCGCGGAAATTGTCATAGGGTTTATATTTAACTTCGGGGCGCCCAAAGAGATTCGAGTGTCCAATATCATTGTCGAGGCAGGGCTGGAACAGGTATGCGAAGTCTGCGGAATTAAGCTTCACAGGGTAAAACGGCTGCCAGGACTGGAAGATTTTATGCAGGGGATGAAAGAATTTTATGGCTGATTTAGAATGTGCCAGCGTAGTTCAACTCAAAAATAACGTCCCAATTTTAGCTGAGGGGAAATAAAAGCCTACGGTAAATATCAAAATCTTCCTGTTTGAATACATTAAAGATAACTTTTTCTATTTGCGCATTCGCCTGCAAAAATTCTGAGGCGGTTTGTACGGCAATTTCAGCCGCTTTTTGTTGAGGGAAATGAAATTCTCCTGTGGATATACAGCAAAAAGCAACACTTTTCAGTCCCCTGTCAGATGCAAGCGCCAGGCAGGAGCGATAACAATCTGCGAGCTGACGGTAATGTGTTTCAGTGAGCGCGCCTGACACGATAGGGCCGACAGTATGCAACACATAGCGGCAGGGGAGATTGAAAGCAGGCGTGATCTTAGCGCTTCCTGTCGGCTCATCAAATCCTTGCGCTGTCATCAACTCGTCGCAGGTTAAGCGCAGTTGTATACCACTGACACTGTGAATGATGTTATCCACACAGCCGTGGCAGGGAACGAAACAACCCCTTAATGCGCTGTTGGCAGCATTGACAATTGCGTCAACCTTTAAAGTGGTAATATCTCCGCGCCAGAGGAAGAGCCGGTTGTTGAGCGGGGATGCAGGTAAAGCATCGCTGTCAGTGATTCCTTTGGTATGGACCTCTTCACTTAAATATTCGTCTTGCACTTTGAGAAATTCATCACTTATCGGATGGGGCGGACGGATATTCATGAGACTTCTGAGAAGCCGTTTCTGTTCTATAGTGTTCTCTGGAATTTGCATATCCTTATATTGCGGCAGTTCGGATAATAGTTCCTCTATTAAAAATATTCTTTTTTCATTTTGTGTCATAGCGAGAGCCTCCTAAAATTGGTTTTCTATGGGTTTTATCAGTTTTTGCTTAAATGATTTTTAACTTTTTCAAATTGATTAAACGTCCTAATAGAATATTTCTTATTCGTTCAATTCCTCCTAATCAAATATTACTTCCATTACGCCATTCTCCATATCATCAATACTGTAAATCATATCCATAACCTCAAATGTTTCTCTCAGATTACCTCTTGCACTTTTCCGGCCAATTCCATCTGTAAACCAGACAAAGGTAAATCCATCTATGGTATCCGCCTCCTGGGAAAGCATTTTATAACTTCGTGCAGTTTCATTCAGTTTTGAACCACCGCCACCATAGAAGTTTGTCTCAATACCATAAATCATCTTATCTGTCTTGATTACAAAATCAAATCTCTTAGCAGCTTTACCCTGATTAGAAAGTGCTGATAAGTCAATGTCCCATTTTTCTTCAATATCCTTTAAATACATTTCTTTGAAATAATTTACATTCTTCTTAAAACCTGCTGCCACAATGTATTTCTCAACCAAGTCCTCCATCTGATGACCGCCCCGGTTCTTACGACCATTAGAATCCAATCCTGTCTCAATACCTAAAGCATAATCCACAAGATTATTTACCAAATGATTTGCAATTATATCAAACAGCCCTGTTTTTCGCATGAATATCTTGTATTGCTCTACTACGTAATTCATCCTCTTGAAATTATATAGAAATGCACCATCTTCATCCTGTGCATATATTTCATATCCTCGTACTGCAAGAAGTAACGGAACGCACTGCAATGTTTCCGGATATTTTGTCACTATCTTTTCAAAATCCTCTTCAATATTTTTTGAACTAATCAATGAATTCAAGATGTTCAATTCCACCTTGATTTCATCCACATTTTTTACGACCTTTTTAAAGTCGATATAGTAATCATAACTGGATATACTTGGTCTGAACTAACTCAGCCACTCATCAAAATTTCTATTTGTCATCTACTGCCTTCTCCAATCTTTTCTTGGATATCTCCAAGTATTCTTCACTTACATCTATTCCAATGAACTTTCGTCCAAATCGTACTGCTTCTACTCCGGTAGTTCCTGAACCGCAAAATGGATCCAAGATAACTTGTCCTTCCTCTGTAGATGCTAATATAATTCTTTCCAGCAGATATTCCGGTTTTTGTGTCGGATGCTTACCTTCTGTCTTTTCTGATGGTTTTGTCAATGAACCTGTCCACACATCCTTCATCTGCTTTCCATCATTCATTTCTTTCATCTTTTGATAATCAAAAAAATGCCGAGACTTCTTATCATTCTTCTTTGCCCATAAAATGGTTTCCGTAGAATGTGTAAAGCATCGACATGCTAAATTTGGTGGTGGATTTGTTTTCTGCCATGTTATGTTGTTTATTATCTTGAAGCCTTCCTGCTCCAATGCCATACCAATCGAATAAATATTGTGTAATGTCCCTGATATCCATATTGTGCCATTCGGTTTTAGTACTTTCTTACATAATCTAATCCACTTTCTGTTAAACTTATGTTTCTCTTCGACACTGGTTCCACTTTCTGAAAGTTTATCCCATGAGCCTTTATTTACTGAAACCATTTTACCACCCTGACAGGTGATACCGTCATTACTTAAAAAATATGGAGGATCCGCAAATATCATATCCACAGAGTCCAGTTTCATTTTTGTTAGAATTTTGAATGAATCACCTAATATCAACAGTGATTCTTCCGTATCGAAATATAATGGAATCTTCTTTGTAAATAAGTTCGCCATCATTTCTAATCTCCAAACACTACTATGTTTTACTTCATAAAATACCTCAAGTAATCAGTCATCATTTAGCGGACACATATTCTACACCATGATTGAGGCATTGTTCCGTCATATCTTTACCCAAATTCTACTTCAATTTCTGTTCTTCCATACGCAGTTTTTCCACACACTGGACATTCTGTCATTTCAAAATGTGGCATAAGCTCTCCTCCAATCATACAAAATTTACATGTATTTCCAAAGTTCTTAATAGTTACATATAATTACTTCTTCTCCCACTCTATTGGATGCATCTGAATTAATCATACGCTTAACACTTACAACATCTATCTTGTAGCCCTTGTTATCATATAGCTCATTTATCAACTCTGTATTATGATTTGTGAGCATACAATAACAACCTCTGGCAGTAAGCTTATCATACAGTTTCGCCAGACGCCTGTGGCTCTCTATATCAAATCCCTCTTTGGTATATGATTCAAAAGACGTTGGGTTCAATGGTGCATACGGACTGTCGATAAAGACAAAATCTCCCTTCTTTGCATTCTTGCAAGCCTCTTCGAAATCACCATCAATAATTGTTACACCCTTAAGATATTCTGAAATCTCCATAATAACCTTTTCATCAACGGAAGCTCTACGGCTATTGTTATATGGAACATTAAATAATCCTTTGCCGTTCACACGGTATAAGCCATTAAAACAATGTTTATTGATAAATACAAACAATGCAGCCAACTCCACATCATATTCCGCTTTCATCAGCTTGTCATTGTAATGTTCCCGGAGAGAATAATAGTATTTCTTACCATCTTCCCACATTTCTTCATCAAGCTTATTTACAGCCCTCAAAAATGTATCGGGTACATTACATATCTGCTTGTATGCATTTATCAATGCCTTATTTATATCATTTATCAGAGCATTTGCAGGTAGCAATTCAAATGTAACCGCACCACCCCCCACAAATGGCTCATAATAATCATTATACTGTTCAGGCATTCTTTCCTTTATTTGTGGAATTAACTGACGTTTACCACCAGCCCATTTCACAAAAGGAGCTACACTTGGATTACTCATTTTGATTCCTCTTCTCTATGTCCATAACGGGCAATCTTCTACATATCCATTATACTTGCAAACATACAAAATAACAACCAAAACTTTCAGTAGAGCGACAATTATGCTGCTCTTTAATAATAATCTCTTTATTCATAAAACCTGTCTGTAAAAAGCATTCCATCATACGAAATCCTAACGGAATAACTTTCCCATATTTTCTTAAATCCCCAATCATAACTGCACACATTTTGCCTTTCTTCAGAACTCGATATGATTCCTCAGCTACCTTATAAGTGAATTTGTTTGCTATGCATTTCATGCGATAATATTCATAAATAGTGAAAGAGGTATTGATATGCATTTCGAAAACGATACTGACCTATATCGTGTTATAGGTGCGAACATAAAACATCATAGAGAACAAGCAAAATTAACACAGGTACAACTTGCAGAACAGGCAAAGATCAGCATCAGCTATCTCTCCAAAATCGAGGCTTCCGGATGTGACAAAAGTCTCTCTATATCTGTGCTTAATCAGATTGCAAATGTGCTTGGTGTTGAAATTAATGAATTCTTTAAGGTGGTATCTACTTATGACACATATAATTAACTATTCATTGCCTTTAGGCGACCGTATTTTTATGCGTAAAAATCTAATTCAGACTTTTTTATGCGAATCCCCTGGTACCGGAATAGGCGATAATGCATCACGTTATCAATACAATGTTGAACAATTTGGTGATTATGGCATTTTTCTTAAACGTCCAACCCAATTAAATAAGGGATTTGATTTTACTGTAAATATTGATGGTCTTTTTTTCAAAAGAAATCGCCGGTATTCTAATCCAAGCCACCAAGATATTATAGATGCTTTAACAGATTGTAAAACCAATTTCCCTCACATCTATCCTGTCATCGCACAAAAACTGCAAGAAATATATGATTGCAACCCTGTTTTACTCACTCCGTCTGGTGCTACTTTCCATGATTATGCCGGTAATGAACAACCTATTGAAATCATCCTATTAGCTGTAAAATGGTTATTTATGGAACAAGATTGTGCATATTGGAATTATTCTGGACGTGCCATGTTCTATGGCGTTCTGCAAGAAAATGAGTTAATTTAGTACTTAATACATAGCAATGGAATTTTCTATTCCCAAAGTTCCCCTGTTATTTTCACCTTCCTCTCCACACATCTCTGACCTTCTCTCCAAGCCACTCCATAAACGCCTCCAGCAAATTCATCCCGCTAATCACAAACTGCTTCATAAACTCATACGCCTTTTCCAGCTTATCCTTCAGGCTTCGGTTCTCCTCCCGGAGCATCTAATTCTGATATCTCAGTTCTATCAACTGCTCCTTCATGTAATCATCACCATCAACAGCCCCCAGAAATTCTCTCTTAAGCTTTTCTGTCTCTTCCCGTTTAATCTGTGCTTGCGCAGTCTGCCATTTTGCGGTATCCGATATCAGAAATGACTGAAAAATTCTCTGTATAAATGTATTCGTATCTTGTATACATTTATGAAACAATGCAAACAAGGGTACAATCAGAAATGCTTGTATGTTCCTGTTCTGTGAAATTGTTTGTATTGGGCAATGATTTATGTTACCATTTTAGCATCAAATCAAAGCAAATGGAAGCGTCAAATGCATAAACGGAAGCGTACTACTTGAAATACAACCTTAGAAGTATAGACATTATGTGAGATAATTGTTATAAAGATCATAGTATATAATTTTGGAGGAGGTAGGCATATGTATTTATTAGCGATTTTGGGAGTGATTTTATCGGTTCTTTTGATGGGGCTGTTTTCTCCGGATGGAATGGCGTCTTTGAGTTCCTGTCTTGATCTATTTGCTCTGCTGCTGATTATCGTTATTGTGATTCCGGTTATGGCAGCTATGGGAATGCTCAAAGATTTGAACCATGCATTTCGGCTGACGCTTGGGAGAAAAGCAGCAGGGGAACTGCGGGAATTGAAACGAGCGAAGACGGCAATGGTCTATCTGATTCGATGTGTTGTATTGGCAGGTGTGACGGGTACTTTGGCGGGAGTAATGCAAGTGTTGTCCTTCGGTGTGGAAGAAATGAAAACATTGACAGCCAGCCTGGGGGTGGCCATCTGTCCGCTTCTTTATGCGTTTGTAATTGCAATTGTGCTGTTGCCGATAGAGGCAAGGCTGGAGCAAAAAATCGTGGAGTTTATGGAGAACGAGGAATGAAAAAAGGCATAGGAATTTTGTTGTATTTGATACTGATGGCAGTATTCCTTAAATTTGATTTGCGTTTTTTGTTTGACATCAGGCAGCTTTTGTTAGTCTTGTTTGGAACGATTCTTTTACTATTGCCTTCTCTGTACGAGCAGGGTGGGAGAGATGGAAAGAGAGCAAAATTACCGCGGATAGATAAGGGAAAATTGACGGTCAGAATCAAGCATTTTTTCGGGGAAGAACGGGAGAGAATTGGACAAAACGCAGTGTGGGCAGGGCTTCTACAGACATTCGTGCTCTTGTTTTTGAACATGAATATTGCTGATGGGGAGTTTCACGGCGTGCAGACGATTGCCATTTCCTGCCGACCAATTTTGTATGGTTTTTGTATCTGGGTAATTTTGCAGGACTCAGGGAAAGAAGAGATAAAGAAAGAGAATGGGCAGACACAGGAAAAGGGAGGAACAGAAGATAAAGTAACGCCGGAAACGATTTCTCCAACGGTAGATTATCGGAAATGTCTGCAAGAATTAGGATTGACAAAACGCGAGGTGGAGATTGCGCTTCTTGTCATTCAGAAGGAAACAAATGCGGAGATTGCAGAGCAGTTATTTATATCAGAAACTACGGTAAAAAAACATATGTCAAATATTTTTTGCAAACTTGGCATTAGCCAGCGGCAGGAAATCAAAGAGAAGTGTATTGCGTCCATTGATTGAGCGCTGCTTGCGGCAATTACTAATGTATGTTAATATGTTATTCACATGTGAAACAGATTGATAAAACTACCCGTGTCTATCGTATGTTTGCGTGCCGGGAAGAGAACAAAGGAGTATCATGTTAGAGGATTTTCCATTAGAAATAATTACAGAACCGCTGCTGACCTGGTTTCAGTCAAATGCCAGAATCCTTCCCTGGCGGGAGGAGCCGACGCCTTATCGTGTGTGGGTATCGGAAATTATGTTGCAGCAGACTCGTGTGGAGGCAGTGAAACCGTATTTCCAGCGATTTATAGAGGCGCTTCCGGCAATTCGTGATTTAGCAGAATGTGAAGAGGAGCGGCTCTTAAAGTTGTGGGAGGGGCTTGGTTATTATAACCGTGTGAGGAATATGCAGATTGCGGCGAGAACAGTTATGGAAGAATACCAGGGGCGGCTGCCGGCTGATTATGCAGAACTTTTAAAATTAAAGGGAATCGGACATTATACAGCGGGAGCGATCGCCTCCATTGCCTATAAGATTCCAGTCCCGGCGGTAGACGGCAATGTTCTGCGTGTGATTGCGAGGGTGACAGCGGATGATTCAGATATTATGAAACAGTCTGTGCGCACCAGGGTGGAGGAAGCGTTGCAGAAGATGATGCCCGAGGATGCGGCAAGTGAGTTTAATCAGGCTTTGATGGAGCTTGGGGCTACGGTTTGCGTGCCGAATGGGGAGCCGTTGTGTTTGGAATGTCCTTGGAAAGAGTTTTGTGAGGCCAGACGTTTGGAATGTTGGCAGACACTTCCTGTTAAGAGTGAGGCCAAACCGAGAAAAATTGAAGAGAAAACAGTTTTTATTATTCGTGATGGCGAGAAAGTAGTTTTGCATAAGAGGCCGGAGAAAGGACTGCTGGCAGGGCTGTATGAGTTTCCCAATACGGCGGGCCATTTGTCTGAAGAGGAGGCTTTGCAGTGGGTCAAAGAGAAGAAATTAAATCCGCTGCGTATTCAAAAACTTGAGCCTGCAAAACATATTTTCTCTCATGTGGAATGGCATATGACAGCGTATGTTATTCGGGTGGATGAGCTTGCAGAAAATAAGAGTGGCATGCTCTTTGTGGAGGCGAAAGATTCAGAGGAGCGCTACCCGATTCCGGCGGCGTTTGGGGCGTACACCAAATATATGAATATTCGCTTGGGAAATGAGAAATTTTTGCAATAACATTTTAATGATTGGGAAAAAGGAGAGACCAGTGCGTGATACACTGGCCTTCATATGAAAAAGATTTATATAAAAAAGTGAGGATACGTTGTTAGAGCTTTATGCAATAATAGTATATCCATAATATGTGACTTTATTATGTTTATAATATGATATTTATGTAAAGAAAATATGAACAAATTGTGCCAGGGTACATAATTTTACAGGATTAGACATATGTAAACTTTTGTAATAATTGGAATTTGCGCTTTTTGTCAAAATGTGTATAATATAGCATGAGGAGGGACCATATGACCTAAGGAGGGACCCGGCGAAGCTGGGAGGATGCCTTAGATCACCTACCGTAGCCAAAGAAGTAAACGGAAGCTGGGAGGAGCCCTGATGCTTCGTGCTGGAGCCAATAAAGGAAATAGCATGAGGCAGGAACCCCAAATAATCCAGATTCTAAAAATTGGAATCTGGCATAGTTATAGGGTAAAAGACTTACAAATGGAGGAAGATATGAAGTTACTTTCAATAGCAATTCCGAGTTATAATTCTCAGGATTATATGGAACATTGTATTGATTCTTTGCTGATAGGCGGTGAAGATGTTGAAATACTGATTGTAGATGACGGTTCAAAGGACCGGACAGGGGAGATCGCGGATCGTTATGCGGAAAAATACCCCAATATTGTAAAAGCAATTCACCAGGAAAACGGCGGACATGGAGAAGCCGTGAATGCCGGAATCCGTAATGCAACCGGGCTGTATTTTAAAGTGGTGGACAGCGATGATTGGGTAGATGCAGATGCTTACCGGCAGATTCTTGCTACATTGCGGGAGTTATCTGGTGGAAGCCAGGTATTGGATATGCTTATCAGCAATTTTGTGTATGAGAAAGAGGGCGTAAAGCATAAAAGAGTTACAAGATACACAGGAACGCTGCCAGAAAACAGGATTTTCGGCTGGGATGAGGCGAAGCATTTTCGCAAAGGGCAGTATATTCTGATGCATTCCGTAATTTATCGTACGCAGCTTTTGCGGGAGTGCGGTTTAGAACTGCCGAAACATACTTTCTATGTAGACAATATTTTCGTGTATGTGCCTTTGCCCTATGTGAAAAATATGTACTATCTCAACGTGGACTTTTACCGTTACTTTATTGGCAGGGAGGATCAGTCTGTCAATGAGAAAGTGATGATTGGGCGGATTGACCAGCAGATTAAAGTGAATAAAATGATGGTTGAGACTGTGGATTTGTGGAAATTATCGAATCGCAAACTGCGAAAATATATGTTTAATTATTTGGAAATCATTACCGTGGTGTCCACGATTATGCTTATTCGTTCCGGCACGCAGGAAAATCTTGAGAAAAAGCGGGAGCTTTGGAAGTACTTGAAAGAATACGATTTGCGTCTCTTCTGGCATTTGAGGAAGGGAATTATGGGGCAGACCATGAATCTGCCGGGCAGAGGAGGAAGGAAGATTTCTGTAGCGGCGTACAAGATTTCTCAGAAAGTTGTTGGGTTTAATTAAAAGAAAAACTTGACAGCTTAAACAGTTTATTTTATAATTCCAGACAGAGTGTGAGACAAAGACCACACGAAGGGGTACACCACCGCGGGTGTAATTCTTCGTGGTGGTCTTTTTTTTATCTTATAGGAAAAACCTTGTCACGCTAAAGCGTGAAAGCGTTTTTCCTATAAGATAAAAGCCCTTCGGGCGGGATGCGCACTCGTGCGAATAGTAATATGTCGCTAAAGCGACCGCACTCGGCGCTTCAAAGTGTGCAATCCCCTTGTGATTGAGGGGTTAGGGGAGCCCCTGCGGACTTGTCCGCTTTGTTCTTCTAAAATAAGTAAGCAGGAAAGGAGACACAAATGAAAATCAACGGCGTACAGAAAGAATGTCCTGCCAATTTTACCGTAGCGGCAATGCTCAACCGGGAAGGTTTTGCCCGAGAGGGCGTAGCCGTAGAGTTAAATATGGAAATTGTGGCAAAGGATGCGTACGATACGACAGTTTTAAAAGAAGAAGATGTTGTTGAAGTTGTTAGTTTCATGGGAGGAGGCTGATTATGAAACAGGATATATTTATGTTAGGCGGACAGGAATTTCAGTCCAGATTTATCTTAGGTTCCGGAAAATACAATGTAGAGCTGATTAAAGCGGCGGTAGAACAGGCGGGAGCGCAGATGATTACACTGGCTGTGCGCCGGGCAAATTCAGACGGCGAAGGAAATATTTTGGATTATATACCGCAAGGCGTGACGCTTCTACCGAATACTTCCGGCGCCAGAAATGCACAGGAGGCCGTGCGGATTGCCAGGTTGTCGCGGGAGTTGGGCTGCGGGAATTTTGTGAAAATAGAGATTATGCGGGATTCCAAATATTTGCTGCCGGATAATGCAGAGACTGTGAAAGCAACAGAAATACTGACGAAGGAGGGCTTTGTGGTACTGCCCTATATGTACCCGGATTTAAATACGGCGCGTGATCTTGTAGATGCAGGAGCGGCGGCGGTCATGCCCCTGGCGGCGCCTATTGGTTCCAATAAAGGGCTTGCCACCAAAGAGTTTATCCAAATCCTCATTGATGAGATAGATCTGCCAATTATTGTCGATGCGGGCATTGGACGCCCCTCTCAGGCATGTGAGGTCATGGAAATGGGGGCGGCGGCAGTGATGGCCAATACTGCCATAGCTACGGCGGGAGATATCCCGCAGATGGCGTCGGCATTCAAAAAAGCGATTGAGGCAGGGCGGCAGGCGTATCTGTCCGGGCTTGGCAGGGTCAGGGAAAAAGGAGCGGAGGCTTCCTCTCCGCTGACCGGTTTTCTAAGAGATTAAGGATGGAAATTCAGCAGCCATGATTTCAGGTGCATGGAGAGGCCATGACTACTGAAGTATACCAACAGGAGGATGAGAAGAAATGCAGACAGATATGCGGGAACCTGAGAACCATATGGAATATATGGAGGGTATGGAACAGATTGACTCTGATATTTTGCATCAGGTCATAGAGGCGCGCAATCAGTACCAGGCGGATGCTTATACGGCGCGGGATGTGGAAGAAGCGTTGTCTCATGACAACCGGAGTATTGAAGATTTTGCCGCGCTGCTTTCCCCGGCGGCAGCGCCGTTTTTGGAAGAAATGGCAAAGATGGCGAAAAAGGAGACAGAGAAACATTTTGGCAATTCGGTGTATCTGTTTACACCCATTTACATTTCCAATTATTGTGAAAATTATTGTGTTTACTGTGGGTTTAATTGCCATAACAGAATTCACCGTATGAAACTGAATCGCGAGGAGATGGAAAAAGAGATGGCGGCGATTGCAGCAAGCGGCTTGGAGGAAATTTTAATTCTCACCGGGGAAAGCCGCGCCCAATCAGATGTAAATTACATAGGGGAGGCGTGTAAGATTGCCCGCAAATATTTCCGAATGGTGGGAATCGAGGTTTATCCGATGAACTCCGATGAGTATGCATATTTACAGAAATGCGGTGCGGATTATGTGACGGTATTTCAGGAAACGTATGATTCTGACCGCTATGAAATGCTGCATCTTGCCGGGCATAAGAGAGTTTTCCCCTACCGTTTTCATGCGCAGGAGCGGGCGTTAAAAGGCGGAATGCGCGGCGTGGCGTTTGCCGCGCTTTTGGGACTGGCAGATTTTCGCAAGGATGCGTTTGCCACAGGTCTTCACGCATACTATATCCAGCGCAAATACCCCTATGCGGAAATCTCTTTCTCCTGCCCGAGATTGCGTCCAATTATGACGATAGAGGATGCTGCCAGGAATGAAGGCAGCGAAAAAATGAAGGAGAAAGAAGTTGTTCCGGTGGTGGAGCCGTTGGGCGGTAAGGAGGTTAGCGAGCGGGAATTGATGCAAATCATGTGTGCGTACCGACTGTTCCTGCCGTTTGCCGGGATGACAATTTCCACTAGGGAGCGGGCAGATTTCCGCGATCATGTGATTGGCGTGGCGGCAACGAAAATTTCCGCCGGCGTCAGTACGGGAATCGGCAGTCATTCTGAGGAAATAACGGAACAGGGCGACAATCAGTTTGAAATTGCGGATAGCCGCGATGTCAGCGCAGTAACACAGGCCATAAAAAACTGCGGCTTGCAGCCGGTGATGAATGATTATGTGTATGTGTAGAATTGCTGTCTCAAACTGGGCATTATTTCAAGCATCCCATGGAGAGACAGATTTGGAAACCTATATAGAATTTTTGGCCGGGATTGCAGCGGGCGACAAATCTTGCCTTGGAAAAAATCAAAAGCCGGATATCATGATTGTGCGGGAAAAACAGTTGTCCGAGGCGGATTATGTGAAATTGTTTGTAAGTCTTTGGCAGAAAATCAGGGAACTGGGGGACAGGCGGACAAGAATCATTGCCCATAGTTATCTGGAGGCTGCAAAAGAGACCGGATGCGGTTGGCTGCACCTTCCTTTCCCAGCTTTGCAAGAGTATCAAAGGCGCGGAGGACTTGCTGATATTCAAATTGGCGCGTCCGTTCATTCAGTGGCGGAGGCAGAGGCGGCACAGGAGCTGGGGGCGTCTTATGTGACGGTGGGCCATATTTTTGCCACGGACTGCAAAAAAGGAATCTTACCAAGAGGAATAGAGTTCTTAGAAGAGGTCTGCGCTGCCGTCGATATTCCGGTGTATGCGATCGGGGGCATCCATGAGGAGAACCTGTCTTTGATAAGGGAAAGCTCGGCTTCCGGGGCGTGTATGATGTCCGAATATATTTTTACAAGAAATTCATTGCATTTTCCTAGCATTACTTTATAATAAAGCTAGTGCAGCATTTTTGCTGTGGAGGGAAGATTGTAGAGGGAAAGCAATGAGGTCAGCGAGTGAATTTTTTTGATTATATAAAGAACGAATCTTTTTTTAAACCTTTTACCTTCAAATATCGCAGAATTTATTATGATTGTATACAAATTCTGATTGACAAGACGAAGGAGCTGCCGGTTCTCTATGAATCGGACGCCAAGGACAGTATTACCCTTTTTCTTAAAAATATGGAACTGCATGAGGAGTCAGACAATCTCTCCGAGACGACAGAAGAAAATGGAGGCGACTTACAGGCCGCTTCCATTATTTCTTTATTTCGGGAGTGCGGCTGGTTGCTCCCACGGGAGATTGGGCGTAATGGCGAGTATGTGGTCAATGTTTCCATCGACTGCCGAAGAGTGATGGATTTTCTGCGCAAAATGACGGAGAAGAGCGGGGAGGGCATGATGTCCAACCGTATTTTTTCCATGTACGAGATTGTCAAGTCCGCATTAGAGGAAGATTCTGTGCGCCGAGAGCGGCCGTACACGAATATTCTTGTGCCCTTAATTGACAATGAGAGCGAATTAAAGAATGAATTGACAGATTTAAAAGAGAATATTTCTACCATTATGAAAGCGGTAATTGCATTTCAGGATATCAACAGTTTCGGACAGTTTATCATGAAAGATGAAATGCTTGACCGCTTTTTCAGCGAATATTTTTTTGTCAAAAATAATGGTTTGATTCCCACGCAGATTTCATTTATCCGCAATAAGCTGCGGGTGTTGAGGCAGGGGGATTTGTTTGAGAAAATGGTAGCGGAATGTGCCGAGAATTTGCAGATAGATGCGGATGAAGCAAGGCAGCGTGTGGAGCGCTATTTTGCGGAACTGCAATATTTCCTCAGCGTGGAATATGAAGATAACATGGAGTTGGTAGACCGGCGGATTAACAATTATTATAATCTTGCCAATACGAGGATTATGCTGATGTCAAGCAACGGTATCCGCCTGGAATCAGCCCTCAATGATTTTCTAAACGCTGTGTCCGGGCTTTCAGAAGAAGAGCAGGCGTTGGCTATGGAAAAAGCCGCGGATTGTACGCGTATCATCAGTCAAAAATATATAGGATATAAATCATTTGAGAAAACGAGAAGGTTGAAAAATGAGGGCGAGAATATTGGACTGGCAGTTGCAGAATTGTCCGAAGAAGATAAAGATTTAAAGACGGAAGAATTGTTTAAAAATGCGCCGAACCGTTATTCTGTAGAACGTGTGGGTATGTTCCTGGAAACGCTGCTTGGCAATGAGCGGGAAATTCAGTTAAAAGAGCGGCAGATAAGGACAAAGGAAGAGGCAATTATGTTTGCGGCAGCTATGCTGTACGCAAAAAATATAGAATTTCCATTTGAGATAGAATTGTCTGAGGAAATGGTGAAAACGGATGTTGCAGATATCAATAATATGAAAATTTGTAAACATTCAGAACCCCATAGAAATAGCGATACGGGACTGTCGCACTAATATATTTACTCGTTCAAAAGGTCTTGCCGCTTATGCGGTAAAGACAGAATGCACAAAAATCACTCTGGGCAGCTATGCTGACATGTCTGTGGCGTGGGGTTCTGAATAGCTCTGGCGCAGGGTTCTGAATAGTCGTGGAAATTAGTAAATAAACAGAATTAGGAGATGTTATGGGAGATTTTGGTTTTATGAAAAAAATGTCGGACGAGGATGCGTATCTGTTTAAACGGTGCATCCGTAAATTATTGGATGCGACATTTATTGTGGCAGATAAAGAAGAACGATTGTATGATTTCATATCCTCCGAATCGAATCAATATGATATCAATACATATCTTGCCGCCATTGGTTATAAAGTAGTCGTTGAGGAGCGTATGCGCGTCGCTATGTTACAGCAGAATGATGACGATATTGAAACGGTCGGGTTAAAGAGGATAAACCTGCTGCGCTTTGAGCCGAAACAGGTCAGGCTCTTGCTGGTGTTATGGCTGTTGTTTTTGGAGCGCATGGGATATGAAGACCCGGTTTATGTAACCATTGGCGATATCATAGACAAGTGTAAGATTTATAAGATTACCATGACGCCCGCTGATTTCAAGAAAAATTACCGCCTTTTTAAAAGATTCAGCCTGATTGATTACAGCGATGATATCGCAACGGAAGATGGTAAAGTGAAATTGTACCCATCTTTGCAATTTTGCATGGATATCGGGCAGTTGAAACGGGTTATGGCAGAGTATGCTGTGGATGACGGCGCGGGGGCGGATAAGGACAACATGGCGGATGATGAGGCAGACATGGATAATCTGGCGGATAATGAGGAAGAGCTGGAGGATATGGCAGAAAGCGAGGATGCATATGAGTAAAACGGTTTTGCGCAGAATACAGTTGGTAAATTGGTATGGATTTTCCAATACAACGATTCCGGTGTCGGAAGCTCTTACTTTAATTTCCGGTGAAAATGAATGCGGAAAATCAACAATCTTAGACGCTATTAAGTATGCTTATACAGGGGACACGCAATTTAATAAAGCCACAAGCGGATATAATACGGGGGTGGGAAAGCGTAACCTGGTGTCCTATACACGCTGTTTGGTGGATGCCAGCGCCGGGATTTACGCCAGGCCAGCGGAGAAAATACCGGTGGTCTATACGCATATCGCCTTAGAATATTATGACGAGATTAATGAGAATCCGTTTATTTTGGGGGTAGTGATTGAAACGGCAGTTACCGATATTCGAGGCACACATTGGTATGCGCTCGATAAAAAGTCATTGCAGGACATTTCTTTTGTATATGAAGAGGGGAAAGTGTGGAAGCCGTACGACGCCTCCGGGTTCCAGAAGAGATATGGCGTGTCGATGAAGAGTAAGAAAGAGGGCATCACACTTTTTATGCAGATGACGGGGCTCAAGCTGCCATATCAGGAAGTTTCCAAGTACCAGAGGAAACTCAGGAACATCATGGCATACAATCCTGCCGCCAAAATCCAGGAATTTATTAAGGAATCCGTGTTAGAAGAACACAATGTAAATTTTGAAAAGTTAAAAGAGGCCAAGAAGAATATCGAACAGATTAACAGCAGCTTAGAGCAGATTAATCAGGAGCTGCAGGATTTGGATGCTATTTTGTCTGATTATGAGGAACATGATAAAAAAAGCCTGCGTTTGAAAATAGACGACATAAAAGTGATTTACAATAATGTTGTGCAGTGTCAGAGGAGGGAACGCGAATCCCAGGAAATCGTTGAGAAAAATAACATTATTTGTGGACAGTTGGAGAAGGAAATTCATAGATTGTCACAGGAAATCGAGGAGTTAGAGGTTTATCTATCTGAAGCAAAAAGCGCGCTGCATGCGCTGGATGTTTCCAAGGCAATTCTGGCGTCCAAACAGTTGATAGACAAATATGAGGAACAATTAAAGAGCTTGAAAAAAGAGGCGCAAGCGTTAGAGATGTTCCAGAAACAGATGCAGGAAATTGTAACTATGCTACAGGAGTTAGAGATACCTCATACGGATTTCAGTCTGGTGGACAGGTTGACGTCAAAAGAGGTGGAGCTTGCAGAAAAGAAGCAGTTTGTAGGCGTGTTAAAAGAGCAAATCCGCTTGTGCCGTGACAAGTTGATTGCAGATAAGACGATGCTTGCCAGAACGTTATTGGAGATTCGGGAGAAGTGTTCGGAGCAGGCGGGGATTATCGAGAACTGCAACAAGAATAAACCGGATTACACATATGTGAGGGAACAGATGGAATTGATTCGCGAGATTAATCGTGAGTTCCACAAAAGGGGAATCCAGGAGGAAGCGCGGATGGCGTTTGAATACGTCGTGGAATTAAAGGACGAAGGCTGGCGGGACGCGATAGAGGCATTTTTAGGAATCCATCGGTATGCGATTATTGTTTCGCCGGAAGCTTTTGCAGTAGCGAATGCGGTGATGGATGGGTCGCGGCATCGCTACGTGGAATTGGTAAATACCAGGCGGTTGATGGCGAGGGAGATGATGTGCGAAGAAGATTCCGTATTTCATTTCCTGTTTATCCAGAATGAGACGGCAGCTAATTATTTTAAATTCTGGCTTGGCCGGATTCATGCCGTGGACAAAGAGGATGTGCCCAAGTACGACAATGCCATGTCCAAAGAGGGCAAGTTAAGCCGTAACATGGCGGTGACTTATGTGAATACAAAGAAATTAAAGAGTTATTGCCTGGGTGGAAAGGCTGTAGAGTTGAATAGGCTGTCTGCACAAAAGAAATTGCAGCAGTTAGAAGAACGGGAGAAGGAAGTATTGTCCCAGCAAAGACAATTACAGCAGCAGTCAGATTGCCTGCAAAAAGGGCTGGACGATTTTCGGGAATTTAACTTAGACGCACACCGGGAAATTGCGCAGATAACAATAGAATGGAATGAGGAGAAAGGCCATTACCGGGAACTTTTGGAGGCGCAGAAAAATAATGCTGAGTTCATGGCTTTGAATGATCGTGTGACTGAGCTTGGCAGCCAACTGGATAAGAAAAAGTCGCAAAAAGGGAGAAACCTGGATAAGAAAGTGACCTTGACCGCGGAGACGGCCGCCAAAGAAAAGGAAATCAAAGAATGCAAGACGCGGGAAGAGGAGGCGCAGAAACGTTTGGAGGAAGCGCGCATATCTGACCATTCTGCGGTAGAAACAGCGGTGCAAGAATACGATGGCTACCTGGCGGGAGAAAACAAAAACGGCGGGCTCATGCAGTATGAGAACAAGGCGAGAGTTGACCGTCGCGTCCGCGAATTGGAGGCGAATATCAATGGCAAGCAGCAGTCGTATAACAACCGCAAACAGGAAGTGGACAGGCTGCCCATTGGCTTAGAACATGAAGCCGCTTACCAGAAACGCAGAGGCAGGATTTGGATTGACGATCTTCAGGGCATCCAACAGAAGCTGAAAGAACAGACGGTTACATATGAGCGTATTTTTAAGCGGGAGTTTGTATTAAGCATCTATGAAACTGCGCAGACGGCGCGCAGCGACATTTCGGATATCAATAAAGAGCTGCGGAAATTGCAGTTTTCCACGCGCTATCAGTTTGAAGTCAAGTTGTTAAACGACAGCTCTGATTATGCCAAGATTCTGCGTTACGCCAAGTATTTGCAGGAGACAAATAATATGGCCGATGAAGGGCAGATGACATTTACAAGTTTTATGGGCTACGACAATGATGAAGTTGAATTAAGAGAAAAAGAAATTAAGGATATTATCAACAAAATTATTGATAAAAATGATGTGGCGGAAATTAAGCGGTTTGCGGATTACCGTAATTATATGAGCTATGAGATTATCATCAACAATGATGAGGTCAAGGACGGAAAACTGTCGAAGCAGGTGGGCTATAATTCCGGCGCTGGTACTCAGATTCCATACACGCTGATCCTTTCCGCGGCCTTGTCCATGTTATATAATGTGCGTGTTAATTCTGTGCGGCTGATTTTTATTGACGAGCCGTTTGAAAAGATGAGCGACCACAATATCAAGCTGATGTTGGAATTTTTCAAGAACCAGGATTTTCAGGTGATTTTCTGCGCGCCGCCCAATAAGCTGGAATCTATTGGCAGCGAATGCGGGGTGATTATCCCGGTTCTCAAATTGAGCAACGACAACATGCAGATCGGAAAGGTTAAATTCCATGAGCAGCAAAGATTATAAGAAGCCGGTTCTTGAGAAATTATTGAAAAAGTATCATAACCGCCTTGCGAGGAATATAAATACCGGCAGGCGGGTTATCTTAAAGCCGCAGGAAGTATATAAGAATTATACAGACAATAACGCGGATATCAGAGAGAAACAGAGCCTGGAGGAAGCGGTAAATGCACTGAAAGAGTTAGGCTTGGTAGCGGTGGATTATTTGAAATTCAGCGCCGATGTGGAGAAAATTTATCTCTGCGAAGAGAATATGGATGTGGTGTATGGGTATCTCAAAGAGCATTACGGTGTGGTGCCGCAAAGCATACTTTCTGAAAAAGTGAAGCGGCTCATACAGCAGTATCAATCTTCAGGGGCAGTGGTGCAGTATTATATGGAGCATATAGGAATGCAGATAGAAGACCCAAGGCGGCAGATAGATTTGTCCAGAATTGAAGCGAATCTGCAAATGCTTGATTTTTTGGAGAAGAATGAGGAGGATTTGTATGTGCGCGAGTTGTCCATGCTTGTGTATGGCGATTCCAAATGGTTTGAGCAGAATAATTATGAGGAAATTTGTGCGATTATAAGAGGCGCGCGTTCCATGCCCAAAGAAGAAGCAGAGGAAAATGACGAGGTGCTGGCCATTTATCATGTCATCCCAGCGGAACAGGAAGTGATGATAAAAGGAGATTGGAGAATTGTCTGGGATCATTATGTACTTGAAACGGGAAAACTAAAAGGCGGTGTCGCCATATCCTCGGGTGATATCAAGGATATCCGGGAAATAACAGTCCATGCGGCAAATTTGATGACAATCGAAAATAAGACGTCCTATCAGAGAAGCAATGATGCTGCCACGGCAATGATGTACCTTGGCGGTTTTGCCAGCCGCCCGCAAATTGATTTTTTGAGGAGGGTCATTGCGGACAATCCCACCATTCATTATTATCATTTTGGGGATATTGATGTCGGCGGATTTCTCATTCACAGGCATTTATGCCGGGCAACGGGAGGAAATTTCAAGTTGTATTGTATGGGCGTTAAGCAACTTGCAGACGACAGGTTCGGCAAGTGTTTGAAACGCCTTACGGATCATGACCTCAATCGGCTGCAAGGATTGGAGCAGGAAGAGCCGTATAAGGACGTTGTCGCCTATATGAGAGAGAAGCGCGTGAAATTGGAGCAGGAGATCGTGAGTTATTATTTTGAGGTACAAAGATGATTTATTTGAGCAGTTTTCTATTTTCAGATCAAACAGTCCGAGATCCCAACATTTATCCATACAATGTATTTGCCTCAAAAGCGGAGAAAGTATTGTTATTCCGCCCGATTACGATTCTATATGGCAACAATGCGTCGGGCAAATCTACCATGCTTAATATTATTGCTAACAAGCTAAAGTTGGAAGGATTGGAGTATGCGACTAGCAATATGTTTGGAACGACGCCCTATTTCATGCAATTTATAAATGAATGCCAATATTCCCTGGGGGAAGATGAGGAAGGAACAACAATTGCTGTGCCTAAGGGGAGCCGTTATATCAAAAGCGAGGATATTCTGTATGAGATTAAGAAAATTCAGCAAGAGCAGATTTTGCAAGATGGGTATATTTACGAACATATCCGCAGGGGAATGCCCAAAGAACAGAGAGAACATTTGAAGGATTCTTATAAGATGAAAAGGGATATGGAATGTCTGGTATTTGCGCAGGAGAAATATTCAAATGGTGAAACTACATTGCAGATGTTAGAAGATTATCTTGAGCCAGATGCACTTTATTTATTAGACGAACCGGAGGTTTCCCTTTCGCCGGCAAATCAGGTGGCGCTGGCGGAAGAGCTCAATAAAATGACAAGATTTCTGGGATGCCAGTTTATTATCGCCACCCATTCGCCATTCATGCTGGGGACGCTCAATGCCAAGATTTATGATTTGGACTCTGGGGAATTGGAAGAGAGGAAATGGACGGAACTTGCGAATGTGCGCTATTTTTATGAATTTTTCAGAAAACATAAAGAAGAATTTGAGGAGGAATAAAATGCCCGATATTTTAATTCGTAATGAAACAGAGAATGATTTTAACGAGGTGGAAGAATTGACGCGAAAAGCATTTTGGAATGTCTATATTCCAGGGTGTGTGGAGCATTATCTGGCACATATTCTACGTGGACATGAAGATTTTATCCCAGAGCTTGATTTTGTGGCAGAGACGGAGGATGGAAAGATTGTGGGCAATCTCATGTACACAAAAGCCTGGCTTACAGATGAAAACGGCGAGGAGAGAACGGTTTTAACTTTTGGACCAATCAGCGTTCATCCAGATTATCAGCGAATGGGAATTAGCAGGAAGTTGTTGGAGCATAGTTTTGAGAGGGCGTCCGCTTTAGGATATGAGTCAATTGTCATTATGGGGAATCCTGGAAATTATGTGGGAAGAGGATTTAAAAGCTGCCACAAATATCATGTCTGCATGGAAGATAACAGTTATCCGGCGGCAATGCTTGTCAAGGAATTGGTGAAAGGGACGTTTGCAGACGGCAGAAAGTGGATTTATCATGGAAGTTCGGCTTATGAGTTTGACAATGTTGATGCGGAAGCATTTGACAAGCAGTTTCCACCGATGGAAAAAGAAGTTCGTCCCAGTCAGGAGGAATTCTATATTTATAGCCATTCGTTCATCAAGGAGTGGACAATGGTCTATTAAGAGTTGATCTGCCTGTGGGACAGGTTGCTTATACATTGAATGATTTGCTTTACGGACGGATGCTTTGCTGGGCAATGAGCGGCGGAGCGTATAGCTTTGAGGAACGTACGAAGGAGTTTTGCCAAACATATTTAGATACTTTATTAAAACCTTATTTGGTTGGAAAGGATGCGTGAATATTATGACAACGATTGAGACAGTAAAATGAAACGATGGTGTGGAAATTCCGGTCTATGGATTTGGCACATATCAGATTCCGGCTGATGGCAGCACTTATCGAGCGGTCAGAGGGAAGATATTTTGAATTTCAATGCTAAGTATCAAGTTTCCGATTTGGGATTGAAAGTTATCGAACCAATGGTATCTATGGGATAGTGAAGTGGTTTGGGCTATCACAGAAATCTGGATGAAATGTAAAGGAGTGATTTTCCAGAATTGTATTCTCAACCATCAGTTGAAAAATGCATGTAAAATACAAATAGACGGTTATTGAGAACAGATTTATTCTCTGCTAAGATAAAGACAAAGTTGCATAAGTCATTTATAGCGGAGGTGGATATGTTAGATAATCTGAAAATGGGGAGATTTATTTGCGAGCAGCGCAGACGCAGGTCTATGACTCAGCAGCAGTTAGCAGACGAATTGGGCATAACGTTTCAGGCAGTTTCTAAATGGGAAAATGGGATCGTATTTCCCAATATTGAAATTTTGCCGGAATTGTCGCGAATCTTGCAGGTAACGGTGGATGATTTGCTGAGAGCAGATATCAGTGATAAAGAATCGCTTTCTTACGGCAAGGCAGGAGTGGACATCGCCTATTCCGATGCATTGAAAAAGGATATGGCAAAATTGCTGGTAAGTGAGGATGCGCGCGTTCTCAACGGTGTGGGGCCTTTTGCCTCTCTGTATGATATAGAGTTTGAGGAGATGAAGAAACCTATCTTAATATTGAAATCGGAGGAGCCAGGCTCGAAGCAGAAGTTAGCGATGGAATACGGCTATACAGAATCTATCTGTCATGACATGGTGAATCATCTGGTAAATGATATCATTGTTATGGGCGCAAAGCCGCTGGCAGTGCTCGATACGATTGTGTGTGGGAAGGCGGAAAAAGATACGATTAACACTTTTGTCAAGGGGATTGCTGCTGCTTGCCGTGAAAATGATTGTTCTCTAGTCGGAGGCGAGACTTCCATACAGCCCCAGGTCGTGCAGGAAGGAACTTATATACTTACATCTACGATTGTGGGTATTGCGGATAAATCTCATGTGATTGACGGTTCAGGCGTTGAAGAAGATGATATTGTCTTGGCAATTGCCTCGAACGGCCTGCATACCAATGGTTATTCATTGGTAAGGTTATTGATGGACAGATACCCGGAAATTAAGCTGGAGAGAATTGAGGGACTGACGTTTGTGGAACAGATTATGAAGCCGCATCTTCCCTATTATAAATGTCTGCGGGAATTTTTCGGTAAGGATATCTATCATGGACTTGCCCATATCACGGGCGGCGGTATCGAGGGAAACTTGTGCCGGATTATACCGGATGGCCTTTGTGCTTCGATTGATTTGTCCTGCATTGAAATCCTGCCGGTATTTCAGTTTATTCAGGAAAAAGGCAATATCAGCGACCGTGAAATGTTGGCAACGTTTAACTGCGGCGTGGGTATGTGCGTGGTTGTGTCGCCCCAATATGCAAAGCGGGTGCAGGCGCATATCGGGCGTTTTTATCCTTGCTATCCAATCGGCAAAATTAAGCGGGGAGAGCGGAAAGTACTTTTCCACAATGATTGGGGTGTCAAAAGCGCCTTTTTATAGAATTTAACAAATTTTCATTTTGAAGGTTCATTTTAAAATATAGAGCTAAGCCATAAAACTTATGGTTTAGTTCTTTTTTTTGGTTACATGAACTTATAGCTAAATTCATCTGGAAAATTCTAATTAGTTGATGTTTTTTCTGAAATGTGCATATTGCATAAAAAACCCCCGATAAATCAAAAGTTTGACACCTAGTTCAACAAAACAATCTTATGTATAATGCAGGAAAGAAATAAAAAATATCTAAAAAAACACAAAAAAAGGGAAAGATGGTGAAAAAGATGAATGAAACGATTGTTCTGTTGGAACATATCTCCAAAAGCTTTCCTGGCGTCAAAGCTCTGGATAATGTTCATTTTGAACTCCGTTCTGGGGAAGTGATGGCGCTGTTAGGAGAAAACGGAGCTGGGAAAAGCACCCTGATGAAAATTCTAAGCGGCGTTTATACCAGGGATGAAGGGAGTATGCAGATTTTTGGTAAGGAATGCGGAAACTTGACGCCTAAGCAGGCGCAGGAAATGGGAGTCGCAATCATACATCAGGAATTGAATATGTGCCGACATCTATCCATTGCAGAAAACATGTTTCTGGGAAGAGAAAAGCGGAAAGGGATCGTTCTTTCCGATCAGGAAATGGAGAAGGAAGCAAAGGCTGTCCTGAATGAATTGAAGATTGATTTGGATCCCAAGCAGGTGGTAGGCGATCTTCCGGTATCCAAGCAGCAAATGGTAGAAATTGCCAAGGCCCTTTCCTTTCAGGCGAAGATTTTGATTATGGATGAGCCGACTTCCGCTTTGACAGCAAAAGAAATTGACGATTTGTTCCGAATTATCAAAGAGCTAAAGGCGAAGGGATGTGGAATCGTTTATATTTCTCATGGGAAGAATTTCATAGAATATAACAGGGAGGATTTTGAGGGATTGCCGGACAGTGTGCCATGGAAGTCACTATAACAATTGTTACAGAAATCAATTCAAAGAGAAAAGGAGAAGAAAATGAAACGTTCAGAGATTAATAAAGCATTAAAGGAAATGGAAGCTATGATTCAGGAGCATAAATTTGCACTGCCGCCGTTTTGTAATTTTACACCCGAGGAGTGGAAGGAAAAGAATCATGAGTACGATGAAATCCGGGACAATATGTTGGGGTGGGATATTACGGATTATGGTTTGGGAAAATTTGACGAAGTGGGATTTTCGCTGATTACCATTCGCAATGGAAATCCCAAAATGGACAAGTATACCAAGACTTATGCAGAAAAGCTTTTATATATCAAGGAGGGGCAAATGGCTCCCATGCATTTTCACTGGATGAAAATGGAGGATATTATTAACCGGGGCGGCGGCAACGTGCTGATTCGTGTGTATAACTCCACGGAGGACGGGAAGTTTGCCGACACGGATGTAACCGTGCATTGTGATGGCAGGGAATTTACCGTTCCGGCAGGCACTCAGGTGCGCCTTTGTCCAGGGGAGAGCATTACCATTTACCAGGGAATGTATCATGATTTTGAGTTGGAGGAAGGCACAGGACCAGTACTGTTAGGAGAAGTCTCTATGTGCAATGACGATGAAAATGACAATCGTTTTTATGAGCCGATTGGAAGGTTCCCTGCCATTGAGGAAGATGAAGAGCCTTACCGACTGTTGTGTAACGAGTATCCCAAGGCAGAATAGAGGGCAGAGGGAAAATGAGGAGGACAAAATGGCATTAATAGAATGTATTACGAAAGAAGCATTTGCACCCTTTGGGAGTGTGATTGAAATTCCGCAAGGGGGCGAGGATGGCTTCTACATTGTGGAAGCAGAAGAGGAGGCGCCGTGGAGATTGGCTGTTTGTCGTTATAATAACCGCAGCGTCCGGCAGTTTGAATGCCATCCATATTCAAAGGAGAGTTTTGAACCACTAAAGGGAATTACCGTTTTATTGGTTGCGGAACACGATACACCGCAGGAGTTTCATGTTTTTATCTTGGATAAACCCATTTGTCTGAAAAAAGGGGTCTGGCATCAGGTTCTCTCACTGACGGATGAGGCGCAGGTGAAAATTACGGAAAATCTGGAAGTAACTGCGGAATTTTACGATCTGCAAGAGCCGGTCGGTGTTGGAACTTGCGTGATAGGATAACCAATGGAGGGACGAAGATGAAAGAAATAGATGTAACAGCTCTGGGAGAGATGTTGATTGATTTTACACAGAATGGGGAAAGTCCGCAGGGAAATCCGTTGTTTGAGGCAAATCCAGGCGGTGCGCCTTGCAATGTATTGGCGATGTTAGCAAAACTTGGGCGTAGCACTGCGTTTATTGGAAAAGTGGGAAAGGATTTTTTTGGAAACCAATTAAAGGATGCAGTGCAGGAGGTGGGAATCCTTGCAGATCATATACGTATGGATGAAAAAGTCCACACGACGTTGGCATTGGTGCATACATATGCAGATGGAGACCGAGATTTTTCTTTTTACCGGAACCCGGGGGCAGATATGATGCTGACGGAAGATGAGGTTCCCGAAGAACTTATCCGCAATTCTAAAATTTTTCATTTTGGCACTTTGTCCATGACCCATGAGGGTGTGCGTAAAGCGACGAAAAGAGCGTTGAAGATTGCAAAGGAAGCTGGCGATTTGATTTCTTTTGATCCTAACTTGCGTCCGCCTTTGTGGGAATGCTTAGAGGATGCCCGGGAACAAGTTTTATATGGGTTGGGGCAGTGCGATATTTTAAAGATTTCAGATAATGAGATTCAATGGTTGACGCAGGAGGAAGATTATACGAAAGGCGTAGCGTGGATCAATGAGCGTTACCAGATTCCGTTGATATTAGTGTCTATGGGAAAGGAAGGAAGCCGTGCCTATTATAAAGGCGAGATGGTAGAGGCAAATGCATTCCCACGGGAGGACACCATTGAAACAACTGGCGCTGGAGACACATTTTGCGGATGTGTCCTGAATTATATTTTAGAGCATGGACTGGAGCAGCTTGGAAAAAGCGAGTTGCTAGAAATGCTTACATTCGCCAATGCAGCAGCGTCCTTGATAACGACCAGAAAGGGTGCCTTGCGCGTGATGCCTTCTAAGGAGGAGGTTTTGCAAAATATGGGATAAGTTCACTTATGAATGGCTGGGCATTCGAGGGATGTTCGTTTCGTGCGGACCGAAGCGGAGAGCTTGCCTCAAAGACTAAAGAATGAATCCCCGGATTGTGTTGCACCACAGTCCGGGGATTCTTCTTTTCTTTTTATAGCGGCAAAGCACCCGCTAGGCTATCTGTTGATCTTGTCGTTAGCATACTATCCGATATTCTTGTAGCGTTTTTCTGAAGCTTTTTTCTTGGGATTGTGGCTATCGCAATCATGATGTGAAAAACTCGAAGATTTAAATTGAAAGTTTTTACCATAGTATGTATAATGTAGAAGAATTGGCAATTGTTGCTTATAATGTTGTTGCATAAGGAAAAAGTGATATGGAGGAAACTTATGATTGGGTTTTTAGGTAAATTTGTTTTTCTGCTGGCGTTTGTGGTACTGCTGGGGTATTTTAATGAGAAGGTGACGAAACTTACGCATGAAATTTCGCTCATGCTCTTCTCGTTCCTGGCGGGCAGCGTGTTTCTGGTAATAGGAACAGCTTTTGGGAATATTTCTTCTGTACAGGTATTCCTGGAACAGGTGCAGGTATTTGATTTGGAAATGTTTCTTGTCAAAGGCGTATTGTGTTTTATGTTATTTGCAGGTTCCTGTCACATGCGCCTTGCCGATTTGAAAAAATATGCCAAAGGGGTCACGGTTCTGGCCGTGGGCGCGACATTCCTGGGCGCGGTATTTTATGGGCTTCTCTTTTATGGGGCGTCCTATTTTCTGGGGATGCATATGCCGCTTCCTGTCTGCCTGATGTTCGGTAGCGTGGTGGCGCCGACCGATCCGATTGCCGCCACCAGTATATTGAAGAAATTCAACCTGCCCTCCGGCATTGGCTTTACCATTGAAGGAGAATCTTTGTTTAATGATGGCGTGGGCGTGGCTCTGTTTGTCTGTTTTTCCGGGCTGGTTACAGCGCAGGAGAACGGAGGGGTTCTCTTTGTGCTGTTTAAGGAACTGTTTGGGGCAATACTGGTGGGCTGTGTGGTAACGGTAATTTGCTTTCTGATTTTCAGCAGGACTAGAGATGAAGCAAGGCAGATATTTACAAGCCTTCTTGCCGTATCTATGTCGTATCTTTTGTGTGATGTGCTTGGATTCTCGGGTGCAATTGCATCTGTAGTGTGCGGAATTCTTTTTTCGGCGCTCAGGGATTGGCAGGAGCAAAAAGGCATGCCTATGGAACTGCAGCAGTTTGATAGCTTCTGGGAGATACTGGATAACCTGCTGAATTCGGTCTTGTATGTTATTTTGGGATTATCGTTTTTGCACATTCTACAGATGCCGGATGTTTTTCTGCTGTCGTTGGTCGCAATTGCCGCCAATCTGCTTGCGCGCTCGGGAAGTCTGGGAATTTCCGTCCTGTTTTTGCGGGAATTGCCTGATGGATACGACAGGGGCAGTTTTATCAAACTGCTTACCTGGGGAGGGCTGCGCGGCGGACTGTCGGTTGCGCTTGCCATGAGCACAAGGTCGATGCTGGATGAGAATACATATTATATCGTGCTGGGCTGCACGTATGCAATTGTGTTTTTCACCACGATTGTCCAGGGGCTGACGATGAAGAGGGTTTATCAGGGTATAGAGAGAAAAAGAGTTAATAAATGTAAGTAGAATGTAGATTTGATGCTGGATAAAGGAAAAGTCCCGGCTACATGACAACGGACATGCGGAGTGTTTTATTCCCGTTCCTGTATCGTAACTGCGACCACATCCCCCGGCTGTTTCCCTATCTTTGCGAGGATGTCTTTGCGCAGGCCGATAATGTAACATACGCTGCCGTCTGCGTTTTTGACGCCCATATTGACAATGCTGCCGTCATAGGGTTCGCCGTCAAAAGTGGCGTGCACTTTTATTCTTCCCCTGCCAAATTCTTTGCGAATATCATAGGGGAAGACGACATAGGCGCCGCCTTTTTGCTCGGCATTATAAATTTTCGATTCATATTCATAAGTTTTCATATTTATTGTTACCTCGATTTTGCGGGAGCTGCACAGCTTTTGCGTTCTACCAAGTGATGCGGGACAATAATCTTGGTTGGCAGCAGCGATGGGTCCTCAATATGGTTAATTATTTGCGAGGCGGCTTCAATGCCAAGCTGACGGGAATTGATGTCAATGGAGGTCAGCGGTGGGGAAGTCAGCCTTGCAGCAATAGAATTGTTGAAAGATACAATCGACAAATCCTCGGGAATCCGCAGGTTCATCTGCGATGCGGTATGTGCCAGCACCAGCGCGTGAATATCATCGTTTGCAATAAAAGCAGTTGGACGTTCTTTCATGGAGAGCGTCTTTTTTATTTCCTCCGGGTCTTCATAAGGGATAAAAGGAATCTCAATATAATATTCGGGGCAAAAAGGGATGTTCTGTTCGGCTAGCGCCAGGATATATCCCGATTTCCGGTCGGCGGAAAAAATACGGGCGCTGTCGCAGCCGAGGTAAGCGATGCGCTCGTGGCCCAGGGAAATCAGATAGGACGTGGCGTCTCTGGCGGCCTGTATATTGTCGTTATCAATGTAGATCGTATCTTGAATATATTTGTCAGCTTTCCCGATAATCACAAATTGTATTCCTTCCCCATAGAGATAGTCGACAATGGGGTCTTGACGGGAGGAGTAGAGCAGGATAATACCGTCTAATCGTTCCTCTTTGAGCATCTGCCGCATACATTGCAGTATTTCATCGGTGGAGGCGCCGGTGATAAGCGTGGTAAAATATTGTTTCTGATTGCAGAATTGACTGATGCCGCGCATTGTCTCCAGAAAAAAAGAGTTCTCGTAGGTATCTTTCTCCGAGACGGGCAGGACGATGCCAATGGTCTTTGTATTGGGTGAAGCAATGGGGGCGCTGGGTTCATAGCCAAGCTCTTGCATTGCTTTTCGTACTTTTTCTTTTGTCTGTTCGCTGATAGACGGGTGGTTCGTGCAAGTGCGCGATACGGTGGATGGCGATACGCCGGCTAACCGTGCCACTTCTTTGATGGTTATACTCATAATATTTTCCTTATCCCAGAATGAAATGTCATATGTTTCTAAATACTAGTATAAGAAATGAGAATGCAAAAGTCAATGTAAAGCAAATAGGCAAAATTAATATGTGTAACAGTTCCGCTCATAGCCGGCATAATATGCTCATTCATGTTAGCGTGATTCGCCCATTATGCCTGGCTATGGCTGAACTGTTACACATACATTGTGCAAAATAACGCAAAACAATGCGTAAAATTGCGTAGAGTATTATTAATGATTGTGCAAAATAGAGAAAGTAAGAGGAAAAAGAAAAGAAGCATTGATAAATTTGTAAAAACGCGATATATTGAATATAAATAAACACAACGCAACGCAATTTTAATGCAAATATTGCGCAAATAGAAAAATATTTGCATTATGCAAGAAAAATAATTCAAAAAGAGGATAGGAGGAAGGAAAAATGGGAGAGATTAAGATTTTATCTCCGCTCAATGGAAAGGCAATTCCGATAGAAGAGGTTCCGGATGACGTCTTTGCAGAGAAAATTATGGGAGACGGTGTGGCAATCATGCCCACAGATGGCGCAATCTACAGTCCGGTGGACGGAACGGTCGCAACCGTAGCCGAGACGCTGCATGCGTATGGGTTCGAGACGGAGGACGGCGTGGAAATGCTTGTGCATTTTGGCCTGGAGACAGTAGCCCTTGAGGGGAAAGGCTTTACCTCGCATGTGCAGGAGGGGGATTCGGTAAAAGTGGGGCAGTTGGTTGCCGAAGTGGACATGGATTTTTTAAAGGAACAGGGAATTAATATGGTAACGCCGGTAGTAATCTGTGACGGTGCAGACGACGAGACGCTGCGTTTTACTTATGGGGAAGTGAAAGCCGGGGATATGCTGGTTAAAAGTGGAGCCGCGGGACAGGCGGATGAGCAGCCGGTGAATGCGCAGGATAAAAATGCGCAGGATAAAAACGTGCAAAAAGAGGCAGAAAGCGTTGCCGGTAAGGATGCGCAAAAAGAGACGAAAAACATTTCAGGCAAGGATGCGCAAAAAGAAACAGAGAAACAGCCAAAGAAGAAAAAGAAGTTTGCAATTAATTTTGATTTTTTGCAGAAACTAGGGAAGGTGCTTATGACGGTTATTGCCGTGATGCCGGCGGCTGGCCTGATGATTAGTATCGGAAATCTGATCGTCATTGCCGGGGGCGACGTCGGTATTGTGCAAACGGTTGGCAATACGGTGGCAGAAATTGGTTGGGCGATTATCAATAACCTTCATCTTTTATTTGCAGCGGCAATTGGTGGTTCCTGGGCAAAGGAGCGTGCCGGCGGCGCATTTGCAGCAGTCATTTCCTTTGTGTTGATTAATAAAGTGACAGGCGTTGTTTTTGGTGTGACGGCGGATATGCTCAACTCTGCGGATGCTGTCACGCATACCTTGTTCGGGCAGGAAATTCCGGTGGCGGATTATTTTGTAAATGTGCTCAATGCGCCAGCTTTGAATATGGGTGTATTTGTAGGTATCATCGCCGGATTTGTAGGCGCGACGGCTTATAATAAATATTATAATTTCCGTAAACTTCCCGATGCGTTATCCTTCTTTAACGGCAAACGTTTCGTACCGTTGGTGGTTATCTTCTATTCCACGGTTACGGCATTGGTGTTGAGTGTGATCTGGCCGGTTGTACAGACAGGAATCAATAATTTTGGTATCTGGATTGCCAATTCTTCCGATACCTCGCCGGTTTTGGCGCCGTTTATATACGGGACATTGGAGCGTTTGCTGCTGCCGTTCGGATTACATCATATGTTGACGATTCCCATGAATTACACTTCTTTTGGAGGTACTTATACCGTGCTTACCGGAGCGAATGCAGGCACGCAGGTATTTGGACAGGACCCACTGTGGTTAGCATGGGTGACAGATTTGATTAACTTTAAGGGAGCCGGGGATATGGCGTCTTACAATGAACTTCTGACAACGGTAACGCCGGCCCGTTTTAAGGTTGGGCAGATGATTGGAGCGACCGGGCTTTTGATGGGATTTGCACTGGCAATGTACCGCAGGGTGGAGCCGGAGAGAAAGAAACAGTATAAGTCGGTATTTCTTTCTATCGTGGCAGCCGTATTCTTGACAGGCGTTACGGAGCCGCTTGAGTTCATGTTTATGTTTGCGGCGCTTCCGTTATATATTATCTATGCAATTTTGCAAGGTCTTGCCTTCGCCTTGGCGGGCGTTTTCGACCTTCGTTTACACTCCTTCGGCAATCTGGAATTTATCACGAGGATTCCCATGTCGTTAAAGGCGGGGCTGGGCGGAGATATCTTGAACTTTGTCATCAGCGTGGTGGTATTTTTCTCCATCGGCTATGCGGTCGCGTACTTTATGATTGGTAAGTTTAAGTTTGCCACACCGGGACGTCTGGGCAATTATCTCGATGAAGAAGAAGCCGGCGAGGGCGGTGAGAAATCTGCGGCAGGCGGAAACGAGCAGGCAGAGAAAATTATTGCTTTGCTTGGCGGCAGAGAAAATATTACCTTGGTAGACGCTTGTATGACGCGGCTGCGCGTGACGGTGAAGGACGTGAATAAGGTAGCGGAGCTGCCAGAGTGGAAAGCGCAGGGGGCCATGGGCCTGATTAAGAAAGATAATGGTATTCAGGCGGTGTATGGACCGAAGGCAGATGTTTTGAAATCGGATATCAATGATATATTATAAAGGAAAAATATTATGAAAATCATGACATTAAACGCGCACAGTCATGGCGTGGATTTGCCAATAAGCGTATTTGAGGATAATCTTGCTCATCTGGCAGATTACATTTGGCAGCAGCAGATTGATGTAATTGCCTTACAGGAGGCGTGCCAGACGCAGAGCGAAGATACTGTGAAAACAGAACAAGTTCACGGATTTATAGCGGCGGTCGGTGAAGAAGAAATTCATGATTTGCCTTCGGCGGTCGGTGAAGAAGAAATTCATGATTTGCCTTCGGCGGACAAAAAGACAGTCATCCGGCGGGATAATTATGTATGGCGTCTGATGCAAAAACTGGAGCAAAAAGGCTGTCGATATGACTGGACCTGGGACGGCATAAAAACGGGATATGGGATATTTGACGAGGGGCTTGCTATCATCAGCAAGTTCCCCATTGAACATGTGCAATCGTATTATCTTTCCCATTCCCGCGATTATCAGAACTGGAAGACGAGAAAAGCAATTGCGGCGGACGTTTGTGTCGGAGCGCAAAAGGTTTGTTTTGTCTGTACGCATCTGGGCTGGTGGGGGGATGAGGAAGAACCGTTTGCCAGCCAGATGGATTTGCTTCAAAAGGCGCTGTCCGAAAAGAAAGGAAACATTTTTCTGCTGGGCGATTTTAACAGTCCGGCAGATGAGAGGAATACAGGCTACGATTATGTGAAAAGCTATGGATGGCTGGACACCTGGCAGCTCGCCGGAAACGACGGACATGAGAGAACCGTTCCGGGAAAAATTGACGGATGGAGCGAGGAAGCAGAAAAAGGGTTATGTATCGACTATATTTGGGCGAACTATCCGGCGAACGTCGTCTCTTCGCAAGTCGTACTTTCCGGCCAGAAGGAGCCGGTGATTTCAGATCATTTTGCAATATTAGCGGAAATTCGTGAGAAATGAGGAAGAAGCATGAGAAAAAGTGGAATTTTACTCCCGATTAGCAGTCTGCCGTCTGCTTATGGGATCGGCTGTTTTTCCAAAGAGGCGTATGAGTGGGTGGATTTTTTGAAAGAGGCGGGGCAAAGCTGTTGGCAGATTCTTCCGCTTGGCCCTATTGGATATGGGGATTCTCCTTACCAGTCATTTTCGTCTTTTGCCGGCAACCCATACTATATCAGCCTGGAAAAGTTGATTTCTTATGGATGGCTGACAGAGGAGGAGTGCGAGAGCGTCGATTGGGGAGCGGATGAGCGGTATGTTGATTACGGTCTGTTATATGAAAACAGATCTGTGCTGTTACGGAAAGCTTTTCAAAAAAGTGGGATTGAGGATGATCCGCAATTCCGCAAATTTCAGGAGGAAGAGAAGGATTGGCTGGGAGACTATGCGCTATTCATGGCCTTGAAAGATGAAAATGAGGGAAAACCTTGGACTTTGTGGGAAGAAGATGTAAAATACAGGAAAGAAGAGGTTTTGCAAGATAAAGCGAAAGAACTTGTGCAAGAGATTTGCTATTATGAATTTTTGCAGTTTGAGTTCTATCGTCAGTGGTTGGAATTAAAGAATTATGCAAACAGTCAGGGTGTGGAGATAATCGGCGATATTCCGATTTATGTGTCTATGGACAGCGCCGACGCCTGGGCGGGCAAAGAATTATTTCAATTTGATGAACATGCAAGGCCCAAAGCAGTTGCCGGTTGTCCGCCGGACGGGTTCTCGGCGGTCGGACAATTGTGGGGGAACCCGCTTTACGATTGGGATTACCACCTGGCCAGCGGATTTGCCTGGTGGATGCGGCGGCTTCGGTTTTGCTTCCGTATGTATGACGTGGCGCGTATCGACCATTTTCGCGGGTTTGACGAATATTATGCGATACCGAATGGCGCGGTGGACGCCAGAGAAGGAAAATGGCAAAAAGGGCCGGGCATTGCCTTGTTTGAGAAGGTGCGGCAGGTGTTTGGCGAGCGGGAAATTATTGCCGAGGATTTGGGCTATGTGACAGATTCTGTGCGAAAGCTGGTAGCAGACAGCGGATATCCAGGTATGAAAGTGTTGGAATTTGCCTTTGATTCCAGGGATTCGGGAAGCGCCAATGATTATCTGCCGTACAATTATCAAAGAAACAGCGTGGTATACACCGGGACACACGACAATGAGACAATTACCGGATGGTTTTGTGAAGGGCTGAAAGCGGAAGAACGGCAGATGGTTCGGGAATATCTCTGTGATTTTAAGAGCAAAGATGAAAAGATGTATTTACCATTAGTATGTACGGCGATGGCCAGCGTTTCCAAGTTGTGTGTGATACCGTTGCAGGACTGGCTGGGGTATGATAATCGTGCGAGGATCAATGTGCCGTCGACCACTGGGGAGAACTGGCGATGGCGGGTAAAGAAGAAAGAATTGACCGAAGAATTGGCAGAGACAATTTATGCAGCAGTAAAACGGTATGGGAGAGAGGTTCAAGGATAAGTAACGGAGGTGGCAGGATATGGTGAAATTTTATGGGAAACCAGTGTATAAAGGTATTGCGGTTGGTCCGGTAGTGGTGTTGAAAGATGAAGACCAAAAAGTAAAGCGCAGGAAGGTAGACAATCCAGGGGAAGAAGTCGCAAGGGTCGAACAGGGAGTGAAAACGGCCCAGGAACAGTTGCAGGCGTTGTATGAAAAAGCGGTTGTTGAGGTGGGCGAGACCAGCGCGGCAATTTTTGAAGTGCACCAGATGATGTTGGAAGACGAGGATTATTTGGACGCCATTTACAATATGATTCGCGCGGAGCAGGTAAATGCCGAATATGCCGTGGCAGTGACAGGGGATAATTTCTCAGAGATGTTTGCCGGAATGGACGACGATTATATGAAAGCCCGCGCCGCGGACGTCAAGGATATTTCTAACCGCCTGGTGCAGTGTGTCAGCGGAAATCAGGAAGCCGGATTGAATTTCAAAGAGCCGTCCATTATCGTGGCGGACGATTTGAGCCCCAGTGAGACGGTACAGATGGATAAGAAAAAGATTCTGGCGTTCGTTACGGTTCATGGTTCCGCCAATTCCCATACGTCCATATTGGCGCGGATGATGAACATTCCAGCGTTGATCGGCGTACCCTTGGATTTGGATAAAATCCAGTCGGGGATGAAGGCTGTCGTGGACGGCGTTCAGGGAGAAGTCATCTTTGAGCCGAATGAGTTCGTCTGTGAAGAGGCGGAGCACAAAATTAAGAAAGAACAGGAAAAATTACAGCTATTACAGGAGCTAAGAGGGAAAGAGAATGTAACGCAAAGCGGTAAAAAAATCAATGTTTACGCCAATATTGGCGGTATCGGAGACGTCGGTTACGCGCTGGAAAACGATGCGGGCGGCGTAGGGCTTTTCCGCAGCGAATTTCTCTATCTGGGCAGAGATGATTTTCCGACCGAAGAAGAGCAGTTCCAGGCGTATCGGCAGGTTTTACAGACTATGGGTGAGAAAAAAGTGATTATCCGTACCTTGGATATCGGGGCGGATAAGCAGGTGGATTATTTCAACCTGGGAAAAGAGGATAATCCCGCCATGGGTTACCGTGCTATCCGCATCTGCCTCAAACAGCCCGATATCTTTAAGACGCAGCTACGCGCATTGTTCCGGGCAACCGTATATGGAAATCTTTCGATTATGTATCCGATGATAACCTCTGTGGAAGAAGTGGAAAAGATTTATGCGATCGTCGAGGAAGTCAAGGAAGAATTAGCAAAGGAACAAATTACTTTCAAGGACCCGGAGCAGGGCATTATGATTGAGACCCCGGCGGCGGTAATGATCAGCGATAAGCTGGCGCAGATGGTTGATTTCTTTAGCGTGGGCACCAATGATCTCACGCAGTATACGCTTGCCATCGACAGGCAGAACGAAAAGCTGGATGATTTCTATAATCCGCATCATGAAGCGATTCTGGCGATGATTCAGATGATTACCGACAACGCCCACAAATATGGAAAGTGGGCGGGAATATGCGGGGAATTAGGCGCAGACTTGGAGCTTACGGAAGAATTTGTTAAAATGGGAATTGACGAATTATCCGTCTCTCCCTCAATGGTGCTACCATTGCGGAAACGCATTCGGGAAATAAAATAATTTCATTTTAAAGGAGGAAAAAGTAATGCAGAAATTTGATTATGTAATTAAGGATGAAGTGGGAATCCACGCAAGACCGGCAGGGCTTCTTGTCAAGGAAGCGAAAAAGTATCAGAGTGAAATCCGCATTGTAAAGGATAGCAAATCTGCCGCCGCCACCAAATTGATGGCAATTATGGGGCTTGGCGTAAAATGTGGGGACACGGTAACCGTAGAAGTGGAAGGCGCGGACGAGGATGCTGCCTGCGAAGGAATTAAGGCTTTTTTTGAGAGCAATTTGTAAAGACATTTAATAAGTTTTAGTATAAAATCAACATAGACGGACATTTTATAGATAAGATAGTTTCGATTATTTTATAATAAAATGTCCGTCGCCAATGCAGCGTATGTGTCGGCATGGCGGGCAGGAAAGAGGTAAAAATGGAAACAAAGATGAATCCGAGAAAAGTGGCGGTGATTGGCTGTGGATTTGTTGGTTCCGCCACGGCGTTTGCTTTAATGCAGAGTAAATTGTTCTCCGAGATGGTGCTCTTAGATGTTGATTTTGATAAAGCGGATGGGGAGGCAATGGATATTGCCCATGGAGTTCCCTTTGCCGGACAGATGAAAATTTATGCGGGAAATTATGAGGATATTGCAGATGCGGCGATCATTATTGTGACGGCGGGGGCGAATCAGAAGCCCGATGAGACAAGGTTGGATTTGGTAAATAAGAACGTTGCTGTCTATAAAAATATTATCCCACAAATTGTAAAACAGGGATTTGAAGGTATCCTGCTGGTTGTGTCTAATCCTGTAGATATTCTAACTTATGCGGCTGTAAAACTGAGTGGTTTTGCGGAAAACAGGGTGATAGGCTCGGGGACCGTTCTTGATACGGCGAGGCTGAAATGCGCCCTCAGCGAACACTTGGGCGTTGATAGCCACAACCTTCATTCTTTTATTATCGGCGAACATGGAGACAGCGAGATTGCAGCCTGGAGCAGTACGAATGTATCGGGTATACCGCTGGACGATTTTTGTGAAATGCGCGGACATTTCAACCATGCGCAGGCGATGCGTGAGATTGCAGAAGAAGTCAAAAACAGCGCCTATGAAATTATTGAAAAAAAGGACGCCACGTATTACGGGATTGCCATGTCGGTGAAGCGTATTTGCGAGAGCATTGTCAGGGATGAGAAATCCATCCTGCCCGTGTCCGCCATCATGCATGGAAATTATGGAATCGAGGGCATAGCGCTGAGTATGCCGGCGATTGTAGGGGCAAACGGGGTGGAGACGCATGTGCCGATTGCGCTGAGTGATGAGGAAATAGAATCGCTTCACCATTCCGCAGAGACAATCAAGGGTATTGTATCTGAAATCAATTTATAAGCGCATGTTACATCAACGGGCAGGCATTTCACAGCAAATAGCTGAATCTACTCCTTGAAACAGGCGAAATAATAAATAAAGGAGGAGAATATTGTGCAGATAAATAATGATATTGAAGTTGTCATTACGAGTTTTAACCAAAAATCTATGATCTATGAAGCAGTTCATTCTTTATGCCGCCAAACAATAAGGCCTAAACACATGATTATTGTGGACGACGGCTCGACAGATAAAACGTCCATTGATATTTTGCATGAAATAGAAACAGATGAGAAATTATCTGTCCCGGTACGCATCATCCGTCAGAAAAATAGCGGTGTTTCGGCGGCAAGAAATACAGGTATTTCGGAAACAGAGTCTCCCTTGGTAGTAGTGCTGGACGGAGATGACAGTCTGGAACCGTCCTATATTGAGGAAGTCAGTAAAATATTACATGAAAATCCTTCTATGGTTGCGGCATCCTCCTGGTTACAGACATTTGGTGTTCTTGAAGCAGTCGTGCGGCCCGAGGGAGGGGATGTTTCTTCATTTCTTGCACGTAATTGTTGCCCGGCAACGCATATGTTTCGCCGCGACGCCTGGAAACAATGCGGCGGATATGATGAGACTATGCGCAGTGGTTTTGAGGACTGGGATTTCTTTTTGCGTATGTTGGAAGCTGTACCTGATACATATATTGGCATGGTGGAGAAACCGCTTATAAATTACCGCACCACTCCGGCTTCCTCAAATATAAAAAGTATGGAAAAGCGCCTGGAGCTTATGCGTTATATTGTGGAAAAACATCGCGACGCTTATCAAGAACATGTTGTAGACGCTATCCTGGGGATGGAATCTATATCTATGTCAAGGCTGTACGGTTGGGAAAATGAAATAAACTATGCGCAATTACACGGCAAGAATGTCAGTAACGAAGCGAAAACATTTATTGATAGCCCATCCTATGGCGATGGAGGAATGGCAGCGGCAGTTCGGATTGTATCAATGAAAAATCAAATATAGTTGTTATTTATTCCCGCAAGTTTTTATCATCAGACAGAGACAGAGACGTTGAATTCTGCTTCTGTCTGTGTTATGTTTAAAGGAAAGTTTTGTATGCAGCATATATCAGGTATATGAAATGACACATAGGGAGGAAGATGGCAATGAATATACAGATGATACCATTAGAAGGTATTGTATTGAATGGTGAAAAAATTTTACTTGGTTCTTCCAGGGAATCCGTAAGAAATATCTTGGGGAAGCCGGATGATTTACAAGGTTCTTACTACTATTACAACAGTGAATTGAGGTTTGATTTCAATAAAAGGAATGAACTTGAGTTTATAGAGTTTTTAGCGGGTAATGAGGGGAAGCTGCAACCTGAAATTTATGGTATATATCCGTTTTCTATAGAGGCAGACGAATTATATGCAGTCTTATCGGAACATAACCGGGGAGAGATTGACGATAGCGAAAATGGATATTCTTATGCGTTTCTGGAAATCAGCGTGGGGATTTTCAGGCGGCGTATTCCGGAGGATGTTGAAGAAATGGCAAAAGAGGCAGAGGAAAATGGCGAATCATTGAGCGAAGAAGAATATGAATGTGAGAGGAAGATGGCAAATTACTGGGCGACAATCGGGATTGGCGTAAAAGGATATTACAATTAGGAAGGGAAATAATACCATGGAAGAACGGACGAACAGCACATTATTTGAAAAAGAGGCAGTTTCTACTGCCGTTATCAAGCTATCGGTACCGACGATTATCAGTTCGCTTGTAATGGTAATTTATAACTTGGCGGACACTTATTTTGTCGGCCTACTGGATGACCCGGTGCAGACGGCGGCCGTTTCGCTGGCAGCGCCGGCGCTCCTCGCATTCAATGCGATAAATAATCTATTTGGCGTAGGCACCTCAAGCGCAATGAGCCGTCTGCTCGGCAGGGGAGAGACGGAGAAGGTAAAAGAATGTTCTGCCTTTGGATTTTATTGCGCCCTGTTTTGCGCAGGGATATTTTTTGTGTTGACATGGATATTTTTGCATCCGCTGGTCCGCCTGATGGGAGCAGATGCAGATAATTTTGCCGCCACTTGCGCGTATATGAAATGGGCGGTTGCTTTGGGAGCAATTCCCTCTATTCTTAACGTTGTGTTTGCTTATCTGGTGCGTTCCGAGGGAAATTCTATGCATGCCAGCATTGGCACGATGAGCGGGTGCATCCTGAATATGATTTTAGATCCTTTTTTTATTTTGCCTATGGGGTTAAATATGGGGGCGGCAGGGGCTGGACTAGCTACGTTTTTGTCTAATTGCGCGGCATGTTTGTACTTTTTGGTCCTGCTATATATTAAGCGTCGGCATACTTGCGTCTGTATTGACATCCGGCGGTTTTCCTTTCAGAAATCTATCATTGCCAATATCTTTGGCGTAGGAATCCCGGCGTCTATACAGAATCTTTTAAATGTTACGGGAATGACGGTGTTTAACAATTTTGCGACTGTCTATGGCTCGGAAGTAGTGGCGGCGATGGGGATTGTACAGAAGATTCAGATGGTTCCTTTGCAGATTACGCTGGGCGCTACACAGGGGATTATGCCATTTGTCGGCTACAATTTTGCGAGCGGGAACCGAAAACGCATGAAAGAAGCGGTGATGTATCTGTTGAAAAGGACGATTCTGATGCTGTTTGTTGTGGCTGTGGCAGGCAGTTTGGCTTCTGGCAGCCTGATCGGGCTTTTTATTAAAAATCGTGCAGTGATTGTCTACGGTTCCCGGTTTTTGGTTGGTTTCCTGTTCGCGTTGCCGTTTGCCTGTCTCGACTATACGACAGTCGGCGTGTTTCAGGCGATTGGCGCGGGAAAGAAATCATTGTTATTTGCATTCTTACGAAAAATTGTATTGGAAATTCCGGCGATAGTGCTGCTAAATTACTGGATTCCCTTGTATGGGATGCCGTATGCTTCCATGTGTGCAGAAATGATTCTGTCGCTGTTGGCGGTGAAGATGTTATGGGGGATATTGCAGGGAGATAAGACGGAGGTTGGTCATAAATAGCAATTTATTCCCGTGAGCAATGCAAGGGGCTGTTGCACGAATATATTTTTTGTGCATGTTGTTTACATTGCGAAGCAATGCGAACCTTTTGAACGAATCATAACTTGTAATTTATGTTAGTGCGACAACCCCTTATAAATTTTCTATATTTAATAACTTGCTCATCTCGTCTACCATGTTGTTGATTGCATTTGCCTGTGTAGCAACTTCAGCAGTGTCATCCGCATTTCTTCCAGCCATTGCATTGATAGAAAGGAACTGTTCATTTTCATTTCTAATACTCTCGGCAATACTCTGATTGATGGATATTGTTTTGCGGATAACCTCTGCTTGTTTATTGTGGGCTTCGCTCATGGTGGCAATTGCGCTGACGGAGACGTTGAGTAGTTCTGTCGTATCTTGAATGCTGTGGAATACGTTTGCAAAGTATTCATTTTGTGTGCCTAATTTGGAGGCGTTTTCTTCAATTTGTAATGTAATTTCCTTTACATTATTCTGTACCCGGTCAATAACAGATTTTACTTCGTTTAAGGAATTCTGCGTGCTGTTAGCGAGACTTCCTACTTCCGTTGCTACTACGGCAAAGCCTTTGCCTGCTTCGCCGGCTCTTGCTGCCTCAATGGACGCGTTTAACGCCAGCAAATTTGTAGATTCTGAAATTTCACTAATCAGATTTAAGGTGACGTCTATCTCTTGTACTGCGTCAGATAATTTCTGTGCAATATCAGTTGTGGTATTCATAGAGTTTGATACTTCGCCATTGATCTTATGTAAGTCGTTGAGTAGTTGTTTATTTTTGAAAGAATTATCTAATAAGTCTCTGGAAGCTGCTTCCACCTTCTCTACATTGTCGGCAACTACAGCTACCCATTTATTTAATTCACTAAGATTTTCTGTGCCTTCCTCTGTTTTGGAACCGAGCATAGTACTGCTTTCTACCAACTGTTCACTGGTAGCCGCTAATTCTTCTGCCGAGGAACTTTCGTTTTCCGAAATCTTAGAGAGAGAACTGCCAGCTTCCTGTAATCTGCCTGACAATGTCTGTACGGAATCCAGGATATTCATGACTTTTTCATTGTTGCGTTCCATTTCACCTTTCTTGGCGTTCACCAGGATATGGCTCACCAGATAAGTCAATATTGCAATAAAAAATAATGTCAGCACGAGGCATACAATGCGTGCAATAATATTGGGTATAAATAAGGAATCCCGTACAGGAAGTAAGGTATCGCCACTGATAAACCATGAAACGGCTAAAGAAGCGGAGATTTCCAGCGCTGTTATCAGTACAATTCTGACATCCAGAAAAAGTGCTACGGCTATTACGAACAATAATGCATAACCCCAAAATTCTGTTGACGGAATCATGTAAAGGATAAAATTAAATTGCACAAACATTATAATAACCAGAAATAATTTGGCAGCTTTTAATTTTGAAGAAGAAACATATCCTTCCACAAAACCCGTGCGCACAAAATAGATACCCATACAAAGATAAATCAGGCATGTGACGTCAAATATTACAAGAGCTGTCCAACTGACGGTCGGGAAAAATCCCAGAAACTTTTCTGTCGTATAAAGTAAACCTGCACATTGACACGCGCCGGGCACTAACAATAGTATCAGTACATATACTTTATTGATATATTCATCCAGCGCTGACTTATAATTTTTTTCAATTTTGCCCATAAATATTCCTCCCGAAAAAAACCACGTTTATAGAAAATTATTATAACCTCAGAGCTATATTTTTGTCAATTTATGAAATTCTACTTGTAATAAAAAGGGCGATGCAAACAAAACTTGGCAAATGGATTTGGAGGATTCTTATGGATAAGGAAGATATTTTAAGAAAAGCACAAGAAGAAAAGAATGATGAGATGGAGATTCAGATTCGGGACAAATCTATGAAATGGACTTATGTTTCAATGGTTATTGCTGCCGCTATCTTTTCCTTTATTAGAGATATGCAGGACTACCCAATGATGGACTTAGCGGCTACGGTATCTGTTTCAGTGGCTGTCGGAAACTTTTACAGGTATGTGAAATGCAAAGATAGATCAAATTTATTCATTGCAATCGTTATGTCTGTAATTTTTGTTTTTTCTACAATCCGATTTATTATGGGGCATTAAATCTTACTAATAGAAATTTTAATTACTTTGTAAGGCGGTGGCAATTTGGACGATAAACTTATATTAAAAAATCATTTGAGGGAAGCAAGGACAGAAAAGAAATTGTCGCAAAGCCAGTTTGCAGAAATGGTAGGCGTTTCCCGTAACACAATTAGTTCCATTGAAACAGGGCAATTCAGTCCTACCGCAAAGTTGGCACTTATATTATGTTTTGCACTTGACAAAAAGTTTGAAGAATTATTTTATTTGGATTATACTAGAGGGAGATAGGCAATCGTTTGATCTGGCAGATCATAAATGACGCCAGGGAAACCGGCTACCAATCTATGCTTCTGGATACGCTGCCTTTTTTAGAGAGCGCGATACATATGTATAAAATGCATGGATTCTATGAGATTGAAAGTTATAATGACAGCCCGATGGAAACGTCTATCTATATGAAGCTGGATTTATAATATAGTATTTAGGGCAAGTAGTGGCAATGGCGAGTGGAAGTTAGGAGAGGTTATATGTTGAGACTAAGACCGTACAAGGCTTATGATGCGCAGATAATCACAAAGTGGCTGAAAGATGAATTTGCGTTTCGTCAATGGAGCGCGGACCGATATGAGAATTATCCAATCACCCCGGAGGATATGAATTGTTATTATGACACAGACAGCAGTAACCCGCGGATTTGGGGTATGACGGCATTTGATGATACAGGCATTGTCGGGCATTTCACCATGAGATTTCCGAATGAAAGCAGTTATGACGAAATACGACTGGGCTTTGTGATTGTCGATGATAAAAAACGCGGGAAGGGATATGGGAAAGAAATGCTTGCCTTGGCAGTCAGGTATGCGTTTGATTTTGTTAGGGCAGATAAAATTTCTTTGGGGGTTTTTGAGAATAATACAGCCGCTTTCGCTTGCTATAAGTCTTGCGGTTTTAATATAGTTGACTTGGCTATCCCGGAGAGTTATAATTGCATGGGAGAGACTTGGAAATGTATTGAGATGGAGTTGAGCAGGAAGGATTTTGAGAAACTTCAAAAGAATGAATATAATAAGGAATACGCCTGAGTGCTCTTTTAAATAAGTCGATGGAAAATCATTACTTAAATGGTACAGTTTTCGAGATTGATGGAAGTATACAAAAGATTTAGCAGGAAGGGCTGCTGGAGCTTAATATCGGTAAGGTATCTGATTTGATGTATGTCAATGTGCATATGTCGTACTGGTATTCTCAGTATGATAAATGGAAGGATTCTGGAAGAACGTAAGAATGAGTATCCGAAGCCGCGTGATGTGGATAAGAAATTAAAAGAGACAATCGCCCCCTGTCGCTGGCTATCGGAACGCGGAAGATATACATTAAGCCTTGAGGCGGGTCTTTTGAACAATGATAGCTTTGAGGAATATAATATGTTAGGAAATGGATATGACTGGGAAACAGTTGTATGCGCATTTCTTGAGGACAATATGGCACAGTTGGAAGGGCAGTTTGCTTTTGACTGTGAAGCAGATACTTTTTCAATGCAGTCAAAGACGAAAAAGCCGTTGAAAGAGTTTGCATTTGCTTTCCGTGAATTTTTAAAAGATACAGATAGATTTGAAGAACTTTTGAGCCAGCTAAAAAATGAGAACTAAAAATAAGTCAATATAGGCAAAAATAGGAAATTATGCTATAATGTGACATATTATTATTAAATGAAAAAGTATTTTAATCCCCCATCTGAGATGGGGAGAATGGAATAAGC
>CANOFW010000019.1 GCA_947565425.1 uncultured Lachnospiraceae bacterium
CTATTTCTTATCAGGAAAGTCTAAATTTCATAGACACAAGATTTTTTACAGCCTCTGTGGCGTCAATCAAATACAAAATAAGATTTTAGCAATAATTGTTCCAGCCTTCTTTTTTGCTTTACAACATAGTTTTATTCCGACTTTGTTTGATTTAAAATATATTATTTATCGTTCTATCTCTTTTTTACCACTAACTTTAATTTTGTGTTGGTATTACTACAAGAAAAGAAATCTGTTACCTATAATGATTGGTCATGCTATTATTGACGTGGCAACAGCGCAGCAAATCTTGGCGACATCGGTTATACCTGGTTTTTACGAAATGATGTGCGGAACGTAAGCTGAAATACATTTTTTTCGGCGCTATATGAGGAACCAGGAGAAATGAGGTGAAAGGGTAAAATGGACATATCATTATATTATCAGGAAAAAGGAAAAGGCGAACCACTTATTCTATTACATGGCAATGGAGAAGATGGGACTTATTTTAACAATCAGGTTGCGTTTTTTTCTGCTGAATATAGAACCATTGCAGTAGATACCAGAGGTCATGGCAAATCGCCGAGAGGAACAGCGCCTTTTACGATGGAACAATTTGCAGAGGATTTGCATGAATTGATGAATAAACTGCAAATCTCTAAGGCGATTATTTTAGGATTTTCGGATGGTGCGAATATAGCGATGAAATTTGCCTTAAAGTATCCGCAAATGATAACGGCGCTCATATTAAATGGAGGCAATTTAGATAAAAAAGGAATGAAAGCTAGTGTTCAGATTCCTATAGAAATAGGATATAGAATTGCCAAAAAGTTTGCTTTAAAATCACAAGAAGCGAAGCGCCATATGGAATTATTAGGATTAATGATTTTTGAACCTAATATTCTAATTACCGAACTTCACTCTATCCATATACCGACACTTGTAATTGCAGGGACGCGGGATATGGTTAAAAAGGCGCATACCGAATCTATTGCAGAAAATATACCGAATGCACAATTATCAATTTTAGAGGGCAATCATTTTATAGCGAATAAAAAAGCGCAAAAATTTAATAAAGAAGTTGATGACTTTTTGCAGGCATTAAATGAAGAATCGTTACGATAATATGTAAAGGTGCAGATAGAAAAAGGGAAAGAAATAAGAGGAATGTTTAAAATGTATGATGGAGACTAGACAATGTTAGATTACGTTGTGGAACGTACAAATAAATATATTGAAAATTTGTTGTTATGTATTATTGGCAATGACAGGCTTAAAACAGGAGAGTGTATGGGTGGATGCAGAAAATGAATGGATACGTATTCATGATATCATTCAGTTTGCTAATAAATTTTATGGTGCAACTTATGCTGAAAATAGCAGAGAAACATTTCGTAAGCAAGCGTTGCATCATTTTCGTAATGCTGCAATCGTAGAGGATAATGGGAAAGCGACGAACAGTCCTAATTATAGATACAGACTTACAGAAGAGGTATTGCGATTGATAAGGACATTTGGAATGTCAGACTGGCAAAGCTCTATTAAGAATTATTTAAAGAATCACGAAAAATTAGTGAATATTTATACCTCAAAAAAGAATGTGTTATAGCAAATAAGGAATAAAGTTTCATGGAAAGGTTGTATATCAGTGGAAAAGATGCATAGATAGGAGGCGAGGATCGTGGATGTATTAGACAAGAACTTTTGCCCAACCCTGGAAGAAATTGGTAAGTACGTTAGGAATCCTGTTTTTATACAATTCTGTTCTGAGATAAAAGAACGATATAAATGCATGGAAAAAATAGAATTCAGTTCTTGTAGTTGGGAGAAGGGCTGGAACGTAAAGTTTAAAAAGGTTGGAAAGACGTTATGTGCGATATACCCGCGGAAAGGGTATTTTACAGTTATGGTTGTAGTTGGTGTTAAGGAAAAGGATGCCGTTCAGACAGTATTACCGGACTGTAATGCGCAGTTACAGAGAATATATGATCAGACAAGAGAGGGAAACGGTCAAAAATGGCTGATGATTGATTTAGAGGATAAAGGAAGCATGTATGATGATACGTTACGCCTGATAGATATCCGCAGAGGAAGAACGGTTACAAGATGATACAACTTAGGTTACATTCATGCGAGGTTTCGATTATGGAAAATATGAAGTGTGCAAAGGAGTATTTTGGCAAATAGAAGCGAAATTGATTTTGTTGCTCTTTGCTTCGAGGTATGATAGAATTTCTACAACTGATGAATCGTTTATAGGTATGGAGGGTTATTATGAGAACAAACATTTTTAAAAAGTTGGGTGCAGCTCTGCTGGCAGCAGCCGTATGCTTTACGTCTGTGCCGGTAGATTTTGTGCATGCTGCGGACGCGCCGCCTCAGGTGTCGCGCGTAATGGTTCATGATCCATCAATTTTAAAGGCGGATGATACATATTATCTGTTCGGAACACATCTTGCAGACGCTAAGTCTACAAATTTAATGGACTGGACGCAGATTAACCCGGACTGGAATTGGCGGCCGGAAGACAGTTGGAAGAATGATTCTGTTTATGGAAATGTATTGACGAATTTTGCGGAGTCTTTTGCATGGGCTGGTTATGATGACGCGGATTGTAAGAACGGCGGACTGGGGTTCTGGGCTCCAGATGCTATTTATAATCCTTACTATGTGTGGGGAGATGGCAGCCAGGGCGCTTATATGCTCTACTATAGTACGTCTTCTACCTGGCGCCGTTCCTGTATCGGTTATGCTGTATCGAAGACGCCGCAGGGACCGTATCAGCATGTGGACACGATTATTTACTCCGGTTTTACGAAGACGGGAGCAGTAGACAATGGAAATAATGGCGGTGTGAGTACCAGGAATACAAAATGGGACAATGATTACCTGAATTTGAAAGAGCTGATAGCGGACGGCACGCTCACTGGAATTAGCGATAAATGGTTTACTTCCAGTGGCGGTTGGAATGAGAAGTATGCGCCCAATGCAATAGATCCTACCATATTTTTTGGCGAGGACGGCAAGATGTATATGAGTTATGGTTCTTGGTCAGGCGGAATCTTTATTCATGAGCTGGACAAGTCCAGCGGCGCTGTCAAATATCCCGGAAAAGATGGAACGGAAAGCATATCCGGTAATTTTATAGATCGCTATTTCGGCACGCATATTGCCGGAGGCAACCATCAGTCCGGTGAGGGTTCTTATATTCTCTATGACGAGGAAAGCGACTATTATTATATGTACGAGACGTATGGTAGGCTTCTATCCGGCGGCGGTTACAATATGCGTCTGTTCCGCTCGAAGAATGTTTATGGTCCATATACGGATGCTGTCGGAAACAATGCCAAAGATAGTGGTAAAAATAATGACCGCTATGGCATTAAACTAATCGGCAATTATCAGTTTAACAACCAGCCTGGGTATCGTGCTGCCGGGCATAACTCTGCGCTGATTGACGATGACGGGCAGCGTTATCTGTTCTATCATCAACGTTTTGACGTGCCAGGAAATCAGCACGAAGGGCATCAGGTACGCGTACGTCAGCAATATCTGAATGAGGACCAGTGGCCGGTCACGTCAGTTTACGAATATCGCGGAGAAAAAATTGGCCACTATAGCGCCAATGAAGTAATCGGGAGTTATGACCTGATTAATCACGGGACAGCGACAAATGGCAATATGATTTATTCGCAGAGGGTAATTTTGTATGAGAATGGTACAGTTGGCGGAGCTGTAGATGGAACATGGCTCAAATCTACCGGTGCTAACAAGAATTATGATTATATTACCTTGAAACTGAATGACACCACTTATAAAGGCGTTCTATTTAAACAATATAATGAGGAGAGTCCAGCTCAGAGAACGATGACATTCTCTGCAATTGGCGATGACAATACCTGCCTGTGGGGAAGCAGGGTGACTGCACGCAAGCCTATCAAGGATGCGTTGGTGTATGGCTTTAACTTTGAAAAAAGCGCTTCTGCTGGCAGCGTTTCTTCAGTAAAGCATTCTCTAAAGAGTGAGAAAGCGACGCTTGCGGGGACAGCGTCGATTGTTACAGATGCCAAACGCGGTAAGGTTTTATATTTGCAGAATCAGCCAAATGCGCTGCGTATGAATTATTTGCATCTGCCGGCACATGTATTTTCCACGGTTGCCGATGGTTTTACTGTCAGCATGTGGGCAAATGTTGGGACGGGGACTTCGGAACAAAGCGCGCTGTTTGAAGCCAACAGCGGCAGCAGTGAAATAACTTCTCCAATGACGCGCATCAGTGCTGGACTCAGAGCGTCGCTTTGCGTCAACAAAGAAATAAAAACCAGCGGCTATGCGCTTAACCGCAATGAGTGGCATCATATTGCCTATGCGGTGGACACAGAAGGTATCCGGCTGTATGTGGACGGTAAAATAGTAGATGCTGTTTCGGATGATTTGAGTGCCTGTTTTGACGCTTCTCAAGTAGACAGTATTCAGAAAACGCTTAATGCATATATTGGTTCCGGGCTATATTCTGGAACGGAAGATGTGCAGGAGGCAAAATTTGACGACATAGCAATTTACAATATGGCGCTTTCGGATGATCAGATTACAGAAATTTATTCTACGGATACTTTGAAAGAAGCGCCTGATCCAGTTGTTGTGAAAAGCACACAGGTAATTTCTGCAAATGCTTCTTTTAATAAGGTGTATGGGAATAAGCCGTTCTCTCTGAATGCGAAGTTAACAAGTGGAAATGGTAAGCTGAGTTATACGTCGAACGCTCCTAAGGTGGCGTCTGTTAATGCTAAAACTGGAAAAGTAACGATTAAAAACACTGGCATTGCTAAGATTACGATTACTGCGTCCGAGACGGAGACTTATAAAAAGCAGACAAAGACGGTTACCATAAAGATTGCTCCTAAGAAAATTGCGTTATCTACCGTGAAGAGCAAATCTGCTGGGAAAGCCGTACTCACATGGAAGACGGCTTCTAAGGCAAGCGGTTATCGCATACAGTATGCGAACAATGCCAAGTTCAAATCTGCGCGTACTGTGTGGGTCAAGAAGGCGAAGACAAAGAATAAGACCATATCGAAATTAAAACGAAAGAAGACTTATTATTTCCGCATCCAGCCTTATAAGCAGTCGGGAAAAACGAAAATCTATGGGGCTTACAGCAAGGCAAAGCGTGTGAAAATTAAGTAGCCTAATGTGAAGGGAAGATTTTGAATGACAAAGGAAAAACTGGCGCTGGAGATAATTGAGCGACTGAAAAATGAATATCCGCAAGCAGGCTGTACGTTGGATTACAATGAGGCGTGGAAGCTTCTCGTCAGCGTACGTCTGGCGGCGCAGTGTACGGACGCCCGCGTGAATGTGATTGTGGAAGAACTCTATCGGGTGTATCCAGATGTGAAATCTCTGGCGGAGGCCCCGGTGGAGGAGATAGAGAGAATTGTCAAACCCTGCGGGCTTGGTAAGAGTAAGGCGCGGGATATTAGCGCGTGTATGAAGATTCTCTATGAGCAGTATGACGGTAAGGTTCCCGAAGATTTTGATGCCTTGCTGAAACTGCCTGGTGTGGGTAGGAAGAGCGCGAATCTGATTATGGGAGATGTTTTTCATAAGCCAGCAATTGTCACCGATACTCATTGTATTCGCCTGGTGAACCGCATGGGCTTGGTGGACAATATCAAGGAACCTAAGAAGGTGGAGATGGCTTTATGGAAGTTAATTCCGGCAGAGGAGGGCAGTGATTTTTGCCACCGCCTGGTTTATCACGGCAGGGAGGTGTGCACAGCGCGCACGAAGCCCTATTGCGACAAATGCTGTGTGAAAGATATATGTGCGCGTAATGGAGTGAAAGAGTAGTGGCGATAAGTGTCTCTTAATATGGTAACATTAGGGGACACAGGCCATGCGCTGTAGATTAAAATATATTTGAAAGAGATTATCATAGAAAAGAGGAGAAATCATGGCAGTAATCAGACCATTTTCAGCAATCAGGCCCAGTCGGGAGAAAGTCGATAAAATAGCGGCGCTTCCTTATGATGTGTATAACCGCAAGGAGGCGAAAGAGGTAGTAGAACAGAATCCGCAGAGTTTTTTACGGATTGACAGAGCGGAGACGCAGTTTGAGGATAGCGTAGATACCTATGCGCCCGAAGTATACCAAAAAGCGCATGACATTCTCTGGGGAATGGTGGAAGACGGCTCTTTTGTGAAAGAGGAAAAATCTTGCTATTATATCTATGAGCTTACCATGGACGGGCGGACGCAGACAGGGATTGCTGCTTGCGCCTCCATTGATGATTATGAGCAGGGCGTGATAAAAAAACATGAGAATACAAGGGCCGAGAAAGAACAGGACAGGATAAATCATGTCAATATTTGTAACGCCCAGACTGGGCCAATTTTTCTTGCTTACCGTGCCAATGCCATAATCAATGCGGTTGTAGATGCGGTAAAGAAGGAAGAAGCGCTTTATGATTTCGTATCGGAGGACGGCATTCGCCACAGAGTATGGGTTATTTCTAAGGATGTACAGATAGCGGATGTGGAAAAAGCGTTTGCGTCTGTCGGTGAGGTTTATATTGCAGATGGACATCACCGGGCGGCTTCCGCAGTGCGGGTAGGCCAGATGCGCAGGAAAGAGCATCCAGGTTATACTAGGGAGGAAGAATTTAACTATTTTCTTTCTGTTTTGTTCCCGGATGAGCAATTGATGATTATGGATTATAACCGCGTTGTCAAGGATTTGCACGGTATGTCGAACGAAGCATTCTTAGAAAAAGTATCACAGCTCTTTGAAGTGGAGCTTGCAGGGAGTCAGCCTGTGAAGCCGCAGAAGAAAGGGAACTTTTCTATGTATCTGGCTGGAAATTGGTATCGCTGTACGATTCCGGCAAAAGCTTTGTCGGACCATCCGGTAGACGGGCTTGATGTGTCAGTTTTGCAGCAGAGATTGCTTTCTCCCGTTCTTGGCATTGGTGACCCCAAGACGGACAGCCGTATTGATTTCGTGGGTGGTATACGCGGACTAGAAGAGCTGGAAAGACGCTGTAAGGAGGATTGCGCCGTGGCGTTCGCCATGTACCCAACATCCATACAAGAGTTATTTGCCGTGGCGGACGCAGGGCTTTTGATGCCGCCGAAATCAACCTGGTTTGAACCTAAACTGCGGAGCGGTATTTTTATTCATGCATTGTAAAACGGATTTTTTTCACCTAAATCGTATTTTTTTCTAGTATAATGATTTAGTTTTTGTTATAATCAAGAAAATGTTATCTTTGGGGAGCTTGAAATGGAATTTTCAACATTCTCATGGGAGGGAAGGAAGAAATGAAAGACACGAAGAGAAAACAGACGACAAAAGCAGGAATTATGACGAAAACATTGGCGATGGCGTTGGGACCTTTGATTTTGCTCGCTGTGCTGAGTGCATTTTTTTCCGCTCGCACGATTCGGGTTGGTATGCAGGATGAGGCAATCAAGCGCTTGGAGGATATTGTCAGCGGTGTGAATAGCTCTTTGGACGCCGTGGCGGAAGGTGATTACCGATTGGACGGAGAGATTGTCTATAAAGGGGACGTCAATGTTTCGGAGAAGTTGCCTTATTTTGAAAGATTTGCAACGGCGTCAGGCATTGATATTACGCTGTTCTATGGCGACACTCGCAGGGTGACAACGTTAGTGGACAGCGAAACAGGAGAACGCATGGTTGGTACGCAGGCAGCGGACAAAGTCATTGCCAAAGTTCTTGAAGGTGGAGAGGAATATGTAGATAAGAAGCTGCAATTGAATGGACAGCCTTATTTCTGTTGTTATATGCCATTAGCGAATACGGATGGCAGTATCGTGGGCATGATTTTTGCAGGGGAACCTAGCAGCGGAATTGAGGCATACATTAGAAATGAGGTTATTCAGGTTACCATTTTAAATGTGGTGGTAATTTTGCTGGGCGGAATTTTGATTATTGCTTTTTCCAGAAGGCTTTCCGCAGCAATTCGCAAAGAGGAAAACATCATCCGTCAGCTTGCGGAAGGAAATTTGAATATCCAGGTAGAAGATAAACTAAAAGGGCGCGGCGACGAATTGGGAAGTATTGCCAATGCCCTGGATAATCTAGTCACGCAGTTGTCGAAGATTCTCAATCATTTACAGGATTCGTCCAATGAGCTTCTCAAATCCGGTCATTCACTGGATGAGATGGCGGAGCGTGTCAATATAAATGCATCGGAGATTGGAAAGGCTGTGGAGGAAATCTCTCAGGGCGCCGTTTCACAGGCGGAAGAGATTGAGAATGCATCGGGCAGGATTGTCGATATGGGTTCCATGATTGAACATATTGTAGGCGGTGTAGACAAGCTGAATTCTACTTCCGTCAGTATGAAGCAGGCTGGAGATGATTCGGCGGAGATTATGCAAGATTTGGTGGAATCTACGAATAAGACGACGGAGGCAATTCACAAGATTGGCGAACAAATTTATGCCACGAATGAGTCGGCGCAGAAGATTCGCGAGGCGGTGGACCTGATTTCTTCTATTGCCAGCCAGACATCTTTGTTATCTTTAAATGCCAGCATTGAGGCGGCAAGAGCTGGGGAATTTGGCAAAGGTTTTGCGGTGGTGGCTTCTGAGATTCAGAAGCTTGCAGATGAGTCCAGCCATTCTGCACAGACAATTACAGATATTATTAATTCCTTACTGGAAGAGTCTGAGATGACTGTGGAAATTATGAAAGAAGTCGGTACGATTATTACGGAGCAGAGGAAGAAGATTGAAGATACACAGAGTCATTTCACGGATGTGACGGAAGGAATTAACAGTTCGAGAGAAGATACGACGATGATAGAAGAACGTACCCATGTATGTGATGAATCCAGGAAGACGGTTGTGGATGTGATTGCCAATCTGTCAGCTATTTCTCAGGAGAACGCGGCCTCTGCGGAAGAGACTACAGCGTCTATGGAAGAACTGAGTGCAACTATCAATCTTTTGGCAGAAGCGGCAAACAGTTTGAAAGGTTTGTCGGATCAGATGAATGAGGAGATTCAGTTTTTTAAGTTATAAAGGAGTTTTTGGGAAGGTGTCAAGTTAAATGTTAAAGGTATTTCTGGTAGAAGATGAAACGAGTGTCAGAGAGAATTTGCGTGATAACATTATGTGGCAGCAATACGGTTATCAGTTTGTCGGAGAGGCAAGTGATGGGGAGATGGCGCTGCCTCTGATACGAAAGGGAAAGCCAGATTTGCTGATTACGGATATAAATATGCCGTTTATGGACGGTCTGGCGCTAGCCGGGATTGTGAGGCAGGAGTTTCCCCAGATGAAGGTTGTCATCATCAGTGTCCATAATGACTTTGAATATGCGCAGCGGGCGATTAAAGTCGGTATAGAGAGGTATTTGCTTAAACCGATTTCACGTTCTGCTTTGCAGAAGGTCTTACAGGAGATTCGGGAAAAGATAGAGGAGGAGCGGGAGCAGAATAATTATCGAGAGAAATACAAGGAAGACATGCTAGAGTATGAGCAGTTTTCCAGAAGAGTCTTTTTTGAGAAAGTATTTGAGGGACATCTTTCGGTACAGGAAATTTACGAGGAAGCACAGAAGTTTTCTCTTGAAATGGATGCCGCAAGTTATAATCTTGCCATGGTAAGTCTTAGAGAGAAGAGAAATACAGAAGAACACTCTAAGGAATCGCGGCTGATTGCTGGTAAGAGAGAGGAACTCATGCGTTATTTTCAACGTTATCCAGAGTATTTGATGTTCCGTTGGAATATTAATACTTATGGGATTCTACTTAAAGGGGAAGAAGAGCAGATGGAGGAATTGAAGGGCAAATGTCGGGAGGCGATTATCCGTATCTGTGCGGGACATGATTCTGAGATTGAATGGTGCTGTGCTATCGGCGAGCCAGTAAAGCGACTGAGTATGCTGCCGCAGGTCTACAGCAAAGTGAATCATATGATGTCTTATCGTTTTTTAAAGCCTGGGCAACATATTCTTACAATGGAGACTACAAGTTTTTCTTCACGAGGAGAAGGCAAAGAATCTCTTGAGAATGTGGACATTGCCAGGATAGATCCGGATATCATCAAGAATTTCCTGGCGCACGGTCAGGAGGAAGAGGTCGATGATTTTGTAGACGGTTATCTGGAAAGTCAGAAGGAAGCGCTAAAATCAAAAATGTTCCGTGATTATCTGATGCTGAGTATTCGCTTTACGGCGATTGGATTTGTGGAAAGGCTGGGATATACCCAGAATGATTTGCTGGAGAATACGTATACAGATAAAGTGCAGATTCTCAGCCTGAATGTGGAAGATATGAGGTTTTATATGCAGGAACTTCTTCATCGAGCAATTGAGCTGGGAAATCAGGTCATGGAGAGCCAAAGTAAGAAACTGATCAAACGTGCAATTATATATATTGAAGAGAATTATACAAAAGATTCAATTTCTCTAAATGAAGTTGCCAGCGCAGTGGAGGTTAGCGCCAATTATTTCAGCACGGTATTTCGGCAGGAGACAGGGCTGACGTTTACGGAATATGTGACGAAAAAACGTATGGACAAGGCGAAACAACTCTTGCGCCAGACCGAGCGGTCATCTGGCGATATCGCTGCGGAGGTTGGATTTAAAGATCCGCATTACTTTAGCTTTGTGTTTAAGAAAACACAAGGATGTACCCCGAGAGAGTATCGCGGTGGTGTTCGGATTTGAAAAACAGTGTTGTGTCTTAGGACGTGTAAGGCGCAACGCTGTTTTTTTCAATTAAATTCCAAGAAAGCTCTTCTGAAAACACAGATTCTCCCTGTATCATTCTTAAAAGCGCAGATGCAGCGGCTGTTCCTAAATCCCTGTCGGGAGATAAGGTAGTAATGTGAGGGGAATTTAAATCGCTCATATAGCTGTTATCAAAGGAAACGACAGAAATGTCTTCCGGTACTCGTATATTTGCATAACTCAGTTCACGTATGAGCCAGTAAGCAATTTCGTCGTTTTGGCAGATAACCGCAGAGTACAGTCCTTTGTTGCGGCGCAGCAGGTCTGAGAGGAATCCGGTGTCAGATTTCGACTGTAATCCTTCCAGATTCGCGGCGTTGTACCAGGTGATTAACTCTTCCGGGAGAGGGATGGCATAGTCTCTGAGTGCAGCGGCAAAACCGGAGTAGCGTTCAAGTCCCTGTAAATCGTCTATTTTAAAGACCCCTGCGATTTTTGTATGTCCATAGTCAATTAAATGTTTTGTCAGTAGATATCCGCCATAATAGTTATCTTCCTTAATGCAGACGCATTTCGTGAGGGCAGAGTAAATTCCGCTTGTAAAGAGCACGCAGATACCTTTTGCCATCAGGTGTTTATATAAATCAAGGTTTGGGTTCGGCAGAGATGTTTTGCTCCCTTCAACAATTATCCCCCGAATGGAGGCATGCTTTAATTCCTCTAAAATCTTTCTCTCCTCAGAAATTCTGGAGTGGGTGGAATAAACATTGATAGAATATCCTTTTGTTCCCAGAACAGATTTGAGGGTTGCCAAAAATGCAGGAGTGGTATATTCCTCAGCATGATTGACAATGACGGCAATGGTATTTTGCATTGCGCCGAGCCCAGTTGAAAATGAGCCGCTTCCCTGACGTTTTTCGATAAGTCCTTCTTCCGTCAGGAGGCGCAGTGCGGTACGCACTGTCTGACGGCTCATATGATATTGCTCGCATAACTCGCTTTCCGAAGGAAGTTTGTAAATACCGCTGCCTGTACTTTGGAAAATGGTTTCCCGCAATATGTTTGCAAGACGGATGTATTTTGCCGGCATGATGTGACTCCTTTGCTTGATGGAATATTGTGGAATAGCGCCTAAAGGGGAATAACGATACCTTATAATTAATCATAATCCCCATTACTGTACCATATTTTGGCAAATATGTCATGAAAAGCTTTTGTTTATAATATAATTATATCAGTTCAGGCGGACGGGGCTGGGATACGGGTGGCAGCCGGCGGTGCGTCTTGCCCATAATTCGGAAATGCGGGCATAAGCTGGAAATCCATATCGTAAAATAATATCAGAAAAACAGTATATTTATAATTTTTATATTTTTTATAAAATTTATACCCATAAAAAAATGAATAAAAAATGAACGAATTATGTACAAAGAGGATGATATGACAAAAAGTTACAAAAAGGATTGCATGGAATTATGGGATTGCTTCGCGAGAAATGCGGCAGAATTTTTGTATAATATGGAAAAGTAGAAAAAAATACAGTAAGAAAATCAAATAAAGTACAAAATAAATAGTGAAAATAAAAAACTTGTATTTAAATGATGGGAAAATATACAAACTTGTATTGGATATTGCGACAAATAATAAAAATGCATGGCAAGTCTTATTGACGAGAACAGGCAAAAAACTTAAAATGAAATCACCAACGGCGAAATGCCGAAAACAAAAAAGGGAGGACATGTAAAATGTTAAAGAAGAAAGTAGCAATGTTACTCGCTGTAGCTATGGTTGCAGCAACAGTAGTAGGATGTGGCGGCGGAGATAAAGAGACAACAGACACTCCGGCAGATGACGCTACAACGGACGCTCCGGCAGACGATGCAGCAGATGACACAGCAGACGATGCAGCAGACGATGCAGCAGACGATGCAGCAGATGACACAGCAGACGATGCAGCAGATGATACAGAAGCTCCGGCATCAGGCGAGACTATTAAAGTTGGTATCATCAACAACGACCCGAACGAGTCTGGATATCGTACCGCTAACGACAAAGACTTAAAGGAGAAATTTACAGCAGAGAATGGATATGAAGCAACCTTCCAGTACAGTATGAAGAATGACGAGCAGATCGCTTATGCTCAGAACATGCTTACAGAGGGTATTGATTATCTTCTTCTTTCCGCAGCAGATACAGCAGGATGGGACACTGTTCTTCAGGATGCTGCTGATGCAGGGACAAAGGTTATCTTATTCGACCGTGTAATTGATGCAGACGAGAGCCTGTATGAGGCTTCCATCGTATCTGATATGGCTGAGGAAGGTAACAAGGCTGTTACATGGTTGGCAGATCAGGGATTGGATGAGTACAATATTATCCATATTCAGGGTGTTATGGGTTCCGCAGCTCAGCAGGGACGTACTGGCGCGCTTGATGAGAAAGTTGCAGCAGAGGATAGCTGGAAGCTCGTTACACAGCAGACTGCTGAGTGGAACGCTGAGAAAGCACAGCAGATTGTACAGTCTGTAATCGACTCTGGCGAGAAGTTCAACGTAATTTACGCTGAGAACGATGACATGGCTAAGGGTGCTGTAGCAGCTCTTGACGCAGCTAACATTTCTCATGGTGTTGACGGAGAGGTAATCATCATGGGCTTTGACTGCAATAAGTGGGCATTAGAAGAGCTTCTTGCAGGAAAATGGAACTATGATGGACAGTGTAACCCGTTCCAGTCTGACTACATTGATGATGTAATCAAGTCTCTTGAGGCTGGTGAGGAGATCGCTGAGAAGACCATCATCATGGATGAGAAGGGCTTCGATGCTAAGACTATCACACAGGAAGATGTTGAAAACTTTGGTATCTAATCTGTAGATAGAATTTAGAATTGATAAAGTTATAATATAGAGCGCGGCGCAGCAAGGTCGAAGTTAAGTCTGCGCCGCGCTTTGTGTGAAAATAGGCACTTGACAGCGGAGTGGGTGAAGAAAATATAACACTTGACAGCGGAGTGAATGAAGATGTGAATGTAAGCATTTGCCGATTAAACGCGCAGGTGATTATATTAAAAAACATAGGAGGTGAACTCATAGGTGAAAGATAATATTGTATTACAGATGAAGAACATTCACAAAAGCTTTCCCGGAGTACGCGCCCTGCAAGGGGTGGATTTTACGTTACGCAAAGGCGAGATTCATGCACTGATGGGTGAGAACGGTGCCGGAAAATCTACTTTGATTAAGGTCTTGACCGGGGTTTACAGCAAGGACGAAGGAGATATTCTCCTGGACGGACATCAAGGTCCGATTGCCATCCATTCTCCGCAAGATGCACAGAAGGTTGGTATCAGTACTGTGTATCAGGAGATTACGCTCTGCCCGAATCTTTCTGTTGCTGAGAATATGTTTATTGGTCGGACCAGCGGCATGGGTCAGAATTGGAAGAAGGTTAATTCTGACACGGATAAGATTCTCAAATCATTGGATATACCGGCAACGGCGACACAGCAGCTTGAGACCTGCTCTCTTGCGGTTCAGCAGATGATTGCGATTGCACGTGCAGTTGACATGGACTGTAAAGTGCTGATTCTGGATGAGCCCACGTCTTCCCTGGACGAGCAGGAGGTCGAGAAACTGTTTACGCTGATGCGTGATTTGAGATCCAGAGGCGTAGGTATTGTCTTTGTAACGCATTTCCTGGATCAGGTATATGAGGTATGTGACAGGATTACCGTTATGCGTGACGGACAGTTAGTAGGCGAATATGAAATCAAAGATCTGCCGCGTGTAAAACTCGTATCCAAGATGCTCGGCAAAGAGTTGGATGATATGTCGGATATCAAGGGCGAGCAGAAAGCATATGAGCGCAAAGCAGGGGCGGTTCCGGTTCTGGAGGCTCAGGGCCGCGTCAGCGATGCTGGAATCAAGCCGTTTGATTTCCATATTGATAAGGGTGAAGTAAATGGATTTACCGGTCTGTTGGGCTCTGGACGAAGTGAATGTGTGCGTGCAATCTTTGGCGCTGACAGAGTAACGGGCGGAACGATTAAGATGAACGGTAAGCCAGTGAAGATTAATAAAGCTTTGGATGCAATGAAGAATGGTATCGCATACCTTCCGGAAGACCGTAAGGGCGATGGTATCGTAGGCGATCTTTCTGTACGTGAGAACATCATACTTGCACAGCAGGTATTAAGAGGATTCTTTAAGCCATTCTCTAAGGCAAAGCAGTATGAAATTGCAGATGAATACATAAAACTTCTGAGTATCAAGACGGCTTCTGCCGATACGCCGATTAAGTCTCTTTCCGGTGGTAATCAGCAGAAAGTTATCCTTGCTCGTTGGTTGTTTACACATCCGGAATACCTGATTTTGGATGAGCCGACGCGTGGTATTGACGTTGGAACCAAAGTAGATATACAGAAATTAGTGCTCAAGTTGGCATCAGAGGGAATGAGCGTTACCTTTATCTCTTCTGAGTTGGATGAAATGCTTCGTACCTGTTCTAGATTAGTCGTTATGAGAGACCGCAAGGTTGTAGGAGAACTCTCAGGAGACGACTTGAACCAGAGTAAGGTTATGAGCACCATTGCTGGAGGTGACAAATAATAATGCAGAAAAATGAAGTTAAAAAATCAAATGAGAATATTCTTATGAGAATGGTTAGAAATCAGATGTTTATCCCCTTGCTTGCGTTGGCGGTACTTGCGATTTTTAACCTGATTGCTGACCCGAGTGTATTTAAGATTACGCTTTCTGAGAACAGTGCTGGAAACCCTGTTTTGTCAGGATTGTTGATTACAGTTCTGGATAATGGGTCTGAGTTGGCAATTCTAGCAATTGGTATGACCTTGGTTACTGCTGCTTCCGGCGGACAGGATATCAGTGTGGGCGCGGCTGTAGCAATTGCCGGTAGTGTGCTGCTTCGTATGCTTTGCGGCGGCAATTCACGTCCGGAGGAGCTTGCAATGCCGATTATTGTAGCATTTTTGATTAGCTGTGTGGTAGCTATGTTGTTTGGCGCTTTCAATGGTGTGTTGGTTGCTTATTTCAAGATACAGCCGATGATTGCAACTTTGATCTTATATACGGCAGGACGTTCTATCGCAGCGTGGATCAACAATAATGAGCTTCCGGTTATCACTGACCCGGGTCTTAGCTATTTTGGAGGCTTTATTCCGGGAATTCCAATTCCCACTCCGTTCTTTATTGCGATGATTTGTGTTCTTATCATGTTCTTGGTTTTGAAATTTACGAACCTTGGATTATATACGCAGGCTGTTGGTATCAATGAGAATTCTTCCAGATTGAACGGTCTGAACCCGCAGATTATTAAGATTATCTCTTTCGTAATTCTTGGTTTGTGTGTTGCAGTGGTTGGACTGATTAAGGTTAGCCGTGTTCAGTCAATCAACTATTCCGTTATTGCGAAGGATATCGAGATGGATGCAATCCTTGCAGTTGCTTTGGGTGGAAATGCACTGAGCGGTGGTAAATTCAACATGGCTGCTTCCATTTTTGGAGCTTATGTTATTCAGTTCCTGACACAAACGCTTTATAAGTTTAAGGTATCTGCCGACGCACTTCCGGCATATAAGGCTGTTGTCGTAATTATTCTCGTTGTCATCAGTGCGCCGACAGTAAAAGAATGGTTTGGTAAAATGACGAAGAAATTCAAGGTTAAGGAGGTTGCTTAGTATGTCAAATAATAAAACAAAAGCGTCCGGTGGTTTTCTTGATAAATTGAATAATCTTACCGACACGAATCTACTCCTTACAATTACCGTTGTGATTTTCTTCCTGATGTACATAGGAGCTATGATTTTCCAGGGAGGAGGATTTTTAAAAGCGCAGCAGTTTTTTAATCTTTTGAATACGAATGCGGCTTTGATTGTCCTTGCTTGTGGGTTGAGCCTTGTTATGATTACCGGTGGAATTGATATCTCCGTTGGTGGTGTGACAGCGCTGGTTAGTATGTGCTGTGCTGTATACCTGGATCATATGGGCGGTAACGTGTTCGTGTCCGTACTGGTTGCATTGGCAATTGGCCTTGCATTCGGAGCTTTCCAGGGATTCTTGGTTGCATATCTTGATATCCAGCCGTTTATCGTAACCCTGGCAGGTATGTTCTTTGCCCGTGGTATGACGACCATTGTTAATACAAAGCCTTTCAACGTGGCAAATGAAGCGTTTACGAAGCTGAAAATGACTCGTGTTATCATACCTGGCCTTGGTTCTGTCAACAGAAAGGGCGATTATATTGACGCCTATGTTGAGATTGGTGTAGTTGTAGCTCTTCTGGTAGTAGTAGTTATGTTCTGCCTGCTTAGATGGACAAAACTTGGGCGTTCCTTCTATGCAGTCGGCGGAAACCGCCAGAGTGCGTTAATGCTTGGGATTAACGTTAAGAGAACTAGATTCCTCTCCCATTTGCTCTGCGGATTGCTGGCAGGAATCGGTGGCTATGTATACTTCCTCCATGTTGGTTCTGGTTCCCCATCTCATGCGATGGGCGCCGAGATGGACGCAATCGCATCCTCCATCATCGGTGGTACGATGTTGACCGGCGGTGTTGGTAACATAGCAGGTACACTTTTGGGTGTTATGTCTCTGGGTACGATTTTGCAGATCGTTTCTGCGGCAGGTCTTGGAGAGGCATGGTGGGTTGGTATTACACGAGCAGCTATGCTTTGTCTGTTCCTGATTGTACAGAGTTTGGTTATGTCACGTAAGAAGAAATAATAATTGTTTGGAATTTTTAGTTATATGATTACATAAAAGGCCCGCACCATATATTGGTGTGGGTCTTTTTGTTTTCTTTTTATAGTGGCAAAGATAAAATGCAGAAAAATATTCAATTTATGAACAGTAGAGAAACGGCTATGTTAAGCGAAAAATCAAATGGATTCTTGTTGCTTTTTGTGAAGAAATTAGGTACAATAGTAGTAGCTTTTGTACAATATGTTTACATTGGATGCAATAAGTGATGAAAAGGAGGAAGAGGAAGAGGATGAGGAAGAAACATTTATTAAAAACAGGTATTTCGGTGTTGCTGGCATCAGCTATGATGATAACATCTGTGCCTGCAACGAGCTGGGCTGCTGAGGCAGACGCGCCGGTTATGGAGGCGGTGAAGACGGAAGCGGGAGTTACCGAGAGCCTGGAGCCGGGGTATTATCTGACCGTATATTCCAGGACAACATTTTCTTATGATAAGGCGAATACTGCGGAAGGAAGAGGAACAAATCTTGATCAGGAAGCGCAGAGCGTATATTTTGCTGTCAGCAAGGATGGAAAGCAATTTGATGTGCTTAACAGCGGCGGCGGTGTTATCTTTTCTAAGAACCCTAAGGGTACATGGAAGATAACAAATCCCAAAGTATTCCAGGATGGAAACGGCAATTTCACGGTAGTGGCGCCGGACTCTAATGCCTCCAAAGGTATTCATGTATTTACTTCCAAGGATGGCGTTCATTATTATGATGATGAGATTGTACCTTCCACAGATTTGGAGGCAGAATCTTTGGACAAGACGAAGTTTACCCTGATGCTTCATGGAGAGAATCTTTTGGATAAGGACAACACAATTACATTGGGAAATGCACTTGCCCTGACAGAAGAACAGTACACTTATATTGTAAATGAGTTAGGAACGGTAGTAAATACAGGATTGGAGTCTCTGAAAGATATGTCTGTTACGACGTCCAATACAGTGACAGAAGCGACGTTGGCAGAGAAATACCCAAGTGTAAACGCTACATATAGCGATGGTTCTACACAGAAATTTAATATTGATTGGACAAATGCACTTAGCGGCATTGATTTGAAGAAAGCAGGTACTTATACCGTAAACGGTCAGGTTGTTCAGCCCAAGTACTTGAACAATTTAAAAGATCTGAATGGAAGTTCGCTTCCAGATGATGACCCAGACAGGGCGAATCCAAACTTCCCGGACAATTATGATCCGGCGACCGGTGAGGTATATTATGATGAGACCAAGTTCATTGAGGGAATGGCTGACCCGTTTATCTACTGGGATGAAGTAAGCGGATATTATTACATGACGTCTTCCTATTTCCCGGAAGAAGGCGATGCAATTGACGGCACCGATAAGACGGAACAATATGACCGCGTGGTATTGAGACGCGGAAGGACTTTAGAAGAATTACAGACCAGGGCGAACCAGGTAACAATCTGGAAAGTCGGCAATCAGGGCTATGAGGACAACGGAGTGGATAAGCCGCGTGGATATCGTTATATCTGGGCGCCGGAGATTCACCGTGTGGGCAACTACTGGGTTGTTTATTTTACAGAGAGCCACTCTTCTAATGCATTTGATATTTATAGCCATGCGCTTGTGCTTGACGGGAACTTGGATCCGTATGAGACAGCATTGACATTTGGCAAGGAGGAGTCTCAGTGGGAGGACCATAAGATGTGCCTGGATGAGAGTGTAGATGCTGAAGTGGTAGATCCGTTTAGCTATGCATTTTGCCTGGATATGACTTATTTTGAGGATGCTGTTAGCGGCGTACCTTATGTAATCTGGGCTGGTAAGCCAACAGCATCTGTCGGCGGCAGCAGTACAGATTTGTTTATTGCAACGGTTAATACAGATGCTCCGTGGAAAATTACTTCTGGTGCAACACGTATTACCTGTTCCGATTATGGATGGGAGCGTATCGTTTATCATGTAAATGAGGGAGCGACCGTATTACAGCATGATGGTAACATTTTCATGTGCTATTCTGCATCAGGAACAGGTTCGGAGTACTCTATCGGTATGTGTAATGCAAAAGCAGGAACAGATTTGCTGGATATTGCGAACTGGACGAAGAGTCCTTACCCATTGTTGACAGCACGTGATGTAAACGGTGAGGAGGGACCGGGACATAATTCCTTTACCGTAGATAAGGATGGAAATAACATTTTCGTATACCATGCAAGGCCGACTTCTCATAACTATCAGAAATGTGGCAAATATAATAGCTCGGCATTAAACGATCCCTGCCGTCACGCACGTCTGAAACGTGTGCATTGGGCAGCAGACGGTGAGCCAATCCTTAAGATGACATATGATGATGAATTGAAAGAAGAGAATAAGACTGTTTCCGTTAAGATTACCGTTACAGATCCAAGCATTAAATTGAATAAATCAACGCTTGGCTTGGAAGTAGGCAAGAGCGCTACTTTGAGCGCGACAGTTATTCCGGCAAATACGAGCGTGAGCTGGGTGAGCAGCAACAGTAAAGTTGCAACCGTCAGCAATGGAAGGGTAACTGCGAAGAAGGCGGGAATCGCAACGATTACGGCTACGGCAGCGAATGGCAAGAAAGCTACTTGTAAAGTTACCGTTGTCAGCCTGAGTAAGACGAAATATACTTTAGGCGTAAAAGAGAAGTATACGCTGAAGGTAAATGGAACCTCCAAAAAGGCAACCTGGAATACGAGCAACAGTAAAGTTGCGGCCGTTAGCGGCGGCAAAGTGACTGCAAAGAAGAGTGGTACTGCAACCATTTCCGCTACCGTGGAGGGTGTGACCCTGAAATGTAAGGTTACAGTTAAGGCTGCTCCGAAGAAACTGACTTTAAAGAGCAAGAAGAAAGTAACAATTAAAAAGAATAAGACGACCAAGATTAAAGTAAGTCTGCCTAAGAATACTGCTGGTCAGATTAAATACAAGAGCAGCAGCAAGAAGATTGCTACGGTTGACGCAAATGGTAAGGTAAAAGGCAAGAAGAAAGGAACAGCGAAGATCACCGCTTATGCAGTCAATAATAGTAAGAAGGCAAAGGTAACGGTTACTGTAACTGTAAAATAACGGCATAAGTCGGCAGTAACAATAAGGTTGGAGCAAAAATAAGAATCCCCCATCAGTCATGCGAAAACTGATGGGGGATTTGTAACTATAGAAAACAAAGCAAATATCTAAAAAATTAATTCTTTTCTTAATTATTTAACGATTGCTTCTTCTCCATATATGCATTTTTTCAGCTTCTTTAATCAATTCATCGCGGAAATCAGGGTGTGCCACGGAGATGATGGCTTCGCATTTCTGCCAGGTGGACAATCCCTTGAGATTTACCTTGCCGTACTCTGTTACCAGATAGTGAATGTTGGCACGCGTATCAGTAACGATGGAGCCGGGGTGTAGTGTTGGCAGAATTCTTGATTTCAATTCGCCGTCTTTCGTTTTGAAGGTGGAAGAGCAGCAAATAAAACTCTTACCGCCATTGGAAAGATAGGCACCTAGTACAAAGTCTAATTGTCCGCCTGCGCCGCTAATGTGTTTAGTGCCGGAAGATTCGGAGCTTACCTGTCCGAATAAGTCAATATCCACAGCATTATTAATGGACATAAAGTTATCTAAGGCAGAGATAGAGCGAATGTCATTCGTGTAGCTAACAGGAGCGCTTAAAAGTTCCGGGTTTTCGTCCAGATAATCGTACATTTTCTTAGTGCCTGCGCCAAATCCATAAGTCTGGCGGAAACGATCAATATTCTTTTTAGAACCATTGATTTTGCCGGCTCTAGCAATGTCAACGAAAGCGTCTACATACATTTCTGTATGTACGCCCAGATCTTTTAAATCAGATTCTGCAATCAGGGAACCTACGGCATTGGGCATTCCACCGATGCCGAGCTGTAAGCAGGCGCCGTTGGGGATTTCTTCCACAATCAATTTAGCTACTGCTTTGTCTACATCTGTAGCGGCTCCTCCACCGCCGAGCTCACCGATAGCAGGATTGTCGCCCTCTACAATATAATCTACCTGGGAAATGTGTATACCGTTTTCAAATCCGCCCAGGCAGCGAGGCATATTCTCATTTACTTCTACGATAATTTTAGCGGAAGTCTCACATACTGCGGTTAGATGGGACGCGTTGGGTCCAAAATTGAAAAAGCCATGCTTGTCCATGGGTGCAACTTGGAACATCGCTACATCATCCGGTGTTGAAGATTCGCGGTAGTAGCGTGGCAGCTCAGAATAACGGATAGGCGCATAGAACGCACATCCGCGGTTAATGAGCTTGCGCTCAATCCCTGACATATGCCAGGAATTCCAGGTGAAATGCTCTCCAGCGTCTTCCCGCTCGAAGATTGCAAGCGGTTTCAAGAGAATTCCTCCGCGTAAATTCACGTCTGTCAGTTCATCCGTGCGTTTTGCCAAGGCTTTGTCAAGTGCATCCGGAGTGCCATTGCACCAGCCGTAATCTACCCAGTCACCGGACTTGATGACTTGGACCGCTTCAGCGGCAGATACAAGTTTCTGCTGGTATTCTTGTGTGTAATCCATGTTAAAAACCTCCCTGAAATTGAAATTAATATCGGCACGCGACGCTTTGCGTCCCCTGCCCATTGGAAATGTCATGCCCGGCTTAGTCGGACCTGAGCTGTCGGTCGACACATTATATGTCGTGCTAAGCACGAGGCGTCTCCCTCTTGTTGGAAATGTCATGCCCGGCTTAGCCGGACCTGAGCTGTCAGTCGACACATTATATGTCGTGCTAAGCACGAGGCGTCTCCCTCTCGTCGGAAGGCATTCCAGAAATGCTTCGCATTTGCCTTCCTCCTTTAAGATTGTTAAATCTGTAACATACACTCATCTTATCATTTTTCTGAGAATGGGTCAATAAGCGCGGGATTGTAAATAATCATAAAAATATCCCTAAAAACCTTATTTTTTAGTGGAAGAATAAAGTAAGATGTACTATAATAAAAACGAATTGGAATGAGAATCACGAAGGAGGAATATTATGGGTGCAGAGAATAAGTTCCGTTATAATGATAAATCCGAACGCTATCGTACAATGAATAAGTTTTTGTATGTTGCTATTCTAGCGGCATGGGTGGGCTATCTGGCGTATCTCTGGATGAGATTTATGGCTGGGAAGATGGTAGTAGGCATGACGGTCATTAATACAGGAATAATTATTGCTTGTATCATCGTAAACACTGTTATTTTTTTCAAAGACCAGGCGACACCAAGGCTAAAATTTGCCATCAACATCGAATATGGAGTCATGTTTTTGGTGTTGGCGTTACAGACAGACGCACAATTTATCAATATCCTGCTGTTAGGTGTCCTTGCGGCACAGATTCCTTATTATGACGCTAAGAACTACAGGATAACATTTTTCTCCTATTTGGCATTATATATCGTGGGCCTGATTGCACAAGGTGCTAAGCATATGCTTACGCTTGATGTAGATACAGTTTGTACTGTTTATGTAATGCTTGGCGTGCTCTATGCCCTGGGGCGTGTCGGCGGCGTTACCAAGATGTTCAGCGACCATGCTTTGGGTACAGTGTTGGAGCAAAGTGAGAAACAAAAGCAAATGATAGAAGATATTGTTTCCATTTCGCAGACCGTTCAGGAGGAGTCGAATAAGAGTACAGAGATGGTGGATGGATTGGTGGAATCTACCAAGATAGTGACCCAGAGTATGCAAGAAATTTCTTCGACGACAGGGGTGACGGCGGAGAATATTTCAGAGCAGAGCATTATGACACAGAATATTCAGGAATCAATAGATGAGACGCTTGGACGTTCCAGGAAAATGGTAGATATTGCAGAGGATTCCAATAAAAGTATTCAGGAAAATATGGAATTGATGGAGGAATTGAAAAAGCAGTCGGCAAAAATTGCCTCTACGAATAAACAGGTGACGGATTCCATGGGCAAATTACAGGATAAGACAAAGGAAGTGGAAGAGATTGCAGATATGATTTTGGATATTTCCAGTCAGACAGACTTGCTTTCCTTGAACGCATCTATTGAGAGCGCCAGGGCGGGCGAAGCAGGGCGTGGGTTTGCCGTGGTTGCAGATCAGATCCGCCAGCTTGCGGAACAGACCAAGAATTCGACTGAGAGTATTACCCGAATTATTATGGAACTGAATGAGAATGCCAGCCAGGTTGTACAATCTATCGATACTTCTTTGGGGGCTACGGAGAGTCAGAATAAAATGATACATACGGCGGCTGATAGTTTTGGTAGGCTGGATCGGAATATGGAAAATTTGATTGAAGACATTCAGGAGATTGATCAGAGAATTAATAACCTTGCCGACGCCAACAATCGGATTGTAGAAAATATATCGCATCTATCTGCCACTACAGAGGAGATTACTGCCAGCGCAGAGCAGGCCAGTGACCTTAGTGAGAAGAACCTGCAATTTGCAAGGCAGGCGAAAGAGGCAATTACATCTATACAGGAAACGGCAGAGGGGATGAAGCAGTACTTGTAATTTTTTATCTTATAGAAAAGTCCTTGTCACGCTAAAACGTGAAAGTGTCTTCCTATAAGATAAAAATGATATGCGCACTCGCACAAGAGGAAACTATTGCTTCGCAATTGTGCTCGGCGCAGCAAAGCAGCCAAGGTCTACGCTTCGCTTCGGTCCGCGCTAAACGGACATCCACTGGATGTCCAGCCAATCATGAATCAGTGGGTAGGGGAGCTGAAGTGGACTTGTCCGCTTTGTTCTAACAAAGGCTATTTTAGCAGTATCAAAATAAAGCAGCAAGAAAAGGAGAATAGACATGAAATATCAAGTATTAGGTGACACAATGCCAGCAGTGGAAGTAGTTTTTGATAACGCGGGAGAGGGCATGTATACGCAATCTGGCGGTATGGCATGGATGAGCGAGGGCATTGCTATGGACTCGAATATGAGAGGGGGTCTGGGGAAGAGCATAGGCAGAATGTTTTCCGGGGAATCATTGTTCATGGCTACTTATAAGGCGGAAAGGCCCGGTGCAATGATTGCATTTGCATCTACTGTAGCCGGAGAAATTCTTCCAGTCGATATCGGAGCGTGCGGAGGGTTGATATGTCAGAAGGGTGCATTCTTGTGTGCACAGGAAAGCGTAAATCTGAGCATTACCTTTACGAAGAAATTATCTGCGGGATTTTTTGGCGGTGAAGGTTTTATCTTGCAGGATATGTCTGGCACGGGTATGGTCTTTTTGGAAATTGATGGTAATAAGATTGAGAAGAATCTTGCTCCTGGCGAAGTAATTAAGGTTGATACAGGAAATGTGGTTGCTTTTGAGAGAAGCGTAAAATATGAAGTTGAGACTGTCAAGGGGCTCAAAAATATTTTCTTTGGCGGCGAGGGCTTATTCCTCACCAAGCTTACCGGACCGGGTAAAGTAGTTTTACAGACGCAGAACTTTAATGAATTTGCCGGAAGGATTGCACGAATGATTCCTAGCAAATAGGGAAAAAGCTTTCACAAAAGTGTTGACATAATCGGTAAAAGAGAGTATGCTGTGTACAAAGATTTGAAAATTCCATATTGTATTATTTTCTCTTATTCAGAGTGGTGGAGATACATAGGATCTGAGAAGCCACGGCAACCCCTTAAGGAAGGTGCTAACCTGAGCGAGTGATCGAACAATAAGAGGATTTGATTATCTTTTAGACTATCAAGTTCGCTTATTATAAATAAGCGAACTTTTTTAATCAAAGGAGGAAATAGAAATGGATAAAAGATTATTCACTTCAGAATCAGTGACAGAAGGGCATCCCGATAAACTTTGCGATGCAGTGTCGGATGCGATTTTGGACGCTCTGATGGAACAGGACCCTATGAGCCGTGTTGCGTGTGAGACAGCGGCATGTACGGGATTTGTTTTGGTGACCGGCGAGATTACAACGAAAGCACAGATTGATATTCCCCAAATTGTCAGAGATACGGTAAATGAAATTGGATATAACGATGCGGCAACCGGATTTGATGGAAATACATGCGCAGTTATGGTAGCCTTAGACCAGCAATCAGCCGATATTGCCATGGGTGTGGATAAAGCGCTTGAGGCAAAGGAAAATAAAATGTCTGAGGAAGAATTGCAGGCCATCGGAGCAGGAGATCAGGGAATGATGTTTGGCTATGCAAGCAATGAGACGCCAGAATTAATGCCCTATCCAATTTCCCTAGCACATAAGCTTGCCTTACAGCTTACAAAAGTGCGCAAAGATGGGACGTTAAAATATCTGCGGCCGGATGGAAAGACCCAGGTATCTGTGGAATATGATGAGAAGGGGAATCCAACAAGGCTGGAAGCTGTGGTATTGTCTACCCAGCATGATGCGGACGTGACACAGGAACAGATACATACAGATATTAAAAAGTATGTATTTGACCCCATTCTTCCTGGAGAAATGATAGACGAAAATACGAAATTTTTCATCAATCCTACAGGGCGTTTTGTGATTGGAGGTCCCCACGGAGATGCAGGGCTTACTGGACGTAAAATTATCGTAGATACTTATGGCGGATATGCGCGTCATGGCGGTGGAGCATTTTCTGGAAAGGATTGTACAAAGGTAGACCGTTCTGCGGCTTATGCTGCTCGCTATGTGGCAAAGAATATTGTTGCAGCAGGGCTTGCCAACAAATGTGAGATTCAGCTTTCTTATGCAATTGGTGTGGCACAGCCCACTTCTGTGATGGTGGACACGTTTGGCACGGGAAAGATTTCGGATGATAAGTTGGTGGATGTGATTCGTGAGAATTTTGATCTTCGCCCAGCGGGAATTATTAAGATGCTTGATTTACGCCGTCCAATTTACAAACAGACAGCCGCTTATGGTCATTTTGGGCGTAATGATTTAGATTTGCCTTGGGAGGCAACAGATAAGACAGAAATTTTGAAAAAATATTTATAAGAATAGTTTTAACAGGGGATAAATAGGAGGCGCTGTCAGTCAAACGGCGCCTCTTATTTAAAAATAAATATTGAGGAGAAATGAATGAAAGAAATAATTATGTTATTTCAGTTTGACGATAAAGGCAGGAAGAGTAAGCTCATGCGGGCCTTGCTTCCGCTGCGGATAAAAATCAAAGAGGTTCCCAATAAAGATTATGGGAAACCGATGGGCTATTTGGCAGGCGTGAAAGAATATGTTCAGGAGGATGAAAACGGTTCTTTGCAAGAAGTAGGAACGCACCAGGAAGAGATGGTGAACGAAGTGTATGCCAGGCTTTCGGGGGAAATGCTGGTGATGGCAGGACTAACTGGCAACAGGGTAGACCAGGTGCTTGGGGCAATCCGTAAGGCGGGGCTTTCGATTCCCTATAAAGCGGTGCTTACCCCTTCAAACCAAGCCTGGGACGCATGGAAGTTATTTGCAGAAATTAAGGAAGAACACGAGACAATGGCTTAATGCAAAGGGGCAGACCTTTTGCTGGCAGAGAGGTTACGAAAAATGGAATGGAAGAAACTGCTCTGTGATGACAGGGTGAGGAATTACAAAAGTAATACGTCCGGGGATTTTCGGACAGAATATGAGAAAGATTACCATCGAATCATAGGGAGTGCGTCTTTTCGGCGTTTGCAGGATAAGACGCAGGTGTTTCCTTTAGATAACAGCGATTTTGTGCGTACAAGACTTACGCATTCTCTGGAGGTTTCTTCGTTCGCAAGATCATTGGGTCACAATATAGGTAAAAGGCTAATCAGAGAACAAAAAGACCCTGATTTTTTGCCGGAGTACCAGAACTATATTTGTGATGTTCTGCAATGTGCAGGTTTGCTGCATGATATTGGCAACCCTCCATTTGGACATTTTGGCGAGACGGCAATTCGTGATTGGTTCCGGGAACATTTGCCGGAAATAAAGTATCATCGTGAGGATGGCAAAGTGGAGCCGTTGAGTGATATTTTATTGCCGCAGATGAAAGCCGATTTCTGCAATTTTGAGGGAAATACGCAGGCATTGCGTTTGGTGTCAAAACTGCATTATTTGGTGGATGAGCATGGAATGAATTTGACAAAGGCTCTTTTGGGAACGATTATAAAATATCCCTGTTCTTCTCTGGAAATCAAGAAGGAGGCTCATATCAAATATCATAAAATGGGATATTATTACGCAGAAAGAGCATTGTTTGACGATTTGCAGGAAAGTCTGGGCACACACGGGTGCCGTCATCCATTGGCTTTTGTCTTGGAGGCAGCGGACGATATTGCGTATAAGACGGCGGACATTGAAGATGCCGTGAAGAAGGGGTGTATTACTTATGAACAGCTTGTGCGGGAACTGGAATTGTATAGCGCAAAGCTGACGGGCGCACAGAAAGATACATTTGATAAGATTGTAAACAGCCTGGAACAGAAATATCAGCGGGCTTTGAAACGGGGGTTGCAGCAGCCGGAGGGTAATGCGGTACAGAATTGGGTGGTGTATGTGCAGGGATGGATGATTAATTCTGCCACAGAGAGTTTTCTTGAGCATTATGATGCGCTGATGGATGGGAGTTATGGCGCACACGGAGAGGATTTATTTACAGGCACGGATGGAGAAGCCATGATGGATGTCCTTGGCGATATTGCATACCGATATGCGTTTCAGATTACGCCAATTTTAAAACTGGAAATTGCAGCGCAGAGGATTTTTAATTTTCTTTTGGATGCTTTTGTAAACGCTGTTTTGTATGTTGACGTAAAAAAGGAACTTACCGAGGTTCAAAAGAAAATGGTATTGCTGTTATCTGATAATTATATAGCAATATATCGGCAGTTTGCAGAGCAGGTAGAAAATTCGGGTCAGGATCCTTTACAGAAGGAAACGGAGAAGCTGTATTTGCGGCTGCTGTTAGTGACAGACCATGTTTGTGGAATGACGGACAGCCATGCCAAACGGTTATATCAGGAGTTAAACGGCATAGATTAGTCTTTGGGACAGGCGTATAATACATAGAAGCATAATGGGTAGATATTGCTATATATGTTTGGGATGGAGAAATTGAAAAAATACTTGACAGCGTCACATTACTGTGCTAAACTGCATATAATTTAAAAATAAAACAAAATCAATGAGCAAAAGTAGTACCATGGAAAGGTTCCTCACAGAGAGTTATCGGTTGGTGGAAGATAACAGGAAAGTTTTATGGGAATGGATTTGTTAGATGCAAAGCGAAATCATAGTAGCGGATGCCGTGTCCTCACGTTACAGGGGTAAGATATCATGTGTATCGGATTGAGATTATAGAATTGGTGGCGGATATTTCTGATTTGAAATATCTGCTTATTTATTTTCTGTAATGAAACAGGGTGGCACCACGACCAACATCGTCCCTGGTAAAAGTTTAAAAACTTTTACCAGGGATTTTTGATTGTCCGCTTTGCTATCATCGATTAAGAAGGGAGACGGAATATGAAACAAATATTGAGAGTTTATAAACGCACAGTCAGTATTGTAAATGAAACATCTGTAGAGCTGTACGAAAATCTTGTAGGGAGTGAGAAAGGATTTTTGCTGGAGAGTTATGATAAGAATTATGATCGTTACACGTTTTTTGGTGCACAGCCGCAGGAAATTATATCATCTCGAGGGAATGCGCTGGTGATTCAGCGGGAGGGCGAAGAAGAGGTGAGAGAGGGCAATCCGCTTTCACTGCTAAAGCAGTATTACAGTGAGTTTGAGGTTCGCAAGGAGGCGGATGGGCTGAATTTCAGCGGCGGACTGGTGGGAAACCTGGGTTATGATTTCGTGCGCTACACGGAAGAGCTGCCGGATGCAAATGCGGATGAAATTGGTATTGAGACAATTCAGATGATGCTGATGACGAAATTCATGGTTGTCGATCATGTAGCGGAAACGATGACTGCCGTTGTTCTTGAGGATGACAATGCGGAGGGGAGAGAGAGGGCTTTGCAGGAAGCGGATGTTCTTATTCGGCGCGCGAGAGGTAGCAGAGAGGAGAAGCGGCGGCGAAAAGCCTTTACCCATGACGGAAGGATTGTAAAAAAATCCGACAGCCTGGAAGACTACTGCCGCAAAGTGGATAAAATGAAAAGTTATATCCAGGAGGGACATATTTTTCAGACTGTGCTTTCTCAGAGATGGACAATTGAGACCGGGCAGGATGGTTTTGCATTATATAAAGAACTGCGGCGGTTAAATCCATCCCCATACTTGTATTATTTCAATTTCGGGGCGTTTGAAGTGATTGGCAGCTCGCCGGAAATGTTGGTAAAGCGGCAGGGCAAAAAAGTATTTACATGTCCCATTGCCGGAACCAGGAAGCGCGGCAGAACTGCGGCGGAGGATGAGATATTAAAGCTTGATTTGCTCAGTGATGAGAAGGAGCGCGCCGAGCATGTAATGTTGGTGGATTTGGCGAGAAATGATATGGGAAAAATTGCAGAGTTCGGCACTGTAAAAGTAACGCAGTTCATGGAGGTCCAGAATTACTCCCATGTCATGCATATTGTGTCCATGGTCGAGGGACAGGGCAAGGAACGTTTGCATCCGTTGGATTTAGCGTCATCATTCCTGCCGGCGGGAACTTTAAGCGGCGCGCCCAAAATCCGTGCGATGGAGATTATAGATGAATTGGAAGAGAGCCGCAGAGGTTTGTATGGAGGCGCGACCGGCTATGTGGATTTCGGCGGAGATATGGATTTGTGCATCACCATCCGCACGATGGTAAAAAGAGGCAATCAAGTGTATCTACAGGCAGGCGCGGGTATTGTGGCAGATTCCCAGCCGGAAATGGAATACCAGGAATGCTGCAATAAAGTAATGGCGTTGGCAAAGACTTTGGTGCAGGATCAAAATCTGTAACACGCGCCGCCGCAAAATATAAATTCGCAAAATGAGGAGGAAAGCAATGGTACTTTTAATTGATAATTATGATTCCTTTACCTACAACTTATATCAGTATATGGGAACTTTCAGACCAGATATCGAAGTGGTGCGCAATGACAAGATGACGGTGGAAGAGGTTCAGGAATTAAAACCGGAGAGGATTGTGCTCTCGCCGGGGCCTGGGCGTCCCGGAGATGCCGGTATCTGTGTAGATGTGGTAAAGACATTTTTGACGGAGACGCCGATTCTGGGAATCTGTTTGGGGCATCAGTGTATCGGGGAGGCTTTGGGGGCCACGGTAAGCTATGCTAAGGAATTGTGTCATGGCAAGCAGTCAGAGATTGTGCACAAGGGAGAAAGTATTTTTCAGGGGATTGATACGCCGGTTAAGATTGCGCGTTACCATTCGCTTGCCGTAGAGGAAGAAAGCCTGCCAACCTGTCTTGAGGTGTTGGCGCGCACAGAGGATGGAGAAATTATGGCCATGCGCCATAAGAAATATCCGGTAGTAGGTTTGCAGTTCCATCCCGAGTCCATTTACACGGAGCATGGAAAACGTATGATAGATAACTTTGTAAACGGTGTAATCTGAAAGGGGCGTTACATGATATTAGATAAAATTGTAGCAGATAAAAAATTGCGGCTGCCATTGCACAAGTCTATCATCAGCGAGCGTAAAATGCGCGCGCTTGCACAAGAGGCAATCCATGAAAGGCCGCAGCATCCGTCGTTCTATGAAGCCTTGGCAAAGCCGGGCATTTCTATCATCGGGGAGTTCAAGAAGGCGTCTCCCAGCTTGGGGAAGATTGAGAGCAAACTTCATCTTGAGGAGCGGATTGCAGAATACAATGCTTGCGTGGACGCCATTTCCTGCCTGACGGAAGAAGATCATTTTCATGGGAATACAAGATATCTGCAAAAAATTCGCGCAATCTCTCCGCTGCCCATTATCCGCAAGGATTTTATGATAGACGCGTATCAGTTTTATGAGGCGAGGGTAATTGGCGCAGACGCTGTTTTGTTGATTGCGGCGATTCTCGATGATGCGCAGATGCGGGATTTCTATCAATTAGCCGGGGAACTTGGCATGGACGCGCTGGTGGAGACGCACGATGAGCATGAGATGGAGCGCGCACTGAAACTGGATGCAGAGATTATCGGTGTGAATAACCGTGATTTGCGTGATTTTACCATTTGTCTGGAGACGACAAAACGTTTGTCAGCCATGGTTCCCCAGGGAAAGATTCTGGTAGCGGAAAGCGGCATAGTGAATGATGAAGATGTGAAATTTCTCAAGGATTGTTCCGTAGACGCATGTTTGATTGGCCGGGCGTTTATGGAAGCGGAAAATCCAATGGCGTTGGCAGAGCGTTGGAAGTCATTGTAGAAATTGAGCTTGGCGCATGAAAAAGGAGGGTAACGGTAATGGCGAACAGAAGAGGTTCACCGCAGATAAAAATTTGTGGGATTACGCAAGCCTGGGAAGCATTTTATTTGAATGAGGTTCATGCGGAGTATGCAGGATTCGTATTTTGGCAGAAAAGTAAGCGTAATGTCAGTTTTATGCAGGCAGAAGAAATTCATAAATTTTTGGATAGGAACATCCAGCGAGTTGCCGTGACGGTTAGTCCCGATTTGCAGTTGGTAAGGAGAGCAGAGCAGGCCGGATTTGATATTTTGCAAGTGCACGGAGAATTACAGGAGGAAGTACTGAAACAGTGTAATATACCAATCTGGCGCGCCTGCAATCTGCAAGAGCCGCAAGATATGAACGGGCTGGAACAAGACCGCAAAATAACAGGTTATGTGCTTGACGCAAAACAGGCGGGGAGCGGCAAAACCTTTGACTGGGCAGGCAGCCGTATGGCTGTAGAGCGCATGAAAGCTACAGTTTTTGCCGGGAAAACGTTTGTGCTTGCCGGCGGGCTTAGCCCGCAAAATATTGAGGAAGCGGTGAGGACGCTAGAGCCGGATGTCGTAGACGTCAGTACCGGCGTGGAGGGCGCGAAGGGGAAGGAAAAATCATTACTATTAGATTTTGTAAGAAAGGTGAGAGGATCATGAAAAAAAGTGAGAGATATTATGGAGCATTTGGCGGACAGTTTGTGTCGGAATCTCTGATGAATGTGTTAGACGAGTTGGATAAAGCATTTGAGGAAGCCATTCATGAGGAAGCATTTTTAAAACAATATGACTATTATATGAAGCAGTATGTGGGGAGGGAAACGCCGCTCTACTTTGCGGAAAATTTAAGCCGGGCGTACGGTACGAAAATATATCTTAAACGAGAGGATTTAAACCATACGGGGGCGCACAAGATTAACAATGTGATTGGGCAGATTCTCTTGGCAAGAAGGATGGGGAAGCGAAAGGTGATTGCTGAAACAGGAGCCGGGCAGCACGGCGTGGCGACAGCTACAGGCGCGGCGCTTTTTGGTATGGAGTGCACAGTTTTCATGGGCGAGGAGGACATGAAGCGGCAGGAATTGAACGTTTTTCGTATGGAAATGCTGGGCGCGCAGGTTATATGCGTGAAGTCAGGCAGCCGTACGTTAAAGGACGCCACCAACGAGGCGATTCGCACCTGGGCGAAAACGGCGGAGGACACCTTTTATGTAATTGGCTCCGCGGTCGGTCCATACCCGTATCCTAAAATTGTCAAAGAGTTCCAGAGCGTCATCAGCCGGGAAAGTAAAAAACAGATATTGCAAATGGAGGGAAGATTGCCGGACGTGGCGATGGCGTGTGTGGGCGGAGGCTCCAATTCCATCGGCATGTTTGCAGATTTCATTCATGACGCCTCCGTAAAATTGATTGGCGTGGAAGCAGCGGGACATGGTATTGCGAGCGGGAAACATGCCAGCGCTATGGCGCTGGGGAAACCGGGAACACTGCATGGGATGCGCTCTTATCTCTTACAGGATGACGACGGTAATATTCAAGTTGCCTACTCCATCTCGGCAGGACTGGATTACCCGGGCGTGGGCCCGGAGCACGCTTATCTGCGGGATAGCGGCCGGGCGGAGTATGTGTCTGTCACGGACGTGGAGGCCATGGACGCATTGCAGGAGTTGTGCAGGCTGGAGGGAATTATCCCGGCGATTGAGAGCGCTCACGCGATTGCCTATGCGAAAAAGCAGGCGATAAAAATGAAAGAGGATGAAATTATGATTGTCTGTCTGTCGGGCAGAGGTGACAAGGATGTGCACACAGTGGCGGAATACAGATCGCAACAGCAATGTGAGGCAAGTGGAATACAGGCTGCAACAGTGATGTGAAGCGAGTGAAATATAGGTCGCAACAAGAGCGTTAGATGCTAAGAAAATAGGAGGAAACTTCATGGAAAATAGAATTGAACAAAAAATGCAGGAATTAAAGGGGCGTGGGGAGAAAGCGTTTATCACTTATATGACGGCTGGACTGCCGGATATGGAAGGGTGCCGCGAACTGATTTTCGCACAAGAACAGGCGGGGGTGGATGTGTTGGAGCTGGGGATTCCTTTTTCCGATCCGGTGGCAGATGGGTCTGTGATTCAAAATGCTTCTTACAAGTCGATACAGTTGGGTACAAATTTACCGAAAGTGTTTACTATGATGCGAGAAATTCGCGCCGAGGGTGTAGAAATTCCCATTGTATTCATGATGTATTATAATACGGCGCTGCACTTTGGCCTGGAAAGATTTGTGGAGGAGTGTATCATTGGCGGCGTGGATGGGCTGATTATCCCCGATTTACCACTGGAAGAGCAGGATGATTTGAAAAAGGCTCTGAAACAGGAGGGGGCGCCCATTTTGCTAGAGCTGGTATCTCCGGTGTCGGCGGGGCGTATTCCTAAAATTCTTGAGGGAGCACGGGGGTTTGTGTATTGTGTCTCCGGTATGGGCGTTACCGGGCAGAGCGGCAATTTCCACAGGGAGATTTTACATTATTTGTCGGAGGTAAAGCAAGTGTCGCAGATTCCGGTAATGATGGGATTTGGCATAGAACAGGCAAAAGATGTGGCGTCTGTGAAGGATGTGATTGACGGCGCAATCGTGGGTTCTCATTTCATCCGTGTTCTCGAGGCCAATGATTATCGGCCGCAGGCGGCGGCAGAGTATTGTAGCACATTTAAACGAGAATTAAATTTATTGTAACAGTTCAGCCAGCCGGATAAATCGGGAAAAATCGTGCTAAATGCCCTGTGGGTATGCACGAATTTTGCACGATTTATTTCGGCTGAGAGAACGCCATTTTATGAGCAAAGTTAGCTGCGAAGCAGCGGGAAAGTGCCGTAGGCGCCTTTGCGAATGGCGTGGGCTGAACGGTTACAATTTAAAAAAGAAAGGAAGGGTAAGTATGATGCAGGAAGCAATTCAAAAGGTAGTAGACGGACACAACTTGTCACAGCAGGAAGCCAGCCAGGTTATGAATTTAATGTTGAGCGGCGAGGCTACACAGGCGCAGTTGGGAGCGTTTCTTGCGGCGATGCGCATGAAGGGGGAAACCTTAGAGGAATTGACGGGATTTGCCTCGGTGTTAAAAGAAAAGGCGGAGCATATTGCACCAGATACCAGGAATTATCTTGATCTGGTGGGCACTGGCGGAGACCGTACGTTTACGTTTAATATATCTACGACATCCGCGTTTGTGGCGGCGGGCGCAGGGCTTCCCATCGCTAAACATGGTAACCGATCCATTTCCAGTAAGAGCGGCGCCGGCGACGTGTTGGAAGCGCTGGGCGTCAATATTACGGCAGAGCCGGAAGTCGTGGCAAAGTGCGTGGAAAAAGCCGGGCTCGGTTTTATGTTTGCCCCCAGCTTTAATAAATCCATGAAATATGTGGGGCAGGCGCGTAAGGAGATGGGCGTGCGTTCTGTATTTAATATTTTGGGACCGCTTGCTAATCCCTCGGACGCCAAAAGTATGGTGGTAGGCGTCTATGACCCAGCGCTTACAGACTTACTTGCACGGGCGATGTGTAATTTGGGTGTGGAGAGCGGATTTGTAGTGAGCGGTGAGGATTGCATGGACGAATTTACATTGACGGGAAAAACGATCGTTTCGGAGATTAATGACGGAAAGGTCAGCACTTACGAGGTGACCCCGGAGCAGTTCGGATTTCAGCGTGCGACGCTTGCAGACTTGCAGGGCGGCGATGGAAAAGATAATGCGAGAATTACGGAGGGAATCCTCAAAGGCGAAGTGCGGGGCGCGAAACGGGATATTGTGCTCTTGAATGCTGGCGCCGCGCTCTATGCCGGAAAGGTTGCCGGCAGCATGGAGGATGGAATCAGCCTTGCCGCTGAAGCTATTGATTCTGGCAAAGCATTTACGGTGTTGGAGAAATTGGTGGAATTGTCGAATCAGTGACAGCGTTGACACAACTAATATTTCGTGCTATGATGCTGTTTAGAATCTGACGACTAGTAGGAGTAACAGAGACGGAGGAAACGCTGAGGAGTCAGCATTTCGTCCGTTTCTTTTGTTTATATCAGCAAAGCTGACTCGCACCCCGCACAAGAGGAGGGAAGATGGCGAAAGAGAAGGAAATCAAGACGAATGCCATGCGTATTTTGGATAAGAAGAAAATACCCTATGATTTGTTGCAGTATGATTGTGATGAATTTATAGATGGGCTGCACACGGCACAGAAGAACGGCGTACCCATAGAACAGTCTTTTAAGACTTTGGTACTTCAGGGAAAGAGCAGGCAGTATTATGTATTTGTACTTCCCGTGGCGCAGGAAATAAGGCTCAAAGAGGCTGCGCGCCTTGTTGGTGAGAAGTCCATAGAAATGATTCATGTTAAGGATATAACGACCGTGACGGGTTATGTCAGAGGTGGGTGCAGCCCATTGGGAATGAAGAAGCAATACCCGGTTTTTCTTCATAAATCTGCGTTAGATTATGAGAAGATCTATATCAGCGGCGGAAGGATAGGAACTACCTTGTGTTTGGCGGTGAAGGATTTGTTGGCAGTCACCGGTGGCCAGGCAGGAGAATTTTAGCAATACAATTGATTTGGAAATTTAAGGCATCCCATACCTGATAGATGTTAAAAGCAATGCAGGTGCACTGAGCATATTAATTATATTATAGCATGGAAGAAAGGAAGAGATATGGCATATCAGATTATTACAGATGGTTCCTGTGATCTTGGGCAGGAGATTCCACAGAAGATGGGACTAAAGGTTGTGCCTTTTTATGTGACCTTTAACGGCAAGGATTATAAGAAAGAAATTGAGGAAATTGGCGTGCGGGAATTTTACCAGGAGATGGTAGATAATCCCAATAAGTTTCCGAAATCATCTCTGCCCTCCGTGCAGGATTATGTAGAGGCATTTACGCCCTATGCGAAAGAGGGTAAGGACATTATCTGCCTGTGCATTACGGTCAAATTCAGCGGTTCCTATAATTCGGCGAGAACTGCGGCGGAGTCCATGAAAGAAGAGTACCCTGATATAAAGATTGAAGTCATTGATACGACTGTCAATACGGTGCTTCAGGGGATTCTGACTTTGGAAGCGGTACGTATGCAGCAGGCGGGGCTTTCTTTTGCGGAGACGGTTGCCGGCATTGAGCGCATTAGGTCCAGCGGACGAATTATTTTCACCGTGGGCAATTATGAGTATCTGATTCATGGTGGAAGAATCGGCAAAGTTATGGGAAGCGCGGCATCTACGCTGGGAATCAAACCTCTGATTATGCTGCGTGAGGGAGAAATTTTCCCAATTGGCATCAGCAGAAGCCGGAAAAAGGCGTTAAAGCGTCTGATTGAACAGACGAAGGAGCATTTCACGAAGATGGGGGAATCCCCTGACGATTACCAGATTGTGGTGGGTTACGGTTATGATTATGAGGAAGCAGTTGCATTCCGTGATGAGCTTCTTGCTTCGTTGAAGACGTATTCTAATTATGAATCTATTGATATTTTTCAGATTGGTGCGACCATTGGTGTGCACACCGGGCCATACCCGATTGGTTTGGGATTAATCAGGAAATTTGATAAATGATAGATTGCTGGAGTAAAAACATTTTTATAGAATAATAAAAGACAAAAGATTTTGCGGCCAAAGGGCACGGATGGGAGGAGACCATGCAGATTATCATAGTAGGTTGTGGAAACGTAGGCGCAACCCTGACCGAGCAGTTGAGTAAAGAAGGTCATAATATTACAGTGATAGATGTGGATGGATATCGGACAGAGGCAGTGGCAAATCAGTATGATGTGATGGGCATTGTCGGAAACGGAGCCAGTCTTGCTATTCAGAATGAGGCAGGAATCGCAGACGCGGATTTGATGATTGCAGTGACGGCATCGGATGAGCTGAATCTGCTCTGCTGCCTGATTGCCAAAAAAGCGGGCGATTGTAATACGATTGCCAGAGTGCGCAATCCTGTATATAATAAGGAGATTACTTTTATCAAGGAAGAATTAGGTCTGTCGATGATTATTAACCCGGAATACGCGGCGGCATGCGAGATTTCCAGGCTTTTGAAGTTTCCTTCTGCCATTAAGGTGGATGTATTTGCCAAGGGAAGGATTGAGCTTTTAAAATGCAAGTTGAACGAAGGTTCTGTGTTGCATGGAAGACCGCTTACGTATATTTCTGGTGGCCTGGGATGTGATGTATTAATCTGTACCGTCGAGCGCGGGGAGGATGTTTTTATCCCGGACGGTAATTTTGAGCTGAGGGAAAAGGACGTGATTACCGTGGTGGCTTCGTCAAGGAATGCCAATGAATTTTTCCGTAAAATTGGTATGACGACCAACCGGATTAAGAGCTGTATGATTATAGGCGGCGGCGAGACCACATATTATTTGGCAAAACAGCTCTTGCCTATGGGAATTGAGATTAAAATTATAGAACAGGACAAGGAACGCTGCAATGAGCTCAGCGAGCTCTTGCCGCAGGCATTGATTATCCGTGGTGATGGAACGGATCGGGAGTTACTCTATGAAGAGGGTCTGCCGCGTGTTCATTCTTTCGTCTCATGGACCAGCTTGGATGAGGAGAATATCATGCTTAGCCTCTTTGCCAAAAATGTTTCCAAAGCCAAGACGATTACCAAGGTACACAGAATTGCTTACGATGAGATCATCGACGGTTTGGATTTGGGAAGCGTGCTTTATCCGAAAAATATTACGGCGGAGTATATCTTGCAATATGTACGCGCTATGCAGAATTCTATTGGCAGCAACATTGAGACATTGTACCGTTTGATTGAGAATAAAGTAGAGGCTTTGGAGTTTCGCGTAAATGAGCAATCGGAATTGGTGGGAGTGCCGCTTATGGAACTGCGGTTGAAGGACAATTTGCTGATTGCTTGTATCAATCGCAAAGGTATTATTATTACGCCGCGCGGTCAAGATTGCATCATGCTTGGAGATACAGTGGTGGTAGTTACAATTGCCCGTGGCTTCCATGATTTGAAGGATATTTTGCGGTAGCGGAGGAAAAGAAAGACATTATGAATTACTCAATTATCAGATATATTCTCTGTCGTGTCCTGGAGTTTCAGGCGTTGTTTTTGGCGCTGCCTAGTGTTGCTGCGCTTATTTATGGGGAGAAAGAAGGTTTTGCATATGTTATAGTTGCTGCCGGGTGTTTGTTGCTGGGATTTCTTGGGAAACTGAGAAAGCCGAAGAGCACGGTATTTTATGCCCGGGAGGGATTTGTGGCGGTGTCGTTGAGCTGGATACTTTTAAGTGTAACCGGTGCGCTGCCGTTGTTTTTATCAGGGGAATTTCCAAGCTATACAGACGCATTATTTGAGACAATTTCTGGGTTGACGACTACGGGAGCCAGTATCTTGTCGGATGTGGAAGCCTTGTCGAAGTGTAACTTATTTTGGCGTAGTTTTACCCATTGGATTGGCGGGATGGGTGTTTTGGTGCTGATTCTTGCCATATTGCCGTTAGCGGGTGGTTATAATATGCATTTGATGCGTGCGGAGAGCCCGGGGCCGACCGTTGGGAAATTAGTGCCGCGGGTACGCCATACAGCGCGCATCCTCTATGAGATGTATATCTTCCTGACGATAATTCAGATCATTCTTCTGCTGGTTACCGGCATGTCTCCGTTTGAGTCGATGACGCTTGCTTTTGGAACGGCGGGTACGGGAGGATTTGGCGTGCTCAACAGTAGTATCGGCAGCTATTCTATTGCCTCCCAGATTGTGATTACGGTGTTTATGATCCTTTTTGGCGTTAATTTTAATGTATATTATCTGATTCGCGCGCGAAAGCCGATGCAAGCATTTAAACATGAAGAGATGCGGTATTATCTGGGGATAATTTTGGCGGCGATAGTGTTGATTACCATTAATATCAGAGGAAGTTTTCAGTCGCTATTTGAAGCTTTTCACCATGCAGCATTCCAGGTGGCGTCAATCATAACCACGACCGGATTTTCTACGGTGGATTTTAACATGTGGCCGGAATTTTCCAAAGCAATTTTAGTGGCGCTGATGTTTGTGGGCGCCTGCGCCGGCAGCACGGGGGGCGGTATTAAGGTTTCCCGTGTGATGATTATGTTGAAAATGGTTAAGAATGAACTTTCTCATTTGATTCATCCTAAGAGAGTGCGTCAAGTGACAATAGAAAGTCGTGTGGTAAATAAGGAGATTTTGCGGTCTATCTCTGTGTTTTTTATTACATATATGATCGTTTTTGCGGCGTCAGTATTGTTGATTTCGTTAGACAATTTGGATTTTACGACGAATTTTACGGCGGTGGCGGCGACGTTGAATAATATCGGACCAGGGCTGAATGAGGTGGGGCCGGCAGCTAATTTTGACGTGTATTGCCAGCCGGTGAAGTTTGTACTGATGTTTGACATGCTTGCAGGACGCTTAGAATTGTTTCCGCTCCTGTTATTGTTCACGCCTTCCACCTGGAAGCGTTCTTGATGGAGGTTATTATGCGTCAGATGGAATTTAAGATGGAGCGTACCGGTTTACTGAAAGAGGGGGATGTCCTTCCTGTCACGGAGGGGAAATTGCCCTCCTCTTATTATTATACTTTGGGTAAAGCATACGCCATGTCTTCTAATTACGCGTTTGCGGACAGGTTGCATTGCAGAGAGGGTAAAGTGGTGGAGATTAAGGAGACGCCGAAAGGATTTTTTGTGACCGTGGAGTTTGAGGAGTAAAGGGATACATTCATGGCGGATTATTCCCAAAGAGGCAGTAGAGTTTTTTGAAGATACATGTTATAATAAAACGAGTTTTATGTAAAGATTAAATATTCAGACCTGCGTTGAAAGGAGTATTAATGCTTGAAAAAGTATATGTACCACCTATTAAAATTCAGGGAATAAAAACAAAACTAGTTAAATTGATTTCTGAATCTGTATGTCTAGAGGAGGGGGGAGTATGGTTTGAGCCATTTATGGGTTCAGGGGTTGTGGGTCTGAATTTGGCGCCAAGGTGTGCTGTATTTGCAGATATAAACCCTTATGTTATTAATCTATATAATGCGATTAAAAAAGGAGAAATAAATTCATATATTGTACGAGAGTATTTGGAACGAGAAGGGATTTATGCGAAATGGAACGAAGAATATTATGTTTCCATAAACAATATGCGAAGCATTATGTGATTGGGTTTATCTATGAGAGAAATTTGGATGCTAATGAAGGTCAGATATATAAAGTTGAGCAAATTGCTGAACTGCCTAGACCTTATAAAAATGTAGAAGTTTTTGTACAGGAAAAATATAAAATAGCAGGAGAAAAGCCAGGAAGTGGTAATACTGAAAATATAGGCTCATATAAAACATCAAATATGGATTACCTTATAGCGGGAGAAGGTCCGTTTTCAATGTTGGGAATGAAAGTATTTGAACAGTATTGGTCTGGCTATCCTAAATACAGGGCTATGACGAAGGATTATACATCGCTGGAAGAGTATTTTACATTTTGTGAGAAAAAAGGGCTAGATGTTGATGAGTTAAGAAGAAAGTATGTTTATTGGAAAACGATTCATTAAGTGAATGAGGAACGAAATCAATGGATGCAAGAGTAGCGATTATCGGGATTATCGTGGAGGAGGAATCCTCTGTGGAGGAATTGAATCAAATTCTCCATGAGTATGGAGCTTATATTATAGGGCGGATGGGGATTCCCTATCCCAAGAAGGACATCAATATCATCAGTATTGCAGTGGATGCGCCGCAGAATGTGATCAGTGCACTTTCCGGAAAGCTTGGAAATCTGCCAGGTATCAGCAGCAAGGCGGCATATTCCAGAGCAAAGTAACAGGAAAGATGGCAGGAAGCAGGGAGGAAACGAGATGAGTTTAAATAGTACGCCTTCTGCGGACCGTATACATATCGGTTTTTTTGGAAAGAGGAATGCAGGGAAATCAAGCGTTGTCAATGCAGTGACGGGACAAGAGCTTGCAGTAGTGTCCGAGGTGAAAGGAACGACAACGGACCCAGTGCAAAAGGCAATGGAACTATTGCCTCTGGGACCAGTAGTTGTCATTGATACGCCGGGGATAGACGATGATGGAGCGCTGGGAGAGCTGCGTGTAAAGAAGACGAAACAGATATTGAACAGGACGGATGTTGCTGTTCTTGTGATAGATGGCACCATAGGGATGACAGAGGTAGATTGGGAATTGCTTCATATTTTTCAAGAGAAAGAGATTCCATATGTGGTGGCAATTAATAAAGCTGATTTAGCAGAAATGGAAGGAGAAAATATTCAGACAGTACAGGGATTAGAAGAACATACGATATGGATTAGCGCAAAGACCGGCTATCAGATTGCAAAATTGAAAGAGAAGATTGCCCATCTTTCTGTAGCGGAGCAGACAACCCGCAGGATTGTAGGTGATTTGCTGCATCCGCTGGATTTCGTGGTATTAGTAGTGCCGATTGATTCGGCTGCGCCGAAAGGAAGGTTAATTTTGCCGCAGCAACAGACAATCCGAGATATTCTAGAGTCGGGCGCGGTGTCTATTGTGGTGAGAGATGAGGAACTGGCAGAGACATTGAGGCAGCTTGAACAGCGTCCGGCAATGGTGATTACGGACAGTCAGGCATTTGCTAGAGTCAGTGCAGAGACGCCTGCGGAAATACCGTTGACCTCGTTTTCGATTTTGTTTGCCCGCTATAAGGGGAATTTGCAGAGTGCGGTTCAGGGGGCGGCAGCAGTGGAACAATTAGAGGATGGGGATAAAGTGTTGATTTCCGAAGGCTGTACGCATCATAGGCAGTGTGATGATATTGGTTCCGTGAAGATACCGCGCTGGCTTGCCGCGTATACTGGCAAACAGCTTCAAATAGAATTTTCTTCCGGTACGGAATTTCCGGATGATTTGTCAGAGTATAAGCTGATCATTCATTGTGGGGGCTGTATGCTTAACGAACGGGAGATGCGTTATCGTTTGAAATGTGCAAAAGATCAGGGCGTGCCCATTACCAATTATGGTATTATGATCGCATATATGCAGGGGATTCTTAGGCGGAGTGTGGAATTATTTCCTGAGGTACTGGCGTGGTTGCCAAATACGCGATGATTTTACGGAGGCGGCGTTTCGCCGTTTTTGGGTAGTTCTCTTGAAATCGTTTAGGCGCCTTGGTATAGTATTGGCAAGGATAGAGAACTGGAAGGAAATTGCATATTTTACGGAAGATGAATAGAGGGGATAAAAAATCCGGAGAAATTTGTGAGGTTTTTTATGCCCTGCTTTTTTGGAGGGACCTAAGGTGTTTCAATATTTATCATTGTTGGATGCCGAAGAAGAGAAGGAATTTTTTCAAACTATTTATGACAGATATAGAGATGAGATGTTTTACACTGCCTATACGATTTTGCAAAATAAACATGACGCCGAAGATGTTGTACAGGATTCATTTCTGCCGATGCTTTCTCATTTGGATAAAATGAGGACCAATTCTCCGCAGAAGAACTGGAATTTTATTGTGACAATTGTAAAGAATAAAGCTTTTAACCTCTACAATAGAAAAAAGAGGAAACAGGAAATGGAAATATCAGAGGATGAGTGGATGGAAGCGGACTTTGTGGATGAAGACTTGGAAATTAAGGTAATTGAAAAGGAACAAGTTCGTCTTGTTATGGAACTGCTCGGACAGATGAATGAATCTTACCGCGATATATTGCTTATGCGTTATTACCATGGAATGAAAGTTACGGAAATAGCGGATATTGTTGAAAAAACACCGGATAATATCAGACATATATCCCGGAGAGCAAAGATGAAACTGCAAAGAATGTTGGAGGAATATGGATATTACACAGGCATCTGATATTTTTCAATATCAGGCATGGACAAACAGTGAGCCAGAAAATGATTTTTTTAGGGAAATATATGAGACTTACCGAGATGAAATGTATTACGCGGCGTTTGGGATTTTACAAAATCGACAGGACGCGGAGGATGTTGTGCATGAAGCATTTATGACCTTGCTTGCAAATATGGACAGACTGGAAGAGAATTTTCCCAGGAGGAATCGAAATTACATACTGACGATCGTGAAAAACAAAGCCTATAATCTATATAAAAGCAAGAAGCGGCAGGCGGAAAAGGAAGTAGGGGAAGAGGCGTTAGAAGACGTGTTTGATGAAGAGCCGGATGCAAAGTTTATGGAGATGGAGAAAAAAGAATTCATCATAGAAGTACTGAAACGTATGAATCCTTCTTACCGTGATATTTTACTTTTGCAGTACTATCATGAAATGGATATCATGGAAATTGCCGAGGCGCTTGGAAAAACGCCGGACAATGTTCGTCATATGTCTGTGCGTGCCAAAAAGAAGTTGAAAGAGATGTTGGAGAAATATGGATTTCAAGGCAGATAAACGACAAATGAAATTATTGGAGGATAATATATGCAGTACAAAGGATTGGTATTTGATTTTGATTATACGTTGGGAGATTCTACCAATGGGATTGTGTTGTGTGTGAACTATGCCTTAAACAAGCTTGGTTATGCGGCAGCAGGACGTGAGGAAATATGTAGGACAATCGGCCTGCATTTGGAAGAAATTTACAGTATATTGGTAAGGCAGCAGGGAAAAGTAGAAATGCCCGGAGAAGAGAAAGAATTTTCGCGGTTATTCATTGAAAAAGCAGACCAAGTGATGACGGAGAACACCAGCTTTTATCCTGGGGCGTTAGAACTTTTGAAGGAATGGAAAGGTCAGGGTTATAAACTGGGAATTGTAACTACCAAATACCGTTATCGTATTGAGGAAATACTACAAAAATATCAATCGTCAAGTTTGATGGATACGATTATCGGTGCAGATAACGTTACGCATCCTAAGCCTGATCCACAAGGGCTTTTGCGCATATCAGAACTTTGGAAACTGCCCCAAGAACAATTGCTTTATATTGGGGATAGTCTTGTAGACGCCAAGACAGCTCAGGCGGCAGGCGTGGACTTTGCTGGCGTCTCTACCGGCACAACTACAAAGGAAGAGCTGCGGGAATATCCACATGTTGGTGTATTTGCAGGGGTAGAAGGAATCAAAGAATTGTTGTAAAGTAAATTGGCAGGTGCGATTTTTAAAAAATAATATATAACCGTACGAAAAAGCCTCCAGGTACATTCTTCCGGTGTCCTGGAGGCTTTGTTCTCTTACAGGAAAGACCTTGTCACACTTTGTTCTGAATCTATATCTTAACGTTATCTATTGTTTTTGAGAGCCGCTTCTACAAATCCTTTAAATAGCGGATGCGGACGGTTGGGCCGGGACTTCAGCTCTGGGTGTGCCTGCGTAGCGACAAACCAGGGGTGGCCAATTAATTCTATCATCTCTACAATCCGGTTATCTGGCGACAGGCCGCAGAGCTTCATGCCGTGCTCGGTAAGGACGGAGCGGTAATCGTTGTTGACTTCATAACGGTGGCGGTGTCTTTCGTGAATCGTACTCTCTCCGTAAACTTGGTATGCCTTCGAGGACTTATCCAAGACGCAGGGATAGGAGCCAAGGCGCAAGGTTCCGCCGATATCTTCTACACCGCTCTGATCTGGCATCAAAGCAATAACCGGATGCGTGGTATTAGGGTCAAGCTCAATGCTGTGTGCGTCGTGGAAACCGCAAAGATTTCTGGCACATTCAATGATTGCCACCTGCATACCTAAGCAAAGTCCAAGATATGGAATTTTCTGTTCGCGTGCATACCTGGCAGCAGTAATCATACCCTCCACGCCGCGGTCTCCAAAACCGCCAGGAACCAGAATTCCCTGGACAGTGCCAAGAATTTCATCTACATTTTCGTTATTTAATAATTCAGAATCTACCCATTTAATATTCACAGTTGCACGTTCTGCAATGCCGCCGTGTTTTAATGCTTCCACAACTGAAATGTAAGCATCGTGCAGCGCCGTATATTTGCCAACTAAGGCAATGCTGACCTCTTTGTCAGGATAACGGAGCGCGTCTACCATGTCAATCCAGTCAGAGAGATCCGGCTCTGGACAGTCCAGATGGAGGCATTCACATGCTACCTGTGCAAGATTCTCTTTTTCCATGGCAAGCGGCGCTTCATAGAGATATTCTACATCAAGGTTTTGCAGGACACGGCTACAGGGGACGTTACAGAATAAGGCAATTTTGTCTTTAATTCCCTGGTCTAAAGGATACTCGGAACGGCAAACGATAATATCAGGCTGTATTCCCATGCCTTGCAGTTCCTTAACGCTTGCCTGGGTAGGTTTGGTCTTCATTTCGCCGGAAGCCTTGATATAAGGGATTAACGTTACATGAATTAAAATGGCGTTCTCATGCCCGACTTCATGCTGGAACTGGCGGATGGATTCTAAAAACGGCTGGCTTTCCATGTCTCCGACGGTTCCACCGACTTCGATAATGGCAATATGTGTGTCCTCCGTGGTGAAATTTCGGTAAAAACGGCTTTTGATTTCATTGGTGATATGGGGGATTACCTGTACTGTGCCGCCCCCATAATCGCCACGCCGTTCCTTTTGCAGAACGGACCAGTAGACTTTTCCGGTTGTGACATTGGAATTTTTACCTAAATTCTCATCAATAAAACGCTCATAATGTCCCAAATCCAAATCGGTCTCTGCTCCATCGTCCGTGACAAAAACTTCTCCGTGCTGGATAGGGTTCATTGTTCCGGGATCAATGTTGATGTAGGGGTCAAATTTCTGCATGGTGACCTTATATCCGCGCGCTTTCAGCAAGCGTCCAAGGGAAGCGGCAGTAATGCCTTTTCCAAGACCGGAAACGACACCGCCAGTTACAAAGACGTATTTTACGGGCATAGGTAGTCCTCCTTAATTAGCCAAAGTATATTAATATATTCGTAATTAATATATTATACAACCTAAGCCAGAAGAAATCTAGGACTTTTGAAAAAAAATTCATAAAAAGTTTAGGAAAGAAATATTGATTTTCAAAGGAAATGCACATATAATAAAAAGAGTATCGCGCACACTGAATGCTGCGATATTCAGGAGGAAATCAATGGAGAACAAAGGAAATAATAATGACAACAATAACAGGAAAAATGGGGGCGGAAATAACAGGAACGGCATGACGATTCTGGTATTTATCCTTGCCGCACTGCTGGTTCTGTTTCTGACAAGCCTTTTAAACAGTTGTGCCAGAAATGCAACGAATAAAGAGATTACCTATTCTGAATTTATCAATATGATAGAGAATGATAAGGTAGAGGAGGTAAAGTTTACATCTAACAGGATTAAGATTTTGCCGAAAAGTGAGAACAAATTATACCGTATCACTTATTATACGGCGGAGCTTAAAGATGAGACGCTGCTGCCGCTTTTGAAAAAACATCACGTGAAATTTGGCGGAACCGTAGAGGATGTGTCTTCAGCGATTCTCTGGAATATGGTAAGCTATATATTGCCGCTCGTCTTGGTATGGGTGTTGCTGTATTTCCTTATTTTCCGTAAAATGGGTGGCGGAGGCGTCATGGGAGTCGGCAAGACGACGGCCAAGGTCTATGTGGAGAAGTCCACAGGTGTCACCTTTAAAGATGTTGCGGGGCAGGATGAAGCGAAGGAATCTTTACAGGAGGTTGTGGATTTCCTGCACAACCCGAAGAAATATACCGATATAGGGGCGAAGCTTCCGAAGGGTGCGCTGTTGGTGGGACCTCCGGGAACTGGTAAGACATTGCTTGCTAAGGCGGTTGCAGGAGAGGCAAATGTGCCGTTCTTCTCATTGGCGGGCTCTGATTTTGTGGAGATGTTTGTCGGCGTAGGTGCTTCCCGTGTGCGCGATTTGTTTAAGGAAGCGCAGAAGCAGGCGCCTTGTATTATTTTTATAGATGAGATTGACGCGATTGGTAAGAGCCGTGATTCTAGGTATGGCGGCAATGATGAGCGGGAACAGACGTTAAATCAGCTTTTGGCAGAGATGGATGGTTTTGATACCTCCAAGGGGTTATTGATTCTGGCAGCTACGAACCGACCAGATGTTTTGGATAAGGCGTTGCTGCGCCCAGGGCGATTTGACCGAAGGATTATTGTGGACAAGCCGGACCTGAAAGGGCGTGTGGAGACGTTGAAAGTACATGCCAAGAATGTGCTTATGGATGATACTGTGGATCTGGACGCTATTGCGCTTGCCACTTCCGGCGCGGTAGGTTCTGATCTTGCCAACATGATTAACGAGGCTGCGATTAATGCGGTAAAGCATGGAAGAAAGCATGTTAATCAGAGTGATCTTTTTGAGTCCGTGGAAGTAGTTATTGCCGGAAAAGAGAAAAAGGACCGTATCATGGGACCAAAAGAGAAGAAAATGGTGGCATACCATGAAGTTGGTCATGCATTGGTGACTGCGTTGCAGAAAGATACAGAGCCGGTACAGAAGATCACGATTGTTCCACGTACGATGGGTGCGTTGGGATATACCATGCAGGTGCCGGAGGAAGAAAAGTACCTGATGACAAAGAATGAGCTCATTGCGCGTATAGTCACATATATGGGTGGTCGTGCTGCGGAAGAAATTGTCTTTGATTCCGTGACGACTGGAGCGTCGAATGATATTGAACAGGCAACAAAGATGGCGAGAGCTATGGTCACACAGTATGGCATGTCAGAGCGGTTTGGGCTGATGGGACTGGTGACAGTGGAGGATAAATATCTCGAAGGCAGAGCAAGTCTCAATTGCGGTGAAGAGACAGCCGCACAGATTGACCAGGAGGTCATGAAAATATTAAAAGAAAGCTATGATGAAGCTATGCGCCTGCTACGGGAGAACAGAGATATTTTGAATGAGATATCCGAATATCTGTATGAGCATGAGACAATTACCGGTAAAGAATTTATGCAGATTTTCCGTGAGTTAAAGGGAATTACGGAAGAGGAGGAGAAGGAACAAGAGCAAAAAGCCGGAGATAAGTGGCAGATGCAAGCCCTCAAAGAGGAGGTAGTATTTGACATTCCGGATTCTGAAGATGCAGAAGAATATGGAGCCGAGGATATAGCGACTGCATTATCGGCGGCAAAGTTTCAAAAAGTTTCAGAAGAATACGATGCGCTGATGGAAGAAGAATTAGAGGACGAAGATTATCTGGAGGTTAATACGTTGGAAGAGCCTTTGCCGGAAGAGTTGATGTATGGGAATACCGTACAGGAAGAGCGCGAGATACAGATCATTCCTTTGGCAAAGCCTGTGGCAGACGACATGAGTGAAATTAAGCTGGCAAAGACTCAAGATATGCCGGAAGATGAATATACCAATAGAGAGCCCAGCGAAGTGTGTCCAGAAGAGTTTGACAACGAAATGGGCGCACAAGCTGAGATGGCAATAGAGATTATGCCAGAGCTGGAAGACCAGGTTTGGGAAGAGCCAGGCTGGGAGACATCGGCAGTGGAGCAGCAAGTATGGGAAGAGCCAGGCTGGGAGACATCGGCAGTGGAGCAACAAGTATGGGAAGAGCAAGCTGTTAAGGAGTCGGAACAGTTTGAAGCGGAAGTGACGGAGCAAGTGACAGCAGAGGAAGTCTCGATGGAGCAGGAAGAGCCTTTGCCGGAAGCGGAAGAGCAGATATTTGATGAGGAGGCGCCGACAGAGCCAGAGTTGTCTGAACTGCAAACGGTGGAGCAGACGTTGGAAGAGGAAGTTCCGAAGGAGCCGGTGATATCTGCATTGGAAGCGCTGAGTAGACTGAAGTTACAATCCACAGAAGCAGGCGGCGAAATGGAGAGCGAACAGGAAGCCGATAAGTTACAGGCGAACTCGGAAGAAGAGGAAGTTTTAGAGCTAGAAGAAGCGGGAGAAGAGGAAGCTTTGGAGCAGCAGGAGGAAGTAGAAGAGCAGGAAGATTATCTCGACAAATTATTAAAGGGAATGGAATGATGTTCGACATTCAGGAAGAATTAAAGAAACTCCCACAGAAGCCGGGAGTGTATATCATGCACGACGCAAAGGATGCGATTATTTATATTGGCAAAGCAATCAGTCTCAGGAACCGTGTGCGCCAGTATTTCCGCCCCAGTCACAATGAAGGATTAAAAAAGGAGCAGATGGTTCGACAGATTGCCAGGTTTGAATATATCATTACGGATTCGGAGCTTGAGGCATTAATTCTGGAATGCAACCTGATTAAGGAGCACAGGCCGAAATATAATACGATGCTGCGGGATGATAAATCATATCCCTATATTAGAGTGACGCTGGGAGAAGATTTTCCCAGAGTCCTCTTTTCACGTCAGATGAAAAAAGACAAATCGCGGTATTTCGGTCCATACACGAGCGGAGGGGCAGTTAAGGACACGATTGAGCTAATTGGTAAGCTCTATTCGCTCAAGACATGTAACCGGGTGCTACCCAGAGACATCGGAAAAGAACGGCCCTGTCTCAATTACCATATCCATCAATGTATGGCTCCCTGCCAGGGGAATGTCAGCCGCGAGGAATATCGCAAGCAGATAGATAAGGTAATGGAATTTCTTAATGGGAATTATCAGCCTATTTTGAAAGAATTAGAAGAGAAAATGCAGGCTGCGTCTGAAGATATGAATTTTGAAAAGGCCATCGAATACAGGGAACTTATCAAGGCGGTTAAGCAGATTGCTCAGAAGCAGAAGATTACTAGTTCGGACGGTGAAGATAAAGATATTATTGCTATGGCGGCGGACAGTGAGGACGCTGTAGTGCAGGTATTTTTTATTCGGGATGGTAAGCTGATTGGCAGAGATCATTTTCACGTGAATGTGGGAAGTGAAGAGACCAGGCCGCAAATTCTTGCCACATTCTTAAAGCAGTTTTATGCAGGAACACCGTTTATTCCTCGGGAGGTTATGCTTCAGGAGGAGATAGAAGAGGCAGAGGTTATTGCGGAATGGTTGGGAAGAAAGCGTGGCCAGAAGGTTTATATCCGTGTACCCAAGAAAGGCACTAAGGAGAAATTGGTCGAGCTTGCGGCTCAGAATGCACATATGGTATTGTCTCAAGACAAAGAAAAACTAAAGCGTGAGGAAGGAAGAACCATCGGGGCATTAAAGGAAATTGGCAGCCTGATAGGACTTGAGGATTTGAAACGTGTGGAAGCATATGATATTTCCAATATCAGCGGCTTTGAGTCTGTAGGCTCGATGGTGGTGTATGAGAAAGGGAAGCCAAAGCGCAGTGATTACCGTAAATTTAAGCTGCGTACGGTAACGGGGCCAGATGATTACGGCTCCATGCATGAGGTATTAACCCGGCGTTTTTCGCATGGAATGCGGGAACAGGAGGAGCTAAGAGAGCAAAAAATGGAGAATGACTATGGTAGTTTTACGCGTTTCCCGGATTTGATCATGATGGACGGTGGAAAAGGGCAGGTCAACGTGGCTTTGCGGGTACTGGATGAACTTGGGCTTCACATTCCGGTGTGCGGGATGGTAAAAGATGATAATCACAGGACGCGTGGGTTATACTACCATAACAGGGAGATTCCCATTGACCGCCACAGTGAAGGCTTTAAACTGATTACGCGTATTCAGGATGAGGCGCACCGCTTTGCTATCGAGTATCACCGCTCTCTGCGCAGCAAGGAACAGGTACATTCGGTTCTTGATGATATTCCGGGCATTGGTGCAACCAGGCGTAAATCATTGATGAAAGCGTTTCAGTCACTAGATGCAATTCGCGAGGCGGATGTGGAGACGCTGGCATCCCTGCCTGCCATGAACCAGCAGTCGGCACGGTCAGTTTATGATTTTTTTCATAGCACGGCTGTTGATGGTAACAAAGTAGTGTGATAAGATATCCATGAAAGCAATGAGCAGTGCCGGATTCATCAAAAGGCAAGTTGCGTTATGCTTGCATAAAAGCAATTGTCTTTTTGATGAAGAAGATTGGGCGAATGCCCATGAACGAGAAAGCCGTAGGCTTTCGAGTGAGGCACTGCGTAATACAAAAATCCTCTAAGCCAGAGAAAGGAAGATGCAGATGTATAATGGGAATGGTGTAAGTGTAAGTAAGATCGTAGAGAAAATGAATTTGAAAGTCTTGAATCCTGAGGTGGATATCAAGAAGCGCAAGGTAACTACGGCAGAGGTAAATCGTCCAGCATTGCAGTTGGCAGGTTACTTTGACTATTTTGAAAAGAGCCGGGTTGAGATTGTTGGCATGGTAGAACACACTTATATGCAGAAGTTGGAGAAAAATGAGCGGCTGGATATTTATAAGACATTTTTTGCACATAATGTTCCCTGCGTAATTTTCAGTCGTAATCTACAGCCGGATGAGGATTTGTTGCGGATTGCAACAGAGTATAGTACGCCGGTATTATCTACAGATTTTGGGACGTCTGAATTTATGGCAGAGTTAATTTACTATCTGGGCGAGGCGCTTGCACCGTGTATTTCCATTCATGGCGTATTGGTAGACGTATACGGTGAGGGGCTTCTGATTATGGGTGAGAGCGGAATCGGTAAGAGTGAGGCGGCGCTTGAACTTATTCGCCGCGGCCACCGTCTTGTCAGTGATGATGTAGTGGAAATCAGCAAAATTAACGAGCATACACTCGTGGGCACTGCGCCGGACGTCACCAGATATTTTATTGAGCTCAGAGGTGTTGGCATCATTGATGTGAAAACGTTGTTTGGCGTAGAGTGCGTGAAGGAGAAACAGAACATTGATCTGGTAATCAAGTTGCAGGATTGGAAGAAAGAAAATGAGTATGACCGTCTGGGACTTGATGAAGAGTATACGGAATTTTTGGGTAACAAGGTGGTATGCCACTCCTTGCCCATCCGTCCGGGGCGTAATCTTGCCGTTATCTGTGAGTCAGCAGCAGTAAACCACAGGCAGAAAAAAATGGGCTACAATGCAGCGCAGGAATTATACCGCCGCGTGCAGGCGAATCTCCAAAAAGGTTCAGAAGAGGAAGATGAAAGCGAAGATAATGACTAAAAACCAGGAGGAATTGCACAGTAATGGAAAGAAAGAATGCATGGAAGAAATACCCCCAAGGGAAGCGGGAAGCTGTTTTTGCCTTTGCGGAGGAGTATAAGAAATTTATTTCTGATTGTAAGACAGAACGGGAATGCGTCACGGAGTTGATTGCACAGGCTGAGAAGGCAGGATTTGAAGATTTGAACAAAGTTGTTGCCGAGGGACGTGCGCTGAATACCGGTGATAAGTTATATGCCAAGAACATGGATAAAACGCTGGCGCTGTTTGTGATCGGCAGACAGCCGCTCAACGCAGGTATGAATATTTTAGGGGCTCATATAGATTCTCCGAGACTGGATTTGAAGCAAGTGCCTCTTTATGAAGATACGGAGCTGGCGCTTTTTGATACTCATTATTATGGCGGTGTGAAGAAGTACCAGTGGGTAACGCTACCGTTAGCATTACACGGCGTAGTTGTGAAAAAGGATGGGACAAAAGTAATTGTGAATATTGGAGAGAAAGAGGATGATCCAGTATTTGGCATTAGCGACCTTTTAATTCACCTTGCTTCTGAACAGATGGATAAGAAAGCTGCTAAGGTAATTGAGGGGGAAAATCTTGATGTTTTGGTAGGCAGCATCCCCTTTGAAAATGAGGAGGATAAAGAAAAGGCTAAGGATGCTGTAAAAACAAATGTACTGAATATTTTGAAAGAACAATATGATATAGAAGAAGAGGATTTTCTCTCGGCAGAAATTGAGGTGGTGCCGGCAGGAAAAGCACGGGATTATGGTTTTGACCGCAGTATGATTATGGGTTATGGACATGACGACAGGGTGTGTGCGTATCCTTCTTTTGCGGCAATTGTGGAAGCCGGCGTTTGTGATAAGACGACCGTATGCCTTTTGGTGGACAAAGAGGAAATTGGTAGTGTGGGTGCAACTGGTATGCAGTCACGGTTTTTCCTCTATGTTGTGGCAGAGATTATGGAAGCGATGGGCGGTTACAGCCAAGTCATGTTTAATCGTGCGATGATGAATTCTAAGGTGCTTTCTTCCGATGTGAGCGCAGCGTATGATCCCTTGTATGCGTCTGTGACAGAGAAGAAGAACGGCGCGTATTTTGGCAATGGGCTGGTGTTTAATAAATACACTGGTTCTAGAGGAAAGAGTGGTTCTAATGATGCGAACCCGGAGTATATGGCAGAATTGCGTAGGATTATGGATGATAATGACGTGTCTTTTCAGACGTCTGAGCTTGGCAAAGTAGATCAGGGCGGTGGGGGCACGATTGCCTACATTCTTGCCAACTATAATATGTCGGTAATAGATAGTGGCGTTGCTGTGCTGAACATGCATGCACCGTGGGAGATTATCAGTAAGGTGGATCTCTATGAGGCAAAATTAGGATACACTGCATTTTTGAAAGAGGCTTAATGTGAGTGATATATTTTGGAAACAGTTACAGGAGATAACCGGGAGCGGCAAGTGTTTCCGGCAAGAGCGTATGGGCAAACACACGACATTTCGCGTGGGTGGGCCAGCGGATTATTATGTTTGCCCTAGCCGGGCACAGGTGGCAAACATTATATCTTTGTGCCATGCGCATCATATCCCTTGGATGGTAATCGGCAATGGCAGCAATTTGTTGGTGGGGGATAAAGGCATTCCCGGCATGGTCATTGAGTTGGGAAAAGAATCTGCGCAGGTTACTGTGGAGGGGAATGAGGTTTGCGCACAGGCGGGAGCGCTGCTTTCGCTGGCGGCAAGAAAGGCTGCGGATGCTGCGCTTACTGGGATGGAGTTTGCTTCCGGGATTCCCGGCAGTGTGGGCGGAGCTGTCGTAATGAATGCAGGTGCTTATGGCGGTGAGATGAGGCAGATTGTAAAATCGGCAACTGTCCTTACTACGGAGGGAAGGGAAAGAGTGCTTTCACCGCAGGAACTTGATTTCGGCTACCGCCACAGCAGTATTCCCGGTATGCAGGCGATTGTGCTTGAGGCAGTGTTTGCATTAGAGAAAGGAAATCCGGCAGCGATCGAGGAACAAATGGCGCGGCTGCGCAGCCAACGGAGCGAAAAGCAGCCGTTAGAGTACCCAAGCGCTGGCAGCACATTTAAACGCCCGCAAGGGTATTTTGCCGGTAAGCTGATTGAGGATGCAGGGCTAAGAGGCTATCAGGTGGGCGACGCCCAGGTGTCGGAAAAGCACTGTGGATTTGTGATTAACCGCGGAGAAGCGACGGCGTCGCAAATTCGCCAACTAATTTGTGATGTCCAGGATAAAGTAGAGGAACAATTTGGTGTAAGGCTGGAGACGGAAGTGCGCTTTGTAGGGGAATTTTGATAAAGGGTACAATAATAAACTTTATCGAAGAACGTAAAGAACGAATGCAAGCGTAAGTTGCAAAAGGAATTTTGAGAAAGGGAGGGCGGCGGATGAAATTTGTAATTTTAACAGGAATGTCTGGAGCAGGTAAGAGTACTGCGCTTAAAATGATGGAAGACATAGGTTATTTTTGTGTGGACAATCTGCCGATTGCGCTGATTGAGAAATTTGCTGAACTTGCCGACCTTCAGGATGCAGAATTACAGAAGGTAGCTGTGGGGGTGGATATCCGTAGCGGCCAGACGTTGGAGGAGTTACAGGATGTACTGGACAGGCTGAAAAAGAAAGGTGAGCGTTTCGACATTCTTTTTCTCGATTCCCAGGATGAAGTGCTGGTGAAACGGTACAAAGAGACCAGAAGAACCCATCCGCTTGCCGGCAGCGAGCGGGTGGATAAGGGCATTCAGGAAGAACGGCGCCGTCTGGAATTTTTGCGCAAGCAGGCGAACTACATTATAGATACGAGCAATATGCTGACAAGGGAATTGAAAGCAGAGCTTGAAAAGATTTTTGTACGCAACCAGGATTATAAGAACCTTTTCGTCACGATAGTATCTTTTGGATTCAAATATGGGATTCCTACGGATTGCGATTTAGTATTTGACGTGCGTTTCTTACCCAATCCCTTTTATGTGGAGGGGCTGCGCAATAAGACTGGAAACGACCGTGAGATTCGCGAGTATGTGATGCAATTTCCAGAAGCGGGACAGTTTTTGCATAAGTTGGAAGACCTTGTGAAGTTTTTAATTCCCAATTATATTGTGGAAGGGAAGACACAGCTTGTCATCGGCGTCGGTTGTACTGGAGGAAAACACCGCTCAGTGACATTGGCAAACGCCCTGTACGAACGCCTTGCGGACAGAGAAGGATATGGCATTAAGATTGAACACAGGGATATCCAGAAAGATGTACCGCGTTTGGCATGAGGCTGGACCTAAGGAGGGACCCAGCGGAGCTGGGAGGATGCCTTAGGTTTCCTATCGGTATCAAAGGAGTAAAAGGAAGCTGGGAGGAGCCCTGATGCCCAGTGGTGGAGCCGGAAAAGTAAATGGCATGAGGAGGGATGAAAGCATGTCGTTTTCAGGCGAAGTGAAAGAGGAGTTATCGCGGCAGTTTCCGAAAGGCAGGCATTGCCAGCTTGCAGAAATTGCCGCTATTTTAAGCTTTGTGGGAAAGTTAGAGGAGATGCAGGGCTGCAAGGCGCTGCGTGTGTATACAGAGAATCTTTCGCTTGCCCGCAAATATTTTATCCTGATGCGAAGGACATTTCATGCCAATGTAAGCATTGCTGTCAGGCAGAATGTGTATTTGCATAAGAACAGAATTTTTGTAATTTCGCTGACGGCGGCGGAAGAAATACGAAAGGTGTTATTGGCGGTAAAATGGCAGAATGAAAAGGGCGAAGATATTCGTACCACGGGTATTGCAAATCGTCTGCTGTTGCAGAACACATGTTGCCGCCGAGCGTTTATCCGTGGGGCATTTTTAAGCGCAGGTTCCATGAGTGATCCGGAGAAATCGTATCATTTAGAAGTTGTATGCAGCGGGCAGGCTAAGGCCGTGCAGTTGCAGGAGATCATCAATAGCTTTGGCATGGACGCTAAGATTGTTCAACGCAAAAAGAGCTATGTTGTATATCTGAAGGAGGGTTCTCAGATTGTCGATATGCTCAATATCATGGAAGCGCATGTGGCGCTGATGAATCTGGAGAATGTGCGTATTCTCAAGGAAATGCGTAATTCTGTCAATCGTCAAGTGAATTGCGAGACGGCAAACATCAATAAGACGGTGAGCGCCGCCGTCAAGCAGGTGGAGGACATCAACTATATCAAGTCTGTGCGGGGTCTGGATAGTTTGCCAGACAGCCTGCAAGAGATTGCGCGATTGCGTTTGGAGTATCCGGAAGCAGCGTTAAAGGAACTCGGTACATATTTAGAGCCTCCGGTGGGAAAGTCCGGGGTCAACCATAGGTTGCGCAAATTATGTCAGATAGCCGAGGATTTGAGGCAATCGGGAAAGGGGTGATTTATGATACGCAGGAAGAAACTTTTATTTGTGTTTAACCCTTTTTCGGGGAAAGGGCTGATTAAGAATAAGCTCATGGAGATTGTGGATCAGTTTGTGAAAAATGGATATGAGGTGACGATTCATCCAACGCAGCGTCCTCATGATGCATTGGAACAGGTGCAGAAACGTGCCGGCCAATACAGTCTGGTTGTATGCAGTGGTGGAGATGGCACATTAGACGAAGTGGTGAGCGGGATGATGCGCCGGGACAAAAAAGTTCCCATTGGTTATATTCCTTCCGGGAGTACGAATGATTTTGCTTCTTCGCTGAGAATTCCCAAAAGCATGACAAAGGCTGCCGAACTTGCGGTATGCGGCGTGCCGTTTGCCTGTGACGTCGGTAATTTTAACGGAGAGTATTTTGTCTATATCGCGGCGTTTGGGCTATTTACAGACGTCTCTTACGCGACCAGTCAGGAGCGGAAAAACAGAATTGGGCATTTTGCCTATATTTTAGAGGGTGTGAAACGAATTCCGGCAGCGCAGTCATATCATTTGCGGATTTCTTATGGAGATCAAACGATTGAAGGCAAATTTATTTATGGAATGGTGACGAATTCTGTTTCAGCAGGGGGATTTCGCAACATTACAGGCAAGAATGTCAAATTGGATGACGGTATTTTCGAGGTGACATTGATAAAGATGCCGAAAAGCCCGTTGGAATTGAATGAGATCATTGCCAGCTTGACAAATCTCATAGATAATACGGATCTTATTTATACATTTAAAACGGAACACCTGAAAGTTGAGTCTGTTGAGGAAATTGCCTGGACGCTGGATGGGGAATATGGTGGAAAACACACGGATGTGATAATAGCTGCGGAGAAACAGGCAGTGGAGATTATGGTTGATAGTTAGATGAAAGACTGATTTACGCGTAACATCTTGCAAGGAGCTTATGTTTATTCCCGCGACCAATGAGAAAAATAGACATGTTAAGTGCCCTGCGGGTATGAATGGATATTTGACTACGTAGGAGGTGGTATTTTGAATATTTTTATAATAGGGTTGATATTTATTGTTATTTTAGTTGCAGCCGCAATGATTAACAGTTATTTTGGGAAAACAATGTGGGGAGCCGTGATGTGCTTCCTGGGTTTGGCATTATTGGCAATCGGTATATATTTGTGGCAAGCGTCTATGTGGAGAGATATATCCTTTGCATTTTTGATAGCAGGAGTTCTTTCAGAACTTATTGCAATTATGTTTGCTGTTAGAGTATTACAGAAGAAAAAGGTATCGTAAGAACATATTATGTTGAATGAAAAAGTATTTTAATCCCCCATCTGAGATGGGGAGAATGGAATAAGCC
>CANOFW010000020.1 GCA_947565425.1 uncultured Lachnospiraceae bacterium
TCAATTCGATTGTCATCTCTACGTTATCGCCAGGCATGCACATCTCTGTGCCTTCTGGTAAGTTGCAGACACCAGTTACGTCAGTTGTTCTGAAATAGAACTGCGGTCTGTAGTTGTTAAAGAACGGAGTATGACGTCCACCCTCGTCTTTTGTCAAAACGTATACCTGAGCGGTAAACTTTGTGTGGCAGGTAACTGTACCTGGTTTTGCCAATACCTGTCCTCTCTCGATTTCTGTTCTCTGAATACCACGAAGCAGTGCACCGATGTTATCACCAGCCTGAGCCTCATCTAACAGCTTACGGAACATCTCGATACCAGTAACAACTGTCTTCTTAACTTCCTCTTTGATACCAACAATCTCAACATCCTCATTAACGTGGAGAACACCACGCTCTACTCTACCAGTTGCAACTGTACCACGTCCGGTAATTGTGAAGATATCCTCGATAGGCATCAGGAACGGCTGATCTACTGCACGCTGAGGATCCGGAATATAATCATCAACAGTTGCCATCAGTTCCATAACCTTGTCGCCCCACTCTCCGCTCGGATCTTCCAGAGCCTTCAAAGCAGAACCTTTTACGATCGGACAATCAGAGAATTCATACTCTTCCAATACTTCTGTGATTTCCATCTCTACTAACTCAAGCAGCTCCTCATCGTCTACCATGTCGCATTTGTTCATGAATACAACGATATAAGGAACACCTACCTGACGAGACAAGAGGATATGCTCTTTTGTCTGAGCCATAACACCGTCAGTAGCAGCAACTACGAGGATAGCGCCGTCCATCTGTGCAGCACCAGTAATCATGTTCTTTACATAGTCAGCATGGCCTGGGCAGTCAACGTGTGCATAATGTCTCTTCTCTGTCTCATACTCAACGTGAGCGGTAGAGATTGTGATACCTCTTTCTCTCTCTTCGGGAGCTTTATCAATATTTTCGAAATCAGTAGCTTCGTTTCCGGCAACTCTCTCAGACAAAACTTTTGTGATAGCAGCTGTCAAAGTTGTCTTACCATGGTCAACGTGACCAATGGTTCCGATATTACAATGCGGTTTTGTTCTCTCAAATTTAGCTTTAGCCATTTTATAACGTCCTCCTTCATTTATGCCCTCTTTGGGCTTTCTCAATTTTAAATCAGCTATTTATGATTATATTCGATAATTATAGGATTTTCAAGTCTTTTCTTCCTATTCTTTCGCAGAAATAACTTTTTCCTGTACCGACTTTGGAACTTGTTCATATTTCTCAAAGAACATGGAATAATTACCACGTCCCTGCGTCCTGGAACGAAGGTCTGTAGAGTAACCGAACATCTCTGCAAGCGGTACAAACGCACGTACAATCTTGCCGCCGCCCAAGTCATCCATGCCTTCAATACGTCCACGGCGAGAGTTGATATCACCGATAACATCTCCCATGTATTCCTCCGGCATTGTCACTTCCACTTTCATGATTGGCTCTAACAGTACCGGTGTAGCTTTCTTCATAGCCTCCTTGAATGCCATAGAACCGGCGATATGGAATGCCATTTCCGAAGAGTCTACTTCATGGTAGGAACCGTCGTATACGGTAGCATGCACACCCACAACCGGGAATCCTGCCAAAATACCTGCTTTGGTTGCCTCTTCAATACCTTCACCGACTGCGGGGATATATTCCTTGGGAATCGCACCGCCGACAACCTCGGAGTCAAACTTAAACAATTCTTCTCCATTGGCATCCATCGGCTCAAATCTAACTTTACAGTGTCCGTACTGTCCACGTCCACCAGACTGTTTTGCATATTTGTATTCCTGATCGATTGGCTTGGTAAACGTCTCTTTATACGCAACCTGAGGTGCTCCGACATTTGCCTCTACCTTGAACTCACGAAGAAGACGGTCAACAATAATTTCCAAATGCAACTCACCCATACCGGCAATGATGGTCTGTCCCGTCTCGGTATTGGTATGTGCACGGAATGTCGGGTCTTCTTCTGCAAGCTTAGCGAGCGCCTCACCCATCTTGCCCTGACCTGCTTTCGTCTTAGGCTCAATTGCCAGCTCAATAACCGGCTCCGGGAATTCCATAGACTCTAAGATTACCGGGTGCTGATCATCACAGATGGTATCGCCCGTACTGGTAAACTTAAATCCAACTGCTGCTGCAATATCTCCAGAATAAACTTTATCAAGCTCAGCCCTCTTGTTTGCATGCATCTGCAAAATACGTCCTACACGTTCTTTTTTGCCCTTAGTCGCATTCAATACATAAGAACCAGAATTCATGGTTCCAGAGTAAACACGGAAGAATGCCAGCTTTCCAACAAAGGGGTCTGTCATAATCTTAAAAGCAAGTGCAGAGAAGGGCTCCTCATCGGAAGAATGTCTCTCTGTCTCATTTCCCTCAAGATCTACACCCTTAATTGCCGGAATATCTGTAGGAGCAGGCATATAGTCCAAGATTGCATCCAACAATTTCTGAACTCCCTTGTTGCGGTAAGCAGAACCGCAGCATACCGGAACTGCTGTACACTCGCAAGTTCCTTTTCTTAATGCCGCTTTCAGCGCTTCCACAGAAGGCTCTTTGTCCTCCAGGAACTCCATCATCAGATCATCATCTAACTCACAAATTTTTTCAATTAACTCAGAACGATACAATTCTGCATCATCCTTCATATCATCTGGAATATCAGTGATCGAAATGTCATCGCCTTTATCATCATTGTAAATGTAGGCTTTCATTTCAAACAAATCGATAATTCCTCTAAAGTCATCTTCTTTGCCAATCGGCAATTGAAGAATAATCGCATTTTTTCCTAAACGTGTCTTAATCTGATCTACAGCTCCGTAGAAATTCGCTCCTAAAATGTCCATCTTATTGATGAATGCCATTCTAGGTACGTTATAGGTGTCAGCCTGACGCCATACGTTCTCAGACTGAGGCTCTACCCCGCCTTTTGCGCAGAAAACACCGACTGCGCCGTCAAGCACACGGAGCGAACGCTCAACCTCAACCGTAAAGTCAACGTGTCCCGGAGTATCAATAATATTGATACGATGCTCTAAAGCGCCATCCTTGGGCTTGCAGTTTTCCTGCTCTGTCCAGTGACAAGTTGTAGCGGCTGAAGTAATCGTGATACCCCTTTCCTGCTCCTGCTCCATCCAGTCCATGGTAGCAGTACCCTCATGAGTATCACCAATCTTATAATTAACACCAGTATAATAAAGAATACGCTCGGTCAATGTCGTTTTACCGGCATCAATATGCGCCATAATACCGATATTTCTGGTTCTCTCTAATGGATATTCTCTTCCAGCCAAGGTTCTTTCCTCCTAAATTTATATAACAGAAACAATTATTTTCACTTCTCAGCTCTTACGTTTCACATAAATGAACGCTTAGAATCTGTAGTGTGCAAATGCCTTATTTGCCTCTGCCATCTTGTGCATGTCTTCTTTCTTCTTTACAGATGCACCAGTATTGTTGGCTGCATCCATAATCTCGTTTGCCAGCCTTTCTTCCATCGTTTTCTCGCCTCTCTTGCGGGAGAAAAATGTCAGCCAGCGAAGAGCCAATGCCTGGCGTCTGTCAGCCCTTACCTCTATCGGCACCTGGTAAGTTGCTCCACCGATACGTCTTGCCTTTACTTCCAATACTGGCATTACGTTATTCATAGCCTCTTCAAAAACTTCGATTGCAGGCTTATCTGTCTTCTCTGCAACCCTATCAAATGCTCCGTATACAATCTTCTGCGCTACGCTTTTCTTACCATCTAACATAATGTTATTGATAAGTTTGGTAACCACTTTATTATTATACAACGGATCTGCTAATACGTCTCTTTTCTGAGTATGTCCTTTACGTGGCACGTCGCTTCCCTCCTTAATCATTGCTTTTTCATTTCATTCGATTAATTCAACGGTACTCACATGTGTCAGTCACATATTGCATGCAACCGGGATTCACGCCTCGCATCTGCATGCGGGCCATGCTTCCTATTAACTATCTGTGTTCGTGCGGAAATTTATCTATTAAAAAGAATGTGCGCCTGTGCGCTTTCCAACACTAAACCCATAGTAGCCAAAATGCTTATCAGGCAATTCGCCTAATAAGAATCCACACTTACTGTGATACTATTGGTGCGCTAACAATTATTTCTTAGCGTCTTTCGGCCTCTTTGCACCATATTTGGAACGTGCCTGGCGTCTGTTTGCAACACCTGCGGTATCTAATGTTCCACGAATGATATGGTATCTGGTACCTGGTAAGTCTTTTACTCTTCCGCCGCGGATAAGAACAACGCTATGCTCCTGCAAGTTGTGGCCTTCACCCGGAATGTAGGATGTAACCTCAATTCCGTTAGAGAGACGTACTCTGGCGATTTTACGGAGAGCAGAGTTAGGTTTCTTAGGGGTTGCAGTCTTAACTGCGGTACAAACACCTCTCTTCTGTGGCGAAGCATTGTCCGTCGGGCGTTTCTTCAAAGAATTATACCCTTTCTGCAAAGCCGGTGCTGTAGACTTCTTCTCAGATGTCTGTCTTCCCTTTCTTACTAACTGGTTAAATGTTGGCATTCTTTTCACCTCCTATAAGATTATATGTGCCTGTTTATGCACGCTAAATCATTATATAAGGTTAAAATCATCATGTCAAGGACTTTTTCTAATTTTTCCCGCTTTTCAAAAATGTATACATTTTAAAAAACTGTAATAGCTATGCTGTTTTTCAGAAAAGTGGAAATTGAGTGAAAGTTTAGTTGGAAAGATTGACAAAAGCAGTGCCATGATTTATTATATAATAATCGTTATATAATTTTTGTTATATAACATAAATTATCAAAAGGAGGATAACGTCATGCCGCCAAAACCTAAAATCACACGAGATATGGTTATTGTCGCTGCATTTGAAGTTGCACGTAAAACAGGTGCAGAAAATATCAATGCAAGGACAGTGTCAAAAAAGCTGAATTGTTCCACACAGCCTGTCATGTATCATTTTTCAACAATTGATGAATTGAAAAAGACAGTCTATGCAAAGGCAGACAACTATCATTCGGAATATCTGATGAATATAGAAAATCCACAAAAAGGCGTTATGCTTGGGATAGGATTGAACTATATCCGATTTGCGGTTGAAGAACCGCATTTATTCCGTTTTCTTTTTCAGTCAAATTTTTTTACTGGAACTACTCTGCTCGAAATGATAGACTCCGAAGAACTTACACCTGTAATTTCTGTTATGCAGGAAACAATCGGAGGAAGTATAGAGCAAGTGAAAGAAATATTTTTGACAATTTTTCTGTTTGCTCATGGGTATGCAAGTATCATTGCCAACAATTCATTGGCGTATGATGAAAAACTTGTAGCGTCCCATTTGGAGCATACATATAAAGGCGCAGTTTTAGCTACTCAGGAGGAAGCATAATGAAAAAGTTATATGAAAAAAATGAATTGACATTTGCACTTGTATGGATTGGAATTTATTGCGTTTTGCAATCCTTAGCCAATTCACTTAACGAAATAATCGGCATTGAAAACTTTGTAAGTGCTATTTTGGGCATCATACAGACTATTGTTTTATTTTCCTTTATGCAACAAAACAGGTTACTTGAAAAGTACGGGCTTTGTAAATCATCTGTTTCTGCCCACCGTTTTTTGTATTATATTCCATTGATTATCTTGGCTTCAAATAATCTTTGGAATGGGGTTACGGTGAACTACTCTTGGTTAGAAATGGTCTGTCATGTCTGCCTTATGCTTTGTGTTGGATTTATAGAAGAATTGATTTTCCGAGGCTTCCTTTTTCGGGCGATTGCGAAAGACAATGTAAAGATAGCGATTATCATTTCAAGCATTACATTTGGTATCGGTCATTTGCTGAACTTAGTAAATGGCAGAGGTATGGGACTTGTAGCAAATCTGTTTCAAGTTATGGGAGCGATTGCTTTTGGTTTTCTGTTTGTAATTTTGTTTTATTGCAGCGGAAGTTTACTCCCGTGTATCATAGCCCATTCTACAATAAACATACTTAGTGCTTTTACAAATAAAACAGGTCTAACTGTAGAGAAGCGCATTGCATTTATGTTGATTGAATTTATAATTATCGCTATTTATGTCTTTATCCTCACAAAAACATTACCGAAAAACAAGATATAGGAACAATTTGAAGGACCTTGCATAATAACTCTGCCGCCATAACTAAAACAGGCTTTTGATATTTACAAAGATTTTTACAGCTTTCATTCTTGGGCATAACAGTTCCTGTGTAAATGAAAACACCAAATAGCAGGAATCAGCACGGCTCATAAGATGCTATCTTCTTCATTTTCCTCTTCCTACATACTATTATACTATTTGACTAATATTACTCGATAGTTAATTTAAGCGTTGTTATATGGCTGTAGCCATAAAAACCACAACTATTCATTATAGAATTTGATTTTCTAAACCTTGCTTGACATTTTAATAATTGCATGTCATACTATAAATGTATTTACAATAAATTAGTTTATAGTGTTTGAGGTGACAATATGCCAAGCAGTCCGAAAATTTCGAAAGAAGCTATATTACAACATGCTTTAGAGATGTTGATACAAGATGGATATTCTTCGATTAATATTAAATCATTGGCAAAGAGAATTGGTTGCTCTACGCAGCCAATTTCATGGCAGTTTGGTAATATGGAAAACTTTCGTAACGCATTGACAGAATATGCGTTACATTATGCGAATGATAAAATGCTTTCTGCTTCGCAGGGTATGCCAGCTTTTTCAAATGTAGGAATCGGATATATTGATATTGCATTTGACGAACCGAATCTATTTCGATATCTGTATATGAGCGGCGAAAGTGGATATCACGCTGGCGGCTTTGATATTCTCACAAATGCTGATACAAACTCTAATATGGTAAAACAGATTGCAGAACAATCAGGAATATCCGTTGATAAAGTAAAGGATTTTTTTAGGAACACCATAATTTACACGCATGGACTTGCTTGCTTTATTGTATCTGGTTTGATAACAGCAACCAAAGAAGAACTGTATGCAATGATTAACCAAGGAGCACATGGTTTTATGATACAAGCTGGTTTTGATTTAAACAAGGAGCAATACAATGGCAGCTAGAACAAAAGACATTACCAAAAATCGAATAATTGTTTTTCTCTCAATTGTATTTGGCATATTATATATTCCCTGGATGATTGGTATCATTATACCGAGCCTTGGAGAAACAGTATATGCAATTATTAGTTTTCCGCTTGTATTTATGGGAACGCCTGCTCTAGCTGTTTTTATCACACGAAAGCTTACAAAGGATAAAACACCACTAAATTTCAGTACAAAAATTTTCCAAAATAAGAAGGCATTATTATTTTCTACACTGCTTCCCGGTGCAGCTATCTTTCTGGGTACCGTATTATTCTTTTTGATATTTCCTGAAGATTTAGATTTTCAAGGCAGATATATTACAGAAACATACGGCGCATTTGGAGCGCCACAAGATATTCAACTGACAATTGGCTCTATGTTCCTTATGGGATTCATTGTTTATGCGATATCATCTGTTGCATTCCCAATATGGTACATAGCCCTCGGTGAAGATATTGGCTGGCAGGGATACATGCTTCCTTTACTATGCAAAAAAATATCTGTAAAAGCTGCCGTTATCATAAATGGCGTATTATGGGGGTTCGCTCATGCTCCCTTAATTTATTATGGAATGAATTATGGCACCGATTATTGTGGCGCGCCCTATACCGGAATAGCAATGATGATTTTAGTGACTATTGTATTGGGAATATGGATGTCTTATATAACCTTACGAACAAAGAATTTTATGTACGCAGCAATTCTTCATGGATCTGCTGATATTATCGGAGAAGCTGGTGTTTGGATATCAAAATCAACAAAAAGCAGTTTACTTGGCCCCACACCGCCAGGAATTATTGGTTTAAGTTTTTTGCTGATAGGAGCAGTGATATTGTTCTTTAGGATGCCTTGCGACATAGAAAAATAAGTACCACGTTTACGTAAAATCAATGCATGTAATTGCAAGGCTGTCGCGCTAACATAATGTACAAATCAGTGACCTATGAAACGAGTGAATATATTATGCGACAATACCAAAAGGGCGCTTCCTGCGCCCTCCTGCAATTTTCTTTATACTTTAGCCTCTTTCTTTTTAAAATAGTCATCAATATTTTTCTTTATTTCTTCTGGTTTCAACGACTTAACCAGATACCCCGCCGGTTTTAAAGGAATAATCTTATGTACGGTTTCCTTTGACACATTCGCTGTGAGGAAATACACCGGGATATCTGCAAAATCTTCGTCTGAGCGCATCATCTCCAAGACCACGCTTCCATTGCAGATAGGCATCTCATAATCCAACAGAATTAAATCCGGCACTCCCAGTGTCATGCACTTGAAAGCGGCAATCCCTGATTTTGCAACCTCAACTGCATAATCGTCGCCTAATAAATCCAGCATTGCCCGACGCACAACCTCCGAATCGTCTACAACCAGAATTTTCTTCTTACGGTTGATATCGCCCTTTTTGACACTTCCCACTTCATTATCATTGAGATAATTTTTAATTTCAGACATCGCCGTCTCTGCCTTGATGGTGGTGCCTTCTGACTCGCTCTCAAACAAATGCGGAGCGATCACACAATAAGCAAAATATCCTTCTCCGGTATCAAACAAGAGACTGGACTGCGGATTATCCCTGTCAAGATTCTTGCGAAACTGCTCATAATTCAACAATTTCTCGTCCTTCATCTCATAATCGGCAGACGCCGGATACTGCTCACTGATGCGGTGCACAAACTGCTGCGCCATATAGCGGGCAATGTTAATCACCATAACATTAATCTCTTCCGAATCAATATTCATCATACTGCCAATCGTCTTGAGCAGAAGTTTCTCTTCAAATCCTAAAATAATCTCCCATCGCTCGCCTTTCTTCCCTACATAGGCAAGACGATAATATATGGCTTTGCCAAAATTTTCCCCTCCATAACACTCACTGACTACGGACGCCTTCAACTGGAACATATCAGACAAAAGCTGAATAATCATATTCCGCATTGCCGCCTGCTGCTCTTCCGGCAAAAGCTCTCCCCATTTACTGACAGCCTTCCCTGTAATCGCACGATCTTCCGTCAGAGTGTGCCCAAGCAGCCACCCCGCACACACGCCAAGAAAATGTTCAATTGCTTCCGGTGAGAATGAGGACTGTGCCAGCTCTTTTTCAAGCGCCGGAAGTGTCTTCTGCCTGAAATTATCATGAAGACGCCTGTGAGTTTCAAAACCTGCATAATCAATGGAAGCCATATACTGTTCTTCCTCTGTGAAATGCTTCATTGCGTGGTCCTTAAAATACTTGATTCCTTCCTGGCAAACCCACTGGCTCTTTGACTCCTCTGTCTTGTACATAAAAAGTCTGTTCAAGATGCCAAATAATTTCTTATGCTCGTTATCAACGATTTCCACGCCAATATTAAACCGATCCTGCCATACTAATTGATTCGCCATTCCTTCCTCCTTCGATGCAATATTATACGCTCTGGTGCAGCAAGCGATTTTCTTATAGTATAACATACAATTCACAAGAAAAACAGCCGTTTTTCAGACTAATTTATTCATTTTTTTATTCTGACGGAAACTGCTTTAGAATAAGGTCCGTAGACCTTCTTTCCATTTTCCTTATAGTAGGCTCTAACTTTTATATACAGCTTTTTGGCTTTTTTCGGCGCCTTTATTATGACCTTTCTCACCGTCGCTTTTTTGACTGTTTTCACCGCCTGATAGCCCTTCGTTTTCCTTGTTGATGTGTAGACTGTATATCCTTGGGCAAGAGACACCTTTTGCCAATTGACCGTTACCTTCTTCGCTTTTGCCGCCTTTGCCTTTGCTGACGGACGCGCCAACACCTTTACTTTGGCATACTTTTTACTCAAGGTACTATTATAAGCCGTCTTATCTGCTCTTGCTACAACTTTGTAATAATAAGTCTTTGCCTTTTTCACTGTTTTATCGGTGTAGTTTCGCTTAGTCGTACTACCAATCCTTTTATAGCTTCCTTTCGCCTTAGTCGCGCGGTAAATATCATATCCTTTCGCACCGCTCACCTTCCCAAAGGTGATCTTTACATGTGGACTTGTAGGAAGCTGCGCCGCTGTTACGTTGGCGGGTGCATTCAATTTCTTACGCTGCGGATTACTGGGATTGCTTGGATTCCCTGGATTATCGGGATTCTCCGGGTTCCCTGGATTGTCGGGGTTATCGGGATCGTCTGGATTCCCTGGATTATCGGGATTCTCCGGCTCATCAGGATTACCCGGTTCCGCTGGTTTCTGCGCCTGGAATTTTTCAAAATCAGTGACCTTATTTCTGCCGGAAACGGCTACATTTCCGCTGACATCCAAGCCAAATACCTGAACTGTGTTGTAAGATCCGGTAGGTACAAACGTCTTGCCTGGCGCTTCCATCACAGCCTTTCCCTCTACCACATCCATGCTGCCAATCTTTACTCCATTCACTAAAAATTCCACTGCTTTTATATTACTATCTGTCACATTTGCTTCCAAATTGACTGTTTCAGATTCCTGATTTGTCTCTTTCTTAACCTCCACAGTAATCCCACCCGCAGTCTTATATCCCAATGACGAGGCCAATTGCTCAGGCGATGTAAACTGCGTGTCCAACCATTGCAAACGGTTTGTGAGGTATGTCTTTAACGCCAATATTTGCATATCAAATTTCTTGTTATTCTCCCATGGATACCAGAGATTTGCGTTTGCATTTGCCGACTCTGCAAGTAAACTTTGGTAGGTGTCTAACGTCCCGCCAGTTGCTATCATCTCTCCCATTTTCGCGCGCATGTGTACGTAAAGCTCATAAGCCTTTACCGCAAAATATGGGTCTTGAATCAATGATTTATACCACTGGTTTGCCTGGGCTGCATCAGAAAATTTTGTCGTCTGCCACGTATCGTAAGTGCCGGAGCCCTGGGAATTACTGACAAGACTATCTGAAGACCAGTCCATATCCCAAATCGGCCCCATTTTAAACAAACCGTCGATGTCCTTGTACATATACGTACTCTTTTTCATAGCGTCTACATTCATAAACAGTTCATTTACCATCCAATACTGTACCAGGGAATCCATATCAAACAATTGACTATAGCCAACTGTCTCATTATTATAGACCGTAGTAAAATCAGACGCATAAACCGCGCTTTCAAATGCATTGATATAAGTCTTCACATAGTTCATGGCAGTCTCATTGGTAGCAATAAATTCAGGACTTTTAAACTGTAAAGGCTGCCCCCTATTAGTCTTAAACTTAGAAAATTCATCATAATAAGAATCCAGCTCTACCAGGAAACCACCTGTACATTGGGGCATATCCGAAATATAATCCGCAATCGAATACTCCTTATTCTTATAGTTGAACGTTCCACTGGTCAGCCAGCCCATATCATCCTCTGCCAGCAACGTTTCTATCCCATCCTGGTCATCTTTCGTCAGCCCTTTATCCTTGTCGGATTTGTAGACAGCTTTCGCCACGTCCCCGGCATAATCTTCCCAGTCATGAATATCTACTCTGCTGCCGGCTATCTTTACCTGTTCACAAAATTGATAGGTGCCCTTATACTCTCCATTTAAAATTAAATCTACATGAACAGACTGCATGTATGGCATCCCCATCTCACCAGATAAATTGTAGGAAAGCATATTTCTCATATGAGCCTCGTCCGTATAATTTGCCAGCAACACCCAATGCTTATTCTTGCCAAAGCCAAATACATCCGTTTTCTCATCTAACTTTATCTTATAAGGCTTCTTGTCATACCCCCAAGTGGTATTACCCCTGCCACGAATCTTAATTGCTCCATCGTACAATGTAACATTTTCCGTATTATACTGAGCATTTCCTTGGATACTGCAAACTCCATTGATGTAATTTTCTTTGCTGGTGATTGCCTGCTTATTTTCTGTATTTACATAGAGCACCGGAAGTTTGCTGATATACATACTCACCTCATACGTGCCCGCATAGGCGCCGGAAGAAGTTGCTGTCACTGTCAGCATTTTCTCCAAATCCTCCTTGGTAGGCGTATAAGTTTCCCCTGCCTCTTTTACAGTTCCAGCTACCTTCCATTCATAAGCACAGCGCATATCCTCCGGCGCATTGACCACGCTCACAGTAAGAGGTTCTCCAACCACGGCATATTCCTGGTTTATCTTTAAGGCAATCTTTGTCAGCACTGTTAGCCTAAATTTCTTCGTCTTGCCAGATGATGTTACCGCTGCCAGCGTGCAACTCGTATCTGCATATACATTATTTACCGTTACCGTACCATCTTTTCCAATGGAAAGTACATTAGGATTATCGCAGCTCCAGGTTATCGTCTCTGCGTCTCCCCCTATTTGAACGCTCATGGGAACCGTAAAATCCCCGGTAATTGCAGAAAGTGTATCTCCCTTCGCCAATTGCGGGAAGATGTTTGCTAAGGCAAGAACGCCTTCCAAAGCCTCAGATTCTGCGCACTGCTTCAGCAGAATATAACCTCCCTCTTTTGCCGTCCAGTAATTATCGTTGAGCCCTTCTAACAACGTTCCTGCTTTTAACTGCTCCTCCGATATTGCCCTGCCTGTATTTTCCATACTGGAATCAGACAGATAATAACAATTGCTAATATTTGCTTTCATGTCTCCGCCGCTAATCCCATATCCGCTGTTCCCCTTAAAATTCACATTTCCGCTAAACAAGCAAGCTGTCATAGAAGCCGGACTGCTTTTGGCAATCCTGCCAATCATACCTGCTGCATAGTTATTGTCTTTGGAACTACCAGAGATTACGTCCGCACCGACATAAATATTGCTGAGGCTTACGCCATTATTTGCCGCTGGCTGTTGTCCGCCCCAGCCGCCTCCCCAGCCGGCTGTATCCTGGGCTTCATAACGCATCCCTCCCGCAAAACCGCCCACGCCAACTACATCTCCTCCATTAGAAGGATTACCTGTAATCGTACCATCCATAATCGCCACGTTATCAATCTCTGCATTATGGTTAATTTCCCCGGCAAGACCACCGAGCGAAAGATAACCGCTTCCTGACATATCCACATTTACGTCCACACCGGTAAGAATCAAATTTTTTACGGACGCCTTATCGCTGTCGCTGTCACTACCAATAATACCAAACAAGCCATACTGCCAATCCTGCGCGGAATTGCCGGATTTATGTATGGACAAATTAGAAACAATATGATTGCCGCCATCAAATGTACCGGAAAACACATTATTCCCTGAAGATGCACCACGCGTACCCACACCGCCTCCAATCGGCGTAAAATCAACACCTGTCATGTCAATATCCGCAGAAAGCACATAATCTCCTGACAAGGGGTAAGCTGCATCTGTACCAATTTTCTGTAAATCTTCCACCGTAGAAATTATAATTTTCTCCTCTGCACGTGCAACCATTATCCCTCCAGGATAACTCACGCCGCTTGTCACAGCCACGAACAGCACAAGCACAGCGCTGAATAGAGCTTTCACTCCTTTTCTGAATCTTTTCATACCTTCTCCTCTTCTTCGCTTCTACAAATCTTTGTACTATTATATCGTCTATACTCGAACGATTCCTTAAAAATTCTATTCCTTTTCTAATAGGATAAAAAGCCCCATACGTCAAAACGTATGAAGCTTTTTAATTTATAACAACTCTGTCTCTGCCATTTCCTCTATGCTATCTTGTGAAAATTCCTCCACAGATTCCTCTGAGAAATCATCCTGTGCCTCCTGTGGAAGTTCATTCTGCCCTACTGCGGACTCATAACTGAAATCCAATTCACCTTCCTCAAAATTGATATCATCCATAAGATTAACATCCGTAGAAAGCTTGATATTATGGTAACGTTTCATACCCGTTCCGGCAGGAATCAACTTACCAATCAGCACATTTTCTTTCAATCCAATCAAGGGATCTACCTTACCCTTAATTGCCGCCTCCGTCAGCACCTTCGTTGTCTCCTGGAAGGACGCCGCAGACAGGAATGAGTTTGTAGCAAGGGAAGCCTTGGTAATACCGAGCATTACTTGTTTGCCGTCCGCCGGCTCTTTCCCTTCCTCCTGTAATCTCTCATTCGTGTCCTCATATTCGAGAATATCTACCAAGGTCCCCGGAAGGAAATCAGAATCTCCATTATTCTCAATACGGATTTTCTTTAACATCTGACGCACAATCACTTCGATATGCTTGTCATTGATTTCCACACCTTGCAGACGATAAACACGCTGTACTTCCTGAATCATATAATCCTGTACGGCACGCACACCCTTAATTTTCAAAATATCATGTGGGTTCACACTACCTTCGGTCAGTTCATCGCCAGCCTCTAAGATTGCGCCATCCATAATCTTAATACGTGAGCCATAGGGAATCAGGTACGCCTTCATCTCTCCGGTCTCCTCGTTTGTGACAATGATTTCACGTTTCTTCTTGGTGTCCTTGATAGTAGCGACGCCTGCAAATTCTGTGATAATCGCCAGACCCTTTGGCTTACGCGCCTCAAAAAGCTCCTCCACACGAGGAAGACCCTGTGTGATATCGTTTCCTGCAACACCGCCGGTATGGAAGGTACGCATCGTAAGCTGTGTACCAGGCTCGCCAATTGACTGCGCTGCGATAATACCTACAGACTCTCCGACCTGAACTGCCTGGCCGGTCGCCATGTTCGCGCCATAACACTTCGCACAAATTCCATTGTGTGAACGACAGGTCAGCACGGTACGAATCTTCACCTTGGTAAGCGGTTCGCCCTTCTCATTCACACCCTTGCTCATAACTAATGCCGCACGCCTAGGCGTAATCATATGATTTGCTTTTACCAGGACATTCCCATCTGCATCACAGATGGTATCACAGGAGAAACGTCCAGTAATTCGCTCCTGCAAGCTCTCAATTTCTTCCTTGCCGTCCATAAATGCTTTCACATACATACCCGGGATTGATTTGCCTTCACAACAGTCAATATCACGGATAATCAATTCCTGTGATACGTCGACAAGACGCCTCGTCAAATATCCCGAGTCCGCCGTACGCAGCGCCGTATCGGACAGACCCTTGCGGGCTCCATGCGCCGACATGAAATACTCCAATACATCCAGGCCCTCACGGAAATTAGACTTAATCGGCAACTCAATCGTACGCCCCGTCGTATCAGCCATCAAACCACGCATTCCTGCGAGCTGTTTGATCTGTTTATCGGAACCACGGGCGCCAGAATCCGCCATCATATAGATGTTATTATACTTATCCAGACCGTCCAAAAGTTCCTTTGTCAAAATGTCGTCCGTCTGTTTCCAGGTCTCAACGACTTCCTTATATCTCTCTTCCTCAGTAATCAGGCCGCGCTTATAGTTCTTGGTAATTTTATCTACCGTGTCCTGCGCATTCTGAATCAATTCCGGTTTCTTTGCCGGCACGGTCATATCAGAAATAGAAACAGTCATCGCCGCCCTGGTAGAATACTTATAGCCCATAGCCTTGATATCGTCTAAAACCTCTGCCGTCTTTGTTGCACCATGAATATTGATAACCTTCTCAAGAATCTGCTTCAGGCCCTTTTTCCCTACATGAAAATCAACTTCAAGCTTCAGAAAATCTTCCGGCTTGCTTCTGTCTACAAATCCTAAATCCTGCGGCAAAATCTCATTGAAAATGAAACGTCCCAACGTGGACTCCACATTTCCGCTTACGACTTCACCCTCCGGCGTCGTGCGCTGCATACGCGCCGTAATCCTGGAATGCAAGGTCAAAGCTTCATTCTCATAAGCGAGAATCGCCTCGTTTACATTCTTGAAAAACTTGCCTTCCCCTAACGCTCCCGGCCTTTCCTGCGTCAGATAATAAATTCCGAGCACCATATCCTGGGAAGGAACTGCCACCGGCCCACCGTCCGAAGGCTTCAAAAGGTTATTTGGTGACAACAATAAAAATCTGCACTCTGACTGCGCTTCTACAGATAACGGAAGATGCACCGCCATCTGGTCTCCGTCGAAGTCCGCGTTAAACGCCGTACATACCAACGGATGCAGCTTAATCGCCTTACCCTCTACCAGAATAGGCTCAAACGCCTGGATTCCTAATCTGTGCAGCGTGGGGGCGCGGTTGAGCATAACCGGATGTTCTTTGATCACTTCCTCCAAAACATCCCACACCTCTGGTTGGAGACGCTCTACCATTTTCTTGGCGCTCTTAATATTGTGCGCCGCTCCATTATATACAAGCTCTTTCATAACGAAAGGTTTAAACAACTCAATTGCCATCTCTTTGGGCAATCCACACTGATAAATCTTTAACTCCGGCCCCACCACGATAACGGAACGCCCAGAGTAATCGACACGTTTTCCAAGAAGATTCTGACGGAAACGTCCTGATTTACCCTTCAACATATCGGACAATGACTTGAGGGCACGGTTTCCGGGTCCGGTAACCGGACGGCCTCTGCGTCCATTGTCAATCAGCGCATCCACTGCCTCTTGCAGCATTCTCTTCTCATTTCTGACGATAATATCCGGCGCACCCAGCTCTAACAGCCTGCGCAGACGGTTATTGCGGTTAATAATACGGCGGTATAAATCATTCAGGTCAGAGGTCGCAAATCGCCCGCCGTCCAACTGTACCATCGGACGTAAATCGGGTGGAATCACAGGAATTACATCCATAATCATCCACTCCGGCTTGTTTCCGGAACCACGGAACGCCTCTACTACTTCCAGACGCTTGATGATACGAGCACGTTTCTGCCCGGTCGCGTCCTTCAAAGCAGTCTTTAATTCCAGCGCATCCTTTTCCAGATCAATGGCCTCTAACAACTCCTTGATGGATTCTGCGCCCATTCCCACACGGAAATCAGCGCCAAACTTCTCCCTTGCCTCCTGGTACTCCGCTTCCGTCAAAACTTGTTTGTACTGCAAGTCGCTGCTTCCCTTATCTAAAACAATATAAGATGCAAAATACAATACCTTCTCTAACGTCCTGGGGGATAAATCCAGAACTAATCCCATACGACTGGGGATTCCCTTAAAATACCAGATATGGGACACGGGGGCTGCAAGCTCGATATGCCCCATGCGCTCCCGGCGCACGCTCGCCTTCGTAATCTCTACGCCGCAACGGTCACAGACAACGCCCTTATAACGGATTTTCTTGTATTTTCCGCAATGGCACTCCCAGTCCTTGCTAGGTCCGAAAATTTTCTCGCAGAACAAACCGTCCTTTTCTGGTTTCAGGGTTCTATAGTTGATGGTCTCCGGCTTCTTTACCTCGCCTCTGGACCACTCGCGGATTTTTTCAGGTGACGCCAGGCCAATCTTAATGGCGTCAAACGTGATTGGCTGGTATTTCTCTTTATTCATTGCTTCTGGCATGGTGACTCTCCCTTCTATCCTCTATTCAAGAACATCTTCAAACTCGGCGAAATCATCCTCTAGTTCCAACGCATCCTCTTCCTCATCATCCTCTTCTTCTATATCAACCAGCTCTTCGCTCTCCTCATTGAACTCCTGCTTGCTGAAGCCCATTTCACCAAAGGATTCCTCCTCCTCAAAGGCAAAATTGCGGTCGCCTGCAATAATGGAATTCAAATCGGTGTTGCCATACTCGCTGGTTTCCATCAACTCTATCTCTTCTCTGTTCTCGTCCAGAACTTTCACATCAAGCCCCAATGACTGAAGCTCCTTCAAAAGCACCTTAAAGGATTCCGGAATACCCGGTTTGGGAATATTGTCGCCTTTAATGATCGCTTCGTAGGTCTTCACACGTCCGATAACATCATCCGACTTCACAGTCAAAATCTCCTGCAAGGTATAAGATGCGCCGTACGCTTCCAGAGCCCAAACCTCCATCTCTCCAAAACGCTGTCCGCCGAACTGCGCTTTACCACCTAACGGCTGCTGCGTTACCAGTGAGTACGGTCCGGTAGAACGCGCATGAATCTTATCATCTACCAAATGGTGAAGTTTCAGATAATGCATGTGCCCAATCGTAACCGGACTGTCGAAATATTCTCCTGTCCTTCCGTCGCGCAGCCTGACCTTACCGTCACGGGAAAGCGGTACGCCCTTCCACACTTCTCTATGCTCTCTGTTTTCATAAAGATACTCCAGTACCTCGGGAAGCAATTCCTGCTTGTGCTTTGCCTCAAACTCTTCCCAGGACAGATTCACATAATCGTTCGCTAAATCCAGGGTATCCATGATATCGTTCTCGTCCGCACCGTCAAAAACCGGCGTGGCAATATTAAATCCCAGCGCTTTTGCTGCCAGGCTCAAATGAATCTCCAATACCTGCCCGATATTCATACGCGACGGCACGCCCAGCGGATTCAACACGATATCCAGCGGACGTCCATTCGGCAGAAACGGCATATCCTCCACCGGAAGCACCCTGGAAACGACACCCTTGTTACCATGACGTCCAGCCATCTTATCACCCACAGAAATTTTTCTCTTCTGGGCGATGTAAATACGAACTGCCTGATTCACTCCCGGCGACAGTTCGTCACCGTTGTCCCTGGTAAATACCTTGGCGTCAACGACAATCCCGTATTCACCATGCGGAACCTTGAGGGAAGTATCACGGACCTCACGCGCTTTCTCACCAAAAATTGCGCGCAGCAGACGTTCTTCTGCGGTCAGTTCCGTCTCTCCCTTGGGCGTTACCTTACCCACGAGAATATCCCCGGCACGCACTTCCGCGCCAATGCGGATAATTCCCCGCTCATCCAAATCTTTGAGCGCATCATCGCCGACACCTGGAACGTCTCTTGTAATCTCTTCCGGTCCCAGCTTAGTATCGCGCGCCTCTGCCTCATACTCCTCTATATGAACGGATGTGTAAACATCCTCCTGTACTAATCTTTCACTCAAAAGAACAGCGTCCTCGTAATTGTATCCCTCCCAGGTCATGAAGCCAATCAGCGGATTCTTGCCCAATGCAAGTTCACCGTTGGAAGTGGAGGGACCGTCTGCAATCACCTGACCCTTTTCTACTCTATCACCCTTAAAAACAATCGGTCTCTGGTTATAACAGTTCGACTGGTTGCTTCGTAAAAATTTCGTCAATTTATAGACGTCGCGGTTGCCATCTTCCGTTTTAACCGTAATCTCATTGGAAACAGCACGCTCTACGACGCCGGCACGCTTCGCCAGCACGCAGACGCCGGAATCCTCCGCTGCTTTCGTCTCCATACCAGTTCCGACTGCCGGAGCCTCCGTAGTCAAAAGCGGCACAGCCTGACGCTGCATGTTAGAACCCATCAACGCACGGTTTGCATCATCATTTTCCAGGAAGGGAATCAATGCCGTTGCCACGGAGAACACCATCTTCGGCGATACGTCCATATAATCAAACATTGCCTTCTCATACTCCTGTGTCTCCTCGCGGTAACGACCGGAAACGGAGTTACGCACGAAATGGCCTTCTGCGTCGAGCGCCTCGTTTGCCTGCGCTACATGATAGTTATCTTCCTCATCTGCCGTCATATAGATTACTTCATCTGTAACGCGCGGATTTTTGGGATCTGATTTATCAATCTTTCGGTAAGGCGCTTCCACAAAACCGTATTCGTTAATTCTGGCATACGTCGCCAGCGAGTTAATCAGACCGATATTTGGACCTTCAGGAGTCTCAATTGGGCACATTCTTCCATAATGGGAATAATGCACGTCACGCACCTCAAATCCGGCGCGGTCCCTGGACAGACCACCAGGTCCCAATGCAGACAAACGCCTCTTGTGTGTCAACTCTCCCAGAGGGTTATTCTGATCCATGAACTGTGACAATTGCGAGGAACCAAAGAACTCCTTCACCGCCGCTGTCACCGGTTTAATATTAATCAAGCTCTGCGGAGAAATTCCCTGCAAATCCTGAGTCGTCATCCTCTCACGGACAACACGCTCCATTCTGGATAACCCAATACGGTACTGATTCTGCAACAATTCTCCAACAGCACGAATACGACGATTACCCAAATGGTCAATATCGTCGTCATTTCCCAGACCATATTCCAGATGCATATTATAGTTGATGGAAGATAAAATATCTTCCCTGGTAATATGCTTAGGAATCAAATCTGCCGCATTTCTGTGAAGCGCATCTTTTATATCTTCTAAACTCTCGTTTTCTTCTAATATTTTCTCTAAAACCGGGTAATATACTAATTCTGTAATCCCCAGGCTCCTTGCCTCTTCCTGCGTAATATCAACATAATTTGTCACATCCACCATCAAATTGGACAGCACTTTGATATTGCGCTCCTCGCCCTGAATCCATACATACGGAACTGCCGTGTTCTGAATCGCATCCGCGAGCTCACGGTTCACGGTGGTTCCCTTTTCAGCGACAATCTCACCTGTCGTCTCATCAATCACGTCCTCGGCAAGAACCTGTCCGTGAATACGGTTGCGCAAAGACAGCTTTTTGTTAAATTTATATCTTCCGACCTTCGCCAAATCATACCGTCTGGGATCGAAGAACATGGCATTAATCAAGCTCTCCGCGCTCTCCACGGTAAGCGGCTCTCCGGGACGGATCTTCTTGTACAATTCCAAAAGACCTTCCTGGTAATTGGTAGCAACGTCTTTGCCAAAGCTGGCAATAATCTTGGGCTCTTCTCCAAATAAGTCAACAATCTCCTGATTGGTGCCAATCCCAAGCGCACGAATTAAGACAGTAACCGGTACTTTCCTCGTTCTGTCCACGCGCACATAAAATACATCATTGGAGTCGGTCTCATACTCCAACCATGCGCCTCGGTTGGGAATTACAGTGCAGGAATATAAGGTCTTGCCCACCTTGTCGTGCGCAATTCCATAATAAATGCCGGGAGAACGCACCAACTGGCTTACAATAACACGTTCCGCACCGTTGATCACGAAAGTTCCCGTCTCCGTCATAAGTGGTAAATCGCCCATGAAGATTTCATAATCTTTAACCTCTTCTACCGCCTCTTTGTTGTAAAATCTTACTTTTACTTTCAAGGGTGCAGCATAGGTTGCATCTCGCTCTTTACACTCTGCGATCGAGTATTTGACATCGTCTTCGCACAATGTAAAACCAACAAATTCCAGACTCAACTGTCCGCTGTAGTCTGCGATGGGAGAAATATCAGCAAATACTTCTTTTAATCCTTCACTGATAAACCAGTTGTAAGAATTCTTCTGAACCTCGATCAGGTTCGGCATTTCTAATACTTCCTTTTGTCGCGAGTAACTCATACGAACGCTTTTTCCTGCTTTAATCGGACGTATTCTGTTTTTCTCCATTGACGTTTCACCTCTCGTTTTTATATTCTGCCTACTGCCTGGCAATGAGTACACGTTACCACAATAGTGCATCCTATATGATAGCACAACCGCTTATTCAATGTCAAGGATTATTTTCATAACAAAAGGCACAGGCCACGCCTGCACCTTTTGCTTCTCACATTTTTATCTGTAGCTTCTTTACGGAACCTGGAAGCCAATATTGGCAAGGGTGACCGGTTCTTCATCTTTTGTCGTCACCTCGAAGGTCAAATCTTGCTCTCCATCGTAGAGCACCATAATCTGCATGGTTGATGTACCGTCCTCATGCATATCCGTCCTCTGGTTCATCCACTGGAGCCAATTGCCCTGGCTGTCCTTAATTCCCACATAGGGGTCGTTGTATGGGTCGTTATACGGAGCCTTAGTGAAATCAGGAAGTTCAACCTCAACAACAAGCCCTGCCTTCGTTTTTACTGCGTTCTTCACGGTAATTCCATTTTCTTCTTTATTAATATCGAAGGACTCATTGTTTGATTTGTCAACGGTTACCGGGAATCTCAGATGCCAGTCGCCTTCCACTTTGCCTGTGCTCACATATTCTCCTGATTCCTCCCACTGATCCCAGAGGTAACCTACGAACTGCTTTACGTCCCAGTCTACGACAAGCGTATCTTTTACGCCAACCTCTAAATCTATCGGCTTCTCCTGGGCATCGGTCGGATTTATCAAGTCGATCTGGTTAATCGTTACAAAAGAGCCGTCTTTGGATTTATCAAATGCTTTTGAGGAATAGCCTGACAACTGGGCGCCATCTACAAATATGGATGGGTTGCGTTGTCCCTCTTTCGTCTCCACGATAATACCATCCGCCTTATTCAGACCCTCGTTATCGGTTTTAATAGATGCAGTATAATAGAGGACATAACCGTCACAATAGACGTCGGACACGGAAACTGTCACGCCATTGTTCTCCATAGTCGTCACATAACTGCCCTGTTCCTGCTGCTTACTCACTTCATCCTGGATAGCCGTTGCGCTCTTGCCAAGCTTCGTATACATTTCTGTATCTTCTTTCTCGTATTTCTCACCCTGCGCATTCTCAACTAGATTGCCAAATACATTGCTGAAAATCTCTTTCGCCAACACCGGGTTCGCCAAACTTGTAATGCCGACCGCTACCGCACATGCTGCCGCCATCCCTGCCGCTGCTTTCCATACTCTGCCTTTTTTATTTTTATCTTCCTTATTTCCCATTCTTCTTACCTCCATCAAAACCTTCTGTTTATGATAATCTTTTTCCCGGGAGGACAATTCTGTCTGTTCATATTCCCTGAAATCAGTTTCTACTTCATTCAGCAGCTGATAAATGTTTTTCTTCATCATCACACACCTCTTTCTAATCGGAATTGCCTGCGGAGTTTCCGTTTGCTCCTGGACAGTCGGTTATAGATTACTTCTTTTTTCATTCCGGTCTCCCGGCTGACCTGTTCCACGGACTGCTCTTCCACATATAATCTCATAAACAATTCCCGATCGACAGGCTTTAACGTATCCAGCATCTTTTCCACTTCCTCTGAAATTTCCTGTTCTATCATAGCCGCGATTCTGTGGTCTTCCCTGGCAATCACAGTATCTTCAATATCCACGGTCGTAAGTTCTCGCTGATATTGCCGCAGATAATCAATTGCCCGATACCTCGCAATGGCGGCTGCCCAATTTTTAAACGAATTTTTGCTTTCATCAAAGTCGGAAATATTCTGCCAGATTTTCAAAAGCACATCATCCAGACATTCCTCCTGTCGTCCCGGCAAACAGAAAAGCTGTTTGCGTATGACGGACTTCAATAAGCCGCCATATGCGTCAATCACATATAAAAGCGCCTTTTCATTATGCAATTGTAATTGCCGAATATAATTGTGCTCTCCTATCTTCATAAATCATCCTCTTTTCCAAACCTGCGCGCGGTTGGTTTTGTAATTACATTAATTATTACGGATAGCGAACAGATAATCTATCAAAATTATATTAATAAATAGAATAAAGTGTGCTTGCACACTTTGACGCGCCGAGTGCAGATTTGTCCTAAGGGGTACCAGGCTTGCCTGGGGGATGCCTTAGGACCATGACGCAGTAACATTTTCCTAGTGCACGAGTGCGCATATCATTTTTATCTTATAGGAAAGCCCTTTCACGCTTTAGCGTGACAAGGTTCTTCCTATAAGATAAAAAACCTCAACTGGGTTGCACCACAGTTGAGGGATTCATTCTTTTCAAGAACAAAATATCTCAGAAAATTTAGCTTCCATATTTATGGGAAAGTATTATTTGCGCCTGCTCCTCTGGCGACTTATTTCCATCGTTTTGCAATACCAAATCCGGATTCTGTGGTTCTTCATACTCCACATGGATCCCCACTACAGATTCTTCATTTCCTTTTTCCGACCTGCTGTAGAGTCCTTTTTGATCCCGTTTCTGTAAAGTTTCCCAGGAAACTTTTACATATACTTCCCGATAATTTTGAATATGCTCACGATTCCACTCCCTTACACTGTGGAACATTGAAATTGTACAGCATACAACGTTAATATCTTGTTTTTCTAACATCGCGCAAAGCCTGGAATAACGCATGGCGCATTTCCTGCGGTCTTCTGTCTCATATCCCAAATCACCGCCAAATACTTCACGCATGGTATCTCCATCAAGAAATACCGTATTGGGACACTTTTCTTTTAACTTCTCATAAACAATTTTTCCAATTGTTGTTTTTCCGGCGCCTGACAAGCCGGTAATCCAGTATATTTCCGCCATTACATTTCCTCCTGTAACCTTGCCTCCACTACTTTCAGATCCGCGCAATCATCAATTTCAAACCAGCCCCGGTTAATGTGGATAGCTTTTAAATCATACTTTTCGTCAATCATTCCCTGCAACAAATCTGTCATATACATTTTATCGTATGTACGGGATGTCCGCCATAAAGGAACGCCCTGTGCCGACCGCTCCTTTGCTTTCCCCGCTACATCCAGCATCGCCTGAAGCCCTGATTCCTGAAAACGCATTAATCCGATGTACTGTGCTTGAACTCTCTGTAAATCCGTTGTCTTCTGTCCGATTTCCGTCAGTATATCATTCTCATTAAACATCAGCGTCTCGGCATCGTCAAGCGGATTCTCACAACGCTCCGACCAGTAACTGTACCATCCATCATCCACAACCACAGAGGCAGCCGCTTTTGATTTGAGGATTTTTCGCAACACATTTTCATTATAAATAATATCTCCATAGGAAATCAAGATGTCCTTTTGTGTTTCCATGAAAGCCCTTGCACACATCAGAGAATATACCATGTTCGTCGTCTCATATTCTGTATTTATGATAAAATTCTGGGATGACGTTTCAAATTTTTTCTTTAAGACGTCTCCACGATAGCCGGCAATAATCGTGATGTCTTTCTGCTCAATTCCACAAGCATACATAATATCAAGCTGCCGTTCAATAATGCTTGTCCCATTCACTTCCACCATACATTTGGGCCTGTCATCCGTCAATGGCCTAAGCCTGGTTCCCTGCCCCGCTGCTAAAATTATTACTTTCATGTCCTTTGCCCTCCCGTGCGCACAGTTCTTAACATTTATATCAAAAACAGATCTCTATAGAACAAAGCGGAATTGTTTTATTTATAGTAAAGGCACTTTCACGCTTTAGCGTGACAAGGTCTTTACTATTTAAGATAAAAATAACTCTTTTATGCGTTCTATATCCTTGTCTGCAAAAGGATTCTCCCGCTCTGGATGCCACATACTACCCATTATGGGATAATTATCCGCCATAACAGCCTCCACAACGCTATCTTCTGCCTGCGCCATGATCCGAAGCTGCTTCGTAACCCTCCTGCACGCAAGATTATGGTAACTATTCACTTCCATATCTCCCCAGGCTCCATGCACGATATGACGTACCGCCACATGATGCTCCACAACTTCCAGCTCGCAGCCAAAATAATCTAAAATAGACTGCATACCACGGCAAAATCCATATACAGGAATATTATTCTTAATGGCAGCCTCTATCATACAGGCATCCGTATGATCCCGTTCTGGGGCTGTTCCCCCATATCTTTGAATACTATTGCCCCCTGTCAGTACAATGCCGACAGGCTGCAAAAGTTCCACAAACGCAGCCGGTTCTTCCACAACATTTGGCATTGGAACAGGAAGATAACCGCACGCTTGCAAGAAACGCGGAATATTCTGATCTGCGCAATCCCTACGTTCCTGATAACTCTCAACCACCTCGACCCGCTGGGTATAAATGACCATTTTTTTTCTCAACTTTATATCCCGTGTCCTTTCTGATTATGCGTCTGTTTTGGCTTTTCTTCAAATTTCAACTTCTCTGTCACAAAATCGAATCATTTTCTTTACCTGACCTGCGCCATCCATACCCGCGTTGTGTATGGCACTTTGATATAACTTTCCCCCTTCTGCAACACTGCTTTCCTTATTCTTTCAATAATAAACTCAAACTTATCTTTTGACTGACGCTCTATCGTGCCATGGGATTTAAAACCTTCAATAAAATCCTCCGCTAAGATTTCATGTTCCACCGTTCCCTCAATATAAATCACATCCTGAAACAGCCCGCTGTCATTAATTACCCCGGTCTGGTCTTCTCTTCTTGTTCCATAATTGTAATCTTCTATCTCAGCCTTGAGAATATCCTCAATCTCCTTTTGCAACGGGTCTTCCAAATCCCTATGGTTCCACATACATGCAAACCAGCCCTGATCCTTTAAAATTCTTTTTGTCTCCAGCAAAGCTTTCTGACGGTCGCACACATTAAAAGATGAACCAAACGTCACCAGTTCAAATACATGTTCTTCCATCCCGCTCTGCTCTCCGGTTCCTTCAAACCACTTCACATCCTGGTATTTTTCCGTCCTGCGTATACCGTTTGCGCGCATTGCGTCGTTTGGCTCCACTGCAAATACTTTAAGCCCATACTCCGCCAGCTTCAATGTCAGATGCGCGGCGCCAGCCCCCATATCACAAGCGCTGTCCCCTTTTTTACTCCTGCAATTTCAAGCATTTTATCAATCGCGCTCTGTGCATAATCCGGCCTTTTCAAATACGCTTCCGCTAAATTCGTGTAATCCCATTCTGTTTTCATATTTCGCAATCTTCCTTTCTTATCATATCCTGTTATCCAGCAAATCAACTCCCCTGCGGGAAAAAGGTTTATTTCAATATTCTGATCTGCTTACCTAACGCATCCAACTCTAACACGTTTGCTTTCCTGTACTTTTCAAAATTCTTAGCGCCAACCCCCACTGCCGCCGGAATCCCAAGCTCTCCGGCGCGGATCGCCATATGGGAATTTGCCCCGCCGTACATAGTGATAAAGCCCCGGATCCCCCTGGAAAATATCCAATCATATCCCGGATCTGCGCTTGGGATCAACACGATCCTCTCCAGCATGTTATCCGCCTGCAAGCTGCTGTCTAAATAAGCCACTTCGCCCAACGCCTTTCCCGACGTGATGAAATTTGGCTCCGAATCCGGATAATAAAATGCAAACACTTCTTCCGGTCTGGCAATAAATGGCGGCAGTGTGAGCACGCGCGTCATTTCATAATTCGCCTTCCCATATGCAATCGTTTCTTTGATGTTTGCCCGTATATCCTGCGTCGACGCATATAGATTCATAATTTTCTTTATATTGATATAGGCGCAGTCTTCCTTGGAAAATCCCTGGCTCTCCCCTACATTTCCAATCAATTGAATTACCTTGCTCAAACTCTTGGTAAAGACAAATTTGCCATATTCCCTGCCTTCTATGACGCTTTTAATAAAATCCATTAACTCCAAAACATCATTTCTGAGGTCATTCTCCAGAAGTTTTCCCTTCAAGCGGTTTAACTGCTCCAAAGAAAGGCGGAACACTCCTTTTTTCTCCTGAGAATTTTTCATTTCCTGCCAATTAAAATACAAATCCGGTGCTTCGTCATAACGCACGGAACTGATGTCATAAGTTCCAGGACGCAAATGTCCATATTTTTTTAAAAACGCGCTTTTAGATAACTCTTTCGCATCCGCATTCATTCCCGAACTAATGCTGTTCACCCCATTCATGAACAATTCATAATCCTGTTTACTGAGGATGCCACAGGTAACAAGTGACTGAAGAATCTGTACGGCGATAAAAGCCGCTCTTGCCAATCCCGCAAAAGGCAGCGTGCCATAACGTTTACAATCCTCTAACAGCCAATAGATCTTCTCTATCTCACCCATATCACTATCCAGAATTTCTTCGTAACGCTGTTCCAATATCTTTATTCTTTCTGCGTCTTTTCGCCACAATCCTCCTTTGTAATCAATAATCTGGTTGGTGACATTTCTCAATGATTCAATAATTTTTGCTATTTCATCCTCTGTAAATCCATAATTTTTCAGAATCTGAATACGTTCCGGCAAATCGAGCGTATAGCAGGAGAACACAATCTCAAATTCTGCCTTATCATGTTTTTCAGGATTTTGTATCAATCGCTGCAAATAATAATTTACCAGCTTCTTGCTGATTTCCTCATCCAATTCCGCCGGCACAAATGAATTAAAGCTTACGCGTACATCAATATACGGCAATCCGCAAAAATCTACCATCAACGGAAAACTACGCAAATTGCGATAGCCATAATTATCTCTTTGATATGCCCATACATTGTCCGTGATAATTTCCTGATACAAAGACATGGCCAAAGGCTTCGGCCTTATTCCGATCATCTCTGCGGGATTCCAGTCTGTCATGACACTATATACCGTCCGCTCGCCGCATAGAAACGGCTTGGGGGATTGGTCGCGGTGAATCTTATTACAAATACGTTCCAATCCAGCTTTTTGTTTCTCAGAACTCACCCTTGACGTTCCCACGCAGAGTGTGCGCACCTGTAAAATATACAAATCCAGTTCTTTTGTAATCGCAAATTCCACATCAAGATTATCCTGTCCAAAAAACAACTCCAATTCCTTTAACGCTTTGATAAGATTCCCTAACTCGCCTGCATCTTTGCCGCTATCGCTTTCTTTAAAACAGTAATACAAACAGTTCTCACACTCGCTGCCCGATGTAATTGATGAAGTAGAACCCGTCCTATCATAATTTATAACATAATAGTTACCCAGCGTATTCGGTTCCAATGTAAATGCAACGCCGCAAACCGACACCTTTTCCAGCATCGGCTGCACCAACACCTGATTCTGCGGATTCATATCATCATAGGAAGCAACGACTCTATTGACTGCCTGCTCAAACTCAACGCTGCCGCTTACATCAGTGATTGATTCATACTTTCCCGCCTGAGAACTGACGTCTGTATCTTCACATAATGAACTGCTCCTTACAATCACAGACTTTTTCCATTCTATCGCATCAAATGCATGAATAATCGCTTCTTTCGTTTTATCCCATTCTGCTACGGTAAAGGTAAACTGTGGAAGAACTTTTGCATATTCCAGTTGCCCATACAACCTTTTCAGCGTCTCTGCTTTTGTTCCCAGTTTCGCTTTCATCTATTGTCCCTTCTTGACGCTTATACTTGCCTTTATCGTCCATATCATAATGATCCGAAAAGGCTGCTACTACAGATAAAATTCTATATTATAGCCATTTCAATGTCAAGTAGTGTTCGAGTTAAGCTTGTTGCATTGTAAAGGCAGGAGCAATATATCCGCCCTGCCTCTTAGAATTTCATTATAAACTTTACCTAGCACTCCACGTTGCAGATCATGACCGGCTTATGGAACACCTGAAATTTATTTCCCAGTGCGGAAGGCACACCATAATACCCATCGCACAAAGCAGCCAATGATTCATCCCTCATATGCTCTGCCAATATCATACCCTGTCCATCCAAAATTTTTTTCCGTATCCCATAATACTTTGCATATAATGCTTTTCCAACTAGCTTTTCATTTAATTTTATCATCATATCTTCTTTCCAGACAAACGCTACTTCCTCTTTATTTCTTAAGGCAGTCTCCAGCACACGTTCCATTTTATCAATCATTTTCTCCCCATGCTGAATCAGGGCGCTCATGCTTATATAAAACAAAAGCAGCCGCTTCCTCTCCCCGTCCGGTTTGCGGATTCGTTGTTCCCACTCCTGCGGAATCCCTGCTGTCCGCCCCATTACGTCTCTTTCGCGATCCATCAGCGGAGAACCAATTCCCACAATTTTCTTTTCCCAAATCTCCCTGGTCTCCTCACCTGCAAACTCAGCCAGCTTATCCACATACACCGCCTTCATCTGCTCGGACTGGACGAAAACAATATCCGCGTTTACCACGCCTGGAACCGTACAATAATAATTCATATTCCAGTATTCACGTTCACTCTCTTTATCAAATTCTTCAACCTCAAAGTAAGGGATATAGACTAACTGTTCTGTATAATTGCGAATCTCAGATGAGTAGTATTCCTTAGGAATACTTGTTGCAGAATTCCATTCATCATAAGGATTCTGAATAAAAATAACATCCGGATGATGCAACGTCAAATCGAATTTCTTATAATCTGCCAGGGGGATATCCCGCGGATACTCCGACACATTATACACCATATCAAGAAAACTTCCATCATACTCTTTATAATAATACGGCAGCGGAATAACATACACATCCCAGTCCGCTTCTGACGACACTGCCTCCCATACGCTGTGCAGAGCATCCCAGTACCTGCCACTAAAAGGCAGGAACACGGCTTCCTTCCTCTCAAGTATACGCCTTGCATCTTCTTTGATACTGCTGCTCAGATGCTTCAGAGCCCTTATCTTTTCATCCGATATGGCATCATTGTGCTGGGCAGCTTCATTATATAATTCAAACACTGCTTCGCAGTATTGTTCCAGTTCACATATAATAGAATCATTTCCGCCTCTCACCTGTTCAATCAGGTTCCCCATTTCAATCGCATTCCCCTGAGCCTCAACCAGAGCTTCCTGTACACGAATCCCTTGGCAGATCTCCCCATGAAGGCGGTCAAACCTATGGATAAATTCTCTGATCTGGTATTTGTATGAAAGGGCTTGCGTGTCCCGCTTCGGACAAACCCTCGAATATCTGTACCGCGGTAACGGATAGCCAAGGACTTTTTCAAACTGCTCCTTCTGCGACTGAAAAAACGGATAATCATGCCCAGCCCTGTTTCGCACAAGCTGCATATAATTTCCATACTTTTTCTGAAGCATCTCTTCATATCTGACCGGAAGCATTATTTCAATATTTTCAAAAGGAACCCGCACCCCATCTTGGAAATAATCCTGCGGAAAGCCGGTAGCTCCATGATATACGGCAAGGGGCATCATCTGCACATAATTTCCTTTCTTGTCCCCTTCAAAAGCCATCATAAGCTTTTTCACCAACTGATAGAGCTGCATTTTCATTTCCGGATTCGGCAGGAAATGTTTCAAGTCCACCCCGCATAGCTGTTCAATGCTGTACAAAGCCGACGCCTTTTCCTTCGCAGGCAGCTTCTTTGTCCCCAGTGAATCCGCTACCGCCAGGATATATTCTATCATCTTCTCCCTTTCCTTCTCCTTCTGTGGGTCAGAGGACAACGTATCCAATATAAAAACATCAATTCCCACAATATAGGGAAATCCATGAAACTGTTTTAAATGTTCTTCCTCAAAGCAGATCTGTGGTTTTAAGACAATCCTGGACAAGAAATACCAGAAGTTCTCCGTATTCTCCATATTCAATATGGCAAACCCCTGTGGAAGTTCCGCTGCTGCCACCTGCAAAAAACGTTCATAATCCTTGCGCAGCATCATAATGTCAAAATCATCATCCCACGGAATAAATCCTCCGTGGCGTACAGCGCCGAGCATTGTTCCCCACTCTGTATAATAAGTAATGTTATGCTTTTGACAAATCTTATCCACCTCATACATAACCGTAAGCTCTGCCGCCCACGCCTTTTTTATCATGGCTGGCACGTAAAACCCATCTCTTACTTCATCTTCAAAAAAAGAATCTTCAAATTTCAGCATCTTGTTCTCCAACCACCTTATTCTCCAAGATCATGATCTTATTGTAGTATTCCACATGCCCACGCATGATCCTAAGTCCCTTGGGCAAGTCTTCAAAATCCAACGCATGTGTAATTAATCGTTCTGGTTGCAGGCTCTTAGCCTCCATATGCCGCACCGCCTCGTGCCAGTCGTCCCCCGCCTGATGGGCAAATGAAGAATTCCATGTCCCAGTCAGCCGGAGCTGTTTTCTTAATATCTTCCAGTAGGATTCTTTGGATAATGCCATTTCGCCTTGGGGATTCCCGACAAGCAGAACCTGTCCCCCCGGTCTGACGCTCTCCAGGCAATTTGCCACGGTAATCAGGCTTCCTGCACAGTCAATGGCAATATCGGCTCCCTGCCCTCCCGTCTTTTCACAAATCCATTCCCTCACAGCTCCTTCTTCTTCCATGCGGTATAAATAATCTTGGGAAGCAGTCTTATGCATCAGGATTCCCGGTTCTTTCCTGTGTCCAACTGCCAACACTTTTTTGATATGTAACGCGTGAAGCCACTGCGCCACAAGACAGCCAATAGTGCCCAGCCCAAAAATCACAACGGTATCATCTTCCCTCAGCTCAAGCCTTCTTAATGCGTGCAGAGCGACGGACGCCGGCTCCAGCATCGCCCCCGCCTCCATGCTTACTCCCGCCGGAAGCTCCAGCAGATTCCACACCGGAACCCTCACATACTCCGCAAAACCGCCGTCGCTTCTTGAGCCAAGATAATCATAACTGCTGCACATTTCGTATTGACGCTCAATGCAGGAAGAACATCTGCCGCAGGGAATAAGCGGAAAAATTCCCACCCGTTTCCCAATCCATGTTCTTCCCGGCGCATCACAGGCGTCCACAACCGTTCCGGAAAACTCATGTCCCGGAATTGTCGGAAAATGATATGTGCCCGTCTCAAATATTCTCGGAATATCAGAGCCGCATATTCCCACTGCCCCCACTTTTACGAGAACCTCTCCTTCTTTCAGTTCCGGCAGCAGACGCTCCATATAGTCAAGTTGTCCAATCTTATTTAACACATATGCTTTCACTTCTGTCCCTCTTTCAGACGCAGGAAGCGCCTTAAATCCTCATCCGTGGTTATCTTAAAATTCATCTCTTCCCCCGGCAGCAATGCGATATCCATACCTGCCAGGATTGCCGGTTCTGCGGAACCGTTGATTTCCCATATTCGCTCAGGCAGCAGCCTTTTATTTGCCTCAAAATATGCTCCAAATACGAAGGCTTCCGGCGCCTGCCCCGCATATACCCGGCTGCGGTCGAGCAGTCCCGTAATCGTTGTTCCATCGCCCAGATACACGGTGTCCTTCATTGCCAAAAATGGCATTGCTCCCTCATGCCTCTTGCAAGCAGCCAGGCAGTCAGAAATAAGCTTGTCCGATACCAGCGGCCTTGCCGCATCATGAATAATCACAATATCATCCGCGCCTATATCTTCCTCCATATCACACAACCCTTGAAAAATAGAAAGCTGCCTGTTTTCTCCCGGCTTAGAAAACCCCCGGAATTTGCTGCCCGTCCATGCTCTTATATATTCATACCAGCCCACATCAGCTACAATGCGGATTTCATCTATATCCTTATTCTGTTCAAAAGTATCCAGACAATACGCGATCATTGGTTTCCCGCTAACTTCAATATACTGCTTGGGCAGATCCGCGCTAAGCCTCATTCCGGTTCCTCCGGCTAAAATCAATGCAATATTCATATGCGCCTCACATAAATCTTAATTCCCGAATATTTTTTATTGTCTCCCGGTAAGATTTCTCCTTTCCAAACAATAAGGTAGTCCCCAGCACAAAACCATCCAGCCCCAACGGTGCATATTGCTCAATCTTATCCGCTCCGCAGGCGCCATCCCAGAAAAGCTCAAAGTTCATTTCATCCTTTAATTCTAACAACCTGGCAATTTTTTTACCAACATAAGGCATAAACATCTGCCCCGCATTCCCCGGATTTACCGTCATCACGAGAACTCTCCGCACAATACGCAGCATCTCCAGCACCGTCTCAACGCTTGTGCCTGGATTGATGGCAATCCCCGGTATCATATCGGCGTCAATTACTTTTTGAAGGGTGGTGGACGGATGATATTCCGCCTCCGGATGGATATATACCGTATCGCCTTTTCTGAGGGCCCGGATAAAAAGTTCAATCGTATTGTTAGGATGCTCCACCATTAAATGCACATCCAGCGGCCTGTCCGTCGCAGACGCTATGTATTTTAAATCATTTAAAGACATTGCATAGTTCGGTACAAACCGCCCATCCATAATGTCTATATGGAAGGAATCTATCCCTCCCTGCTCCAGCTCCCTCACTTCCCGCTCTAAATTCCCGTAATCTGCGCACATCATAGACGCCATTAGCTTTATATCCATTTGTATCCTCCTCTGTAAAAGATTAGTCCGCATTTTGGGAAAACCAGTTCAATCAAAATAATATAAAAGCTGCTTATTCTAAATCAAATCTGCCAATTCTGTCGTTCTGTTAAAAAAAGAATCCTCGACTTTTAACGCCATAAACATTTTATCCAAAATACTAAAATTATGAATGAAACCCAGAAAAGTCCCGTCTAGTTTCTTATCTATATATAATTCGTTCTGAGGACATATTTGAATATATTCCCTAAAAAAGTCAAGGATTCCATTCTGAATTTCCTTACAGCAGACTAAATCTTCCTTACTTCGTGCTTCAACTGCGTAGACAGCATTTCCCTTTTTATCAAATTCAATGACAGATGGTTCATTTGATGTCAAAATTGTTTCTAAAATATAGTAATCCTCATATATTGTACAGTCTGCAAGATCTGTATTTTCAAAAAAAGCTTTTATATCAAGCTTTTTATCTTTCATATATTCCTTTTCAAGCTGGATAAAATAAAACCCCTTTAAATGCCTATCTACCAAACGGCTGATATACATCTGGCTTGTCCCCTTTGCCACGAAATCAAAAAAAGCAATATCTCCTTCTTTTATATTTATTTTTTTTATATATCTCTGATAATTTTTTTTATTAAAACATGCTTTTTTTTGAATATCCTCTGAGAAATCAGACAAAGTCTTATTTTCAGTTTCTTCCTGGCTAACAGATATTCCAAACCGCGCCTTTAACTGTTCCTGTAGTGTTCCGCTGTATTTCATTCCTGCAACATATGCAATATCTTCCCCATCCTCTATCCCTGACCTTATTGCTGCCAGCCTTGAAGTAAGAAAATAGACAGAGGAATCACTGCCAGCCAATATATCGTAAAGTTTTTTTATCAGGTAACCATCTCTTGCGCTAAACCAAATATTCTGTAATTTTTCTTCTTTTATCTGGCGCCAAAACCATAAGGTAAAATCTGCCACTATGGGTGATATTAGCAGATAACCAATATCATATGCATTTTCTATACATAATTTTCTATCATCTGTTTCGAATTGAAATGGCGTATTGAACATCTTAGCTGTAAACATTCCAATTTTTAACCTTGAAGCTAAATGATCCATATATTCCCACATTCCAAAATAGCCAGCTTGTTCTAATAATTCAAGGCCACTATTGATATGACAGGCAGAAATCCCATGCTTCTTTGCACTTTCTATGTCAGCAACCAAATCATCACCAATATGTAGGCACTTCCTCCCCATAGCAAACTTGTTCAATTCACCAAAAAGTTCTTGCCTTTTACCCATGTTAAATTCACAAGACACTAAAATATCTGAAAAAAATGTGATGTTACACTTTGCAAGTATTTGCTCAATCCTTCCCCTTTGATAATAACTATCTGTCACAATATAGATTAACTTGCCCTGACCATGAAGCTCTCTTGCAAAATCAACCATTTCACTTCTTGGTACAATTAGCTGATAGTCTATTTCCCACTCAATCTGCGCTAACTCCTCTGCTGAAATATCCACAGATTCTGATTGTTCCAGCACAAATTGGTAAATTTGCTCCAGTGTTGGCGCTAACTCTCTTGATAAATCTTTTTCTGCCTGCAATCTTTTTTCGCAAAAATTATTTATGTAGATTTCCTTTTCCTTTAACTTACACTCTGCAAGGGCTGCCACATCTAATGTAAAAAGCGCCCGGCGCATAACAAGCGTATCAAACAGATCAAAACTAATTACATCATTTGCATCTGTATGTGCTGCCAATTGTGCCTTTGTGATACCTGGTATATTTTTTAAGTCATAACTAGTCTTATTCTGTGCACATAAATTTTTTCCTCTGACATCTATCAAGTCAATCTTATTTTCTTTGCAGAATCCTCCAATTCTTTTCGCAATTGCCCGGCAAGAACCTGGACGTGCCACAACAATAATCAGCTTTACTTTCTTCTCTATACAGTCTGATAATGGCATAATCCGTTTCCCATAAATAACCCCATCATCCCGGAAACTATCCAACAGGCCAACTATACAGAATTCTTCTCTCAACTCCACTAATGCCCTCTCTGTTTCTGTTCCAATCCCATATAATGCAATTGGATGTATTCTATAATCTTTAAATAGTGAATTTATATTTTCCATTTATCTGCACACTTTCTGTTTATTCCCCTATACAATCCCCTACAAGCTGTAAAAGTTCCCTTTCAAAAACATCCACAGAAAAATACATATCATATATCTTTCTTGCTTCTTTCCCCATCTGCCGGACATCCTGAATATGGCATATACACCACTCTATTTTTTTGGAAAGTTCTTTACTATCCTCACTTTTAAAAACAAAACCGTTTACCCCCTCCTGAATATAATCTGCTATACCCGTTGCATTCGACACAATACAAGGAAGGAAATGCATCATTGCTTCCGCACAGACAGTCGGCATTGGATCCTCTCTTGATGGACATATTAGAATATCCGCCTTTTTCAGCAGACTGTCAACTTCGTATCTCCCCAAAGTCCCTGTAATGATAATTTCTGGTATTGCTTCCGTTTGTTTTATTAATTTTTGTGCAAGAAGGGATGAATCCTGGCCCACGAAATAAAACTGCACCTTATCCCTCACTTCCTCAGAAAGCATTTGAACAGCCTCAACCAGAACATCCTGCCCTTTTCTATTTTCTATATAACCTATTGTAACAAAAATAATCTTATCATAATAGGTGCCACAACCGCCGTCATTTTCATTTCCCACTGTATCGGATACTCCATAAAGAAGTCTCCTAATCGGCAGTTCCGGCAAAAAAGAATGCATAGATGCCTCCGGCACAGGTCCCACAGAACATACTGTCACCCCCTCTCTATCAATTAACGCTAAAACATCTTTTCTTACCCCGTGATAAAAAAATTCTGAGTCATGAAGCCACCAGATAATAGGCGTCTTATCCGCTCGCTCTGACAAAAATACATGATAATTAATTGTGTTGCATATAATTAGCGCAAATCCCTTTATCCAATCTGCATCTGCCATTGTCTCTATCTGCAGGTTCACATCAACTACTACAGGGATATCTTCTGACAATAACTTCTCCCTTAGCGGACCGTCTATCATAGACGCAAAGATAACACAGTAACCCTTTTTTTTTAATATTTGAGCCATATGGAATAATGCCAATGCCGGACCGCCAATCTCCAAATCCTGCGACAGCAGCAAAACCGCCCTGCTTCCCCTATGGGCTGACAAAATAAAGCTGTCCGCATTGCCATAATAAACCACAGGTTTCCTGCACTCCGCATCATAAATTAAACGATGCAAATCGTAAAAATGAAAAATCTTATCCTCCTCTACGCCCAATAAAAAAAGCTGCTGACGCATCTCTTTCACATAGAAGCTCAGAATGACGATTGCATCATATTGAAGGTTTATTCCTTCCTCTGGCGGTAATACCTGAATCCCATCAATTTTTGTATGGCGCTTTTGAGATGAATTATCAAGCAAAGCCAGAACCGATTCCTTTGAAAACCATTTTTTATACCGGTTATAGTAATCCCCGGTACCAAACAATAAAAATTTCATTTCCGCTCCCTGCTTCACTGTTCATAAGCCCGATAGATAGTCAGGATAACACCATGCAACATATTCCCTGATATATTCTGCCAGATCCATGTTTTTTACTATTTTTTTCCCTTGCTTTCTAATATATTGAGTATCCCACTTTAGCCCCAATGCATCCTTGACACATGGGTATACCGGTGTTTCATGCGCATCCATAGGATTACAGGCGATTTTGTCATCAGTTTCAAGCCCTAAAAGGGCAAATATTTCCGTCGCTATAAATATGATAACAGCTTCCGTCGGATGCCCTATGTCATAAAACAGTTTTTCTTCCTGATATCGTTCATTGATAAAAGAAGAAACCTTAATATCCCAATCATTTTCCCTGTCTCTTATTTTATCCATATAGAGATTAAAATTTCTTAGGATTTCTTCCTCCGAAAATACGTTCCTCTTGGAATACTCTACAATTTCAGTCCACTTTATCCCCTCCATAATCGCCTGATCAATAATAGTATCGCTATGTGGAAACATTCCATTTCTATCCTCTCCATTATTCAATGGCCTGTTTTTTTCTATTGGATTATATCCGTTATATTGAGGGAAAAAGCCCTTACCAAGTCCAAATAAATTAGGAATTGTAATATTCTTACAACTCTCTTTCAACAGTGGCACCAGATATTCGTCACTCAATTTATAGCCATACCGATTTTGAGGCTGAATGTCTTCATGAATAAAAACATCGCAATGTTCGATTAGATAGGAATTTATTGTCTCTCCGTCTTTATATTCCTGAATCATTCTGTGCTTATAAATAAAATATTCCTTACTAAACTCCTCAGAAGATGAAAGCGCCTCGCTCAGCGCGTGCATATGGCAATTGCCGTGTAAGAGCGCCATTTTCTTGTGATACCACCCCGCATACATAAAGTTCTCAAATTCTTTGAGCCCAAGCTGCAGAAGTTGGGGCCTTATCTCATTTTCATATGCGGATATTGCACCTGCAAAAAAAATATAATACCTTCTAACATCCAATATCTCGGCCAGCCGGCAAACGGGTTTTCCGTTGAACTGCCCATAATCCCCATTACTGTCAATGTATCCTACAATCTCTAAAATGTCTTCCACCTGGTATGTAAACTGAACAGCATTCAAACCTGTCCCCCAGATTATAACTTGTTTTTCATTTATCATTTCCTTACTACGCTCCATTGTTATGTCTCAGAACTCAACTGCGCCAGCACCCCTCCATCTGCCACAAGAGACTGCCCTGTCACAAATGACGACCATTCGTTATCCCCCAGGAAATAAATACATTTTGCAATTTCTTCCGGTGAACCGACTTTTCCGGCCGGTGATTTCTGCCCAAGATTTTCAATTCTCTTATCAATGCTCTCTCCGCCAAAGTTTCCTCTCTCAAGCCCTGCCCTCAGCATATTGGTATTGACAGCCCCGGGCAGGACCGCGTTTACACGGATGCCCTCATGTGCAAATTCCAATGCCGTAGACCTGGTAAACGCCAGTATCGCGCCTTTGGAAGCCGCATATGCAGAAATATCTTTTGATGTGGCAAACGCATGCACAGAGCTTACGTTTACAATGCTGCCAACTGCATTTTTTATCAAACCATGCATCTTTCTAATAAATAAATAATTCGCCCTGATATTATTCTTAAATACCAGGTCCCATTCCTCCTCCGTCGTATCATCTATGCTTTTACATACCTGTACGGCGGCATTATTTACCAGGCAGTCCAGCTTCCCATATTTGTCTTCAATAAATCTTTGTACATGGTCTACCGTCTCAACCTCAGAACAATCCATACAGAAAAAATGATCGATTGAATGTTCCGAATCCTTGCCATGAAATTTGTCAATTCCTGCAACTACCCATCCGTTCTTTTTAAATACCTTGGCTGTCTCATAACCGATTCCGCCAAAAACACCTGTCACTAACACTACTCTGCTCATTCTAGCGCTCTCCTTTTCTCTCTAAACCGTATAATAAATTATTCAGTGAATTCCAATGCACCTTTTCCCAATATTTGGGGCTGCTGTTTGAATTATGCGATGACAGGATTGCCTGGTCCATGGACCTTAAAGGGCTGTCAGCCGGTAAAGGTTCCTGTTCATATACATCCAGCCCGCATCCGCCTATCTTTTGATCCTGCATCGCCTTAATTAGCGCGCATTCATCCACAATTGGCCCCCTTGCCGTATTGATCACAACTGCCGTATCCTTCATTTGTTCAAATTCCTTATAGGATAAAATATGATAGGAAGAAGGATTCAGATCACAGTTACATGACACGAAATCTGCCTCCCGCAGAAGTGTTTCCAAATCCGTCTGGGTAATATGATACTGCTCCTTCACATACGCGGGAATCTCTTTGATGTCATAGGCATATATTTTCATGCCAAACGCATCTGCCTTTTTGGCAACCCTGGTACCGACGTTTCCACATCCAATAATCCCTAAAGTCTGTTCTCCCAGTGTCTTTCCCTTTATTTTCTCCCATCTTCCCTCCTTCATAAGCTTGTCCGAGCTTATGATAGTCCGCGAAAAGGAAAGCATAAACCCAAGGACTGTATCGCTTACCGGATGCGAAAAAGCATCCTCTGTATTCGTGACCAGAACGCCATATTGGGCAGCTATATCTTTATTCAACGAATCAATGCCGGTTCCCCACTTAGAGACGACCTTTAATTTTTCCGCCTTCTGGTAGACCGCTTCCGTAAATCTGTCGTCTCCGGTAACTGCCCCGTCAACTTCCTCAATGATTGGCAGTAAATCGCTCTCCTCCAGCCGTTCCAAAACCTCCGGCACAACTACTTCTATATCATGCTCCTCAAACCACGGCATAAACCTGTCAATCTCCGGTATCATATATGGCGCGCTTACCATCACTTTCCATCTCATACGCTTTCCTCCAAATGCTCCAAAACTCCTGATTTATATATTTCCCCCGCTAATACAAAATCGCTTTCCTCATCAATATCAACGGATTCCAGAGAATCCATAACCAGCATCTGAGGATGTTCCCCAATCCTGGCATTCCTTGCAAGAAAACTATCTCTTGAAAAAATATACAGATTAGAATTTTCCTCATACCAGGGCTCTAAGTCCTGTGTCCTTATCAGATGATCCGGATCATGATTGACAGGATGCGCCATTTTATCATAAAATCTTGTCTGGACCTTATTCACAGTGAATAAAGAGTCATACTGCCCCAGGCCCTCGAAATATTTTTCACACGCCTTGTCAATTGTACTGGTCCTAAGCAAAGGGTTGGTTGCATGGGACTGTATATAATAATCTGCCCCAATTTCAGCTATATCGTATTTCAGAATATCATTCATGGATACCATATCCCCACACAGCCTGGCAGGCCTTTTAATGATTTCAATTTTCCTAAAGTTTTCCACCGCTGTCTGCGCAATCTCATCACTGTCCGTATCAATATATATTTTAGACACATATCTGGATTCATGTAAGGCATTCAATATGTGGCACATTAGCGGCCTGTCGCCAAATCTTCTTAAATTTTTATTTTTCACGCGCTCGCTATGCCCCTTCATAGGAACTAGCGCTGCAAACTTTTCATTCATATTGTACACTTCTTTCTTTTAATGCCGGAATAAAGGAGGTGGTAAAATTATAATATTTCTTTCCCTTTGCCTCGCCATACGCGAGAAGATTTTGCACATTCTGGCAATGTCTCTCATAATAATCCGCATATCCCATATCCCGGAAAAGAGATGGATATGTATCAAATATCGACTGCATCAGCTCCTTATACTGCGTCCTGTCATTGTGCTTCCAATAAAATGTTTCTCCTTCCACTCTCCCCGTGCTGCCAAAGATTCCCACCTCGTCACATAATGATGATGCTACTGGCAGCATAGTTTCTGTCAAAATATTTCCTGCCCGCTTTACTGACAGACCTTCTTCCCCTGGGAAACAAATTGCTCCAGCATTATTCGCAATTCCCATTACATACCCCTCAAATATTGGATAATGCCTCAACAACAAGGGAACTTCACGTTCATAAACAGCAATGTAGAAATGATATTTATGCCATCCATCCACTACGTCTGCCAGAAACTGCCTGCAATAAGCCGTAGGGCTCAGATAGTAATTCAAATCTGTAAAAGCAAGTAATGACGGTTTTATCACATTTAACATTTCTTTATCTTTTACCATAGAATTACATATTACATTAAACTCCTTATCAATCCCTTTGTACTTTTTAAAATCATTTAAATATTCACTAATTGACGGACCAGAGCAAAAAACATTCCCTTTCCGGATATTCTTCTGTTCCAATTCCTGTTTCATATTTCTGTAAATCTTCCTGGAATGTTCTCTAAATTTTCTCTGTTCCTCTTCTGAAAACGACTGATAATACAACAAATCCCAATTTCCAGTTTCCACATAGTAAAAAAATTCCGGATCAATATTATGTATTTTATCTTTATAATCCTCTAATAAATCAGATATCGCTGATACCTTATAAACAAGTATTGCATCAGCCTTATCCATATCCCATTCTTCCAACAAATCTATCCGTTCAGGCATAAACCACCTGACTTTTTCACACAGCTTTTCATTCTCCTTCCATCCGCCGGGATAGATACACACTTTACGGATACCACAAGGCACTTCCTGCATGGTCCTGAAATATGGATGAAATTCTTTCAGATAAATTATATTGTTTTGATCCACTCCTGCCTGTGTTAAATTTATACGCATCATCTGCTCATTAGCAAATGATGCAATAATAACCTTTTCCCCGCATTTAAGATCTAAATCGGAGACTGCCAGTACATTTTTCCCCTCTGCAATTCCCACCTCTGGAAGAGTCTCTACAAATCCAAGAAAATGTTCTTCTCCGTAATTCTCTGTAATAAATTTCTTGCAGTATTTGCCAAAATTGGAAATGCCGTATATATAATATTTATAATTACCAGTCAATTTTTTATCAAGATCAATCATCTTTTTTCTCCAAAGCCATCTTTTCTCCCGGCATGAACATCTTAAACTTCTGACCGGGATATTCCCGATATAAGTAATCCACAAAAAATGCCGGATTCTCCGTATTATTATCAAACAAATCATAATGCATGGGAACCACATATTCTGTCCCTGCATAATCACACAAATCTAACGCTTCCCGATATGTCATATTGCCCATGGTATCATTCTCAAACCTTTTCCAGTCATGCCCATTGATTGGGACAAACATCACGTCAAAAGGCCCCGCGTTTTTTAAATCATCTGCAAGCTTCTTATCTGCGACCGCATCCCCTGCATGATAAAATTTATAACCCTCCCACGTAAGGACATACCCTAAATTCCCATGCTCACCGTCAATCACTGTATATTCCTCATGTTTCTGCGGAATCGCGTATACAGAAATGTCATTTCGTAATTCTATATGCTGGTAAGCCTTTGCCCCAATGATATTTTCCTCCGAAACGCCGCAGTCCTTTAGCAGATGCATATGCGGGTACGGACAGATAAAAATCATGCCAGGCGCGGCTTTTGCCAGCGCCTGCACGGTATCAACATCCAAGTGATCCAGATGATCATGGCTGATGAAATAATACATGATATCCTCCAATTCCTCTAAGCCGCATGGCGCCGGATAGTTCCTCTTTCCGCTTCCTGTCCTCTCATACACACAATTCGACAGATACAAATCAAAACTGACATTAACGCCATTATGCTGTATAAGAAATCCATTTTGTCCTTCATATATGATTTTCATTTTTCCCTCCACTCCTGCCTGCACGCATACATAATATTACTATAACCCATGCCCTGCAAACCAGAAATCACCGCGTCCGCGCCTTTGGAAGCAATCGCCACCAAAATCATGCAATCTTTAGGATTTTCATTAAAATCAGCAAGGGCGGTTATCCGATGTCCCATGTACACGTCCTTGTCTTCCTTTTTTGTAACGATAAAACCATTGATATCTATCCCATAACGGTCGAGTTCTTCCAATAACTGTCCTGCTGCATATCCGGCCCCATAGATGTATTTGTGTTGACAAGCATGAATTCTATTTCTATTTTCATGAATCAAAGCTGCATCAATATGCTGCTCCCCAAGAAACATCCTTTCTGTTTCAATCATCTCTTCTTCCCAATTCTCCCGCCGGATATAAGTGCAGGATTCTCTGCGGTAAATGGACAGCATGGATTGTATTCTTTGCAACACCGATACCATAAACTGAGGCTCAACCGGAGCACTTATAATTTTCTTTACCACATGAAGCAATGAATAATAACTATAGTTCTTGTCAACAAGTGATGTTGTAATTGAATTCATTGTCATATAATGATACTGTACAAAGGGCATATAAAAAACCCTTCCAGCATTTTTTAGCATTTCATACACAAACAGCACGTCCTCATGTATAATCCCCTCATAAAAATTTAATTTATACTTTTCCAGAAAACTTCGTCTAACAAAATATTTCCAAATTGCAAAGCTGTTAATCCCATATTGATTCTGATACTCTATGCCCGTTATTACATCTATTGGCGTCTGTCTTCTTACGGTAATTTTTTTTTCATGCAGCGTATGCATCGTACATTCCGTCTCTAAAATATCAAGTTCTTTTTCTTGAGATAAACAATAACTTTTTTCCAGTAAATCTAGATCTATATAATCATCCGAATCAACAAACTGGATATACTTCCCTGATGCACATGCAATAGCCCGATTACGTGCGTAGCTCTGTCCCCTGTTGGTATCATTTATCAATAAGGTAACTCTATCATCCTTCTGTGTATATTTCTCAAGGATTGCGTACGAATTATCCTCCGATGCATCATCAACACATATCACTTCTATATCCTGCAGCGTTTGTGCCAATACTGAATCCAGGCATTTACATATAAACTTTTCACTATTATATACAGGAATAATTACAGAAACTTTCGCCATATTTCAGACCTCTTTTTCCACTGGATGGGGATAACTTGAACTTCGTTCTTTCAGTGCCGGAATAAAAGAAACCGTATAATTATAATATTTTTTCCCTTTTGACTCCCCATACTCAATTAAATTCTTCACATTCTGGCAATGCCTCTTATAGTAATCTTCATATTCTTGATCCCTAAAGAGCGACGGATAAGCATCAAATACAGACTGCATCAGTTCTTTATACTGCGTCCTGTCATTATGCTGCCAATAAAAAATCTCACCTTCATCCCTTCCTGTACAGCCAAAAATTCCGATCTCGTCGCACAACTCTGATGCAACCGGCAACATGGTCTCCGTCATGATATTTGCCGCTCTCTTTACCGTTAATTTTTTCCCACTAGGAAAACAAGGTACTTTAGAGTTATTTTCCAACCCAAACACATAATCCTTAAACATAGGGTAATGTTTCAGGAATAGTGGGAGCTCATACTCATAAACAGCAATATAAAAATGGTATTTATTCCATCCTTCGATTACATCTGCCATGAATTGCCGACAATAAGCCGTTGGGCTGAAATAATAATTTAAATCTGTAAAAGCAAGCAACGATGGCTTTATGACATCCAGCATCTTTTTGTCCTTCACCATGGAATTGCATATAATATTAAATTCCCTGTCAATTCCTTTATATTTTTCAAACTGTTCTATAAACTCATGGATAGACGGACCAGAGCAAAAAATATTTCCTTTTCGTACACCTCTTTTTTCTTGCCCAGCCTCCATCTTTTGGAAAACCTGCTTTGATTGTTCCCGATATGCCTCCAATTCTTCCCCTGAAAAAGAACTGTAATATAATGCACCCCAATTGCTTGATTCTATATAATAAAAAAACTCTGGATCAACAATATATACTTTATCATGATAAGCCTCTAATAAGTCTGAAGCTGCTGTTGCTTTATAAACTAATATTGCATCGGCCTTGTCCGCATCTTCTACAATCTCAATTCTGTCTGGCATAAACCACCGAATTTTTTCACATAATTTTTCATTTGTCCTCCATCCGTCTGGATAGATAAAAACCCTGCCAAAGTGTTCAACAGTACCGCCGACACATTTAAAATACGGAAATAATTCCTGAAAGCTGATGATGCTGTCTTCTGCAATTCCTATTTGGATTAGATTTTTTTTCATGCTGTCCCCATGAAAAAACGAGCCAATTATTATCTTCTCTCCATTCCCACACGATATATCGGAGACTGCCAAAACCTGTTTCCCATCAGCCATGTTTAGATCCGGAGCAGTTTCCACATATCCGAGAAAATAATCGTTCCCATAATTCTCAAGAATATATTTCCGGCAATACCGGCTAAAATTCGTAATACCATAAATATAATATTTAAATTCACCTTGTATCTTATCGCCTAATAAGTCCATCTTTTTCCTCCGAAATTGTATCTGAAATGTCTCAACCTGCAGCCATATGCTGCCTGACATGACAAAAGTTATTTTTCAATATATCCCTCATACTTTACCCTTTTTTCATTAAACAGCCCATTCTGAACATCTTTAAACCAATAATAACTATCCTTGGCAAAGCCCAACTCCAGCAGTTGTTTTTCTATCTCTTTATATGTATCCTCATTTTTGACACTGATATAAACAACCCCATCCCCATTTATTTCCTGCGGCCGGTAAATTGGTATTCCCTGCAGATTTTTATCTTCCTTAAAAGAGTCTATGAAACCTGCCACTTCCACATATATGGTTTGCATAAATGCGCAGCATTCCAACCCTCCGTAACCAGCCCCCCAGATATATATTTTTTTGCCCTGTACCTCAATTTTCTGCTTTGCCCACTTCCATTCATACTTGGTGACCCAGTTTAATACAGTCTGATAATACCAGCCACTTTCATTGCGTCTGGCGTTTATTCCATCTATCACATCTTGATCATTCTCTGCGTAACTTAATGCAATTTCCATTGCTTCTTTTTTATACCGATAAAACTGCAGTTTGCTGATACCATCATTATTAAAATTGACAAAATATTTATTTACCTGTCCAAATCTTGCTTTTCTGCAATATGCGCGAAGCATTAATTCATAATCCGCCGCTAATTTGTATTCCGTTGAAAAATTTCCAATCTGATCTAAAAATTCTTTCTTCATAAAAACGGCCTGATGATTCACAGTCATTGTATACCTTAAATTATCAATGGATCCTTCCACAAAACGGTCTATAATCTTTTTCTCTCCAATCCATCGGTTTACTTTTCCTACCAGCACATCTATATTTTGTTTTTCAAAACACGCACAAATGTAAGACAATATATCGTTCTCATACCAGTCATCACCATTCAAAAAAGATACAACATCGCCTGTCGCTTTGGACAATCCCTTATTCATCGCATCATAAATACCATTATCTTTTTCACTAGACCAATAAAATATATCTTTTTCATACTTTTCTATTATATTGACTGTACCATCCTGCGATTTTCCATCAATAATAATGTATTCAACGTCTACACCCTGCTGTCTGATTACACTCTTTATAGTGCGCTCTATTGTATCCTCTGTATTATAACATACAGTTATTACTGAAAATTTCATTTATCTAATGTTCTCCCATCATCCGCGCCATTCTAAAAATTTACATAACTCCCATTATTGTGCGGATTCCCCTCATCAAAGTTCATATAAAATATCTTCCAGAGATAAAATCGGACAGTCCATTTTCTTTGAAAGGCTCTCATCAATTTCATAAAAAAACGTGACTGCCGTCACAATGACAGCATCTACAGTTTTCAGCTCTCCCTCCGGAGTTACAACATTAATGTCCGAATTAATATTGTCTGCATTTTTATCAATACCATATTTTACTTCTACACCGGAATCCTGAAGTTCTTTTAATAGAGTCTCGCCTACATAATTCATACCGTAAATCGCAATCTCTTTATATCCTTCTCTTTTCAGGTAATCTGACATAGACTTATTCTCTTGCTTAATCCTTACCCATTGATTCATTAGAAGGTATAGCGCAAGATGCTTATCTGCATATTCTTTTTGCTGCTTTGTCTTTTTAGAAGCCAATTGAGCTGTCGCCCCTGCTCCTGCTGCTACTCCAGCTAATGATGATAACACAGCTATAAATCCTTTTTTCATACAAAATTCCTCCATTCTTACTTTTTCATGAAATGAAATAGACCATACCTATAATCGCCATTATGTTCATCTTCATCATATTTATGTATATCTACATGATATTCTATTTCTCCCTCAGCCGTACATGAAAATTCCAATAAGTCCATTTGCAAAAAACAATTAATCACTGTGCTTGGATAAAATACCCTATGTGCGTTAAATTCTACTCTTTCCCTGCCAACAGGAAGTGAAATATACAGATGCCCGCCTTGTCTCATTCTTTTCTGGATTTCTTCAAAACAGATAAAACATGCTTCCGGTTCAACGGCATCCCCATATCTGCCTAATCCAAAATGCTCTAATGAACATAACGCCGACATACTTTCAATACTATTTTCCGGTATCTGCCTTAGCGTAGTAGCATCATCTATAATTGTGTGCAGCCCCTCCACTTTCCAGGGAAACTCCCTTATATCTATCATGGTAACGTCTATGCCCATTGCCAAAAGATGCCCTATGAATCCATTTATTTTTGAACCTATATCAAAATGTGTTTTCATTCCTGTTTTATTTATCAGCCTGGCCGCCCAAAGATCCTGCCAGAAATAATTATTAATAATTCCAGCTTTCTTATATTTATCAGCCAAAATGGGCCATAAATTATTGTCATCTATTGCAAACTGCTTTCTTCTGTTACACTGTTCATATGTTTTATAATCGGCCTCAAAAAAACTTTCACTAAATATTCTGTATTCAATACAATACTCTGTATAATTTTTCTCCCCTAAAAGCTCGGCAAGTATTTTGGGTGTATGTTCCCCAACGGCCATTTTTATCGGTTTAAGGAATATAGCCTTACGCATATCAATATTCTTCTCATTACAGGTCTCATAAACTTCATTAGAAAAACTGTTAGCAATGATTAAATAGTCATAATCCGGCCATCGTTCATCCATCCCGTATACAGGTTTTCCCTGAAAAACATTCTTTTTTTTCTTAGTCTCAATAAAACCTTCAATACTTCCATTTAATCCGTTTTCACATAACTCGGACGCAATATTCCCTGTTCCCCAGATTAATAATTTTCTCATCTTACCACCTTCTTGCATGCCTAATTATGGCATTGTACATTTTAGGAAAATATATCCCAAATTACATTTCTACGCGTCTGATTTTTAATAAAATTATTACTGTTGAAATTCCTTTGATTTTTATTAATTCCTTTGTCAATAATGATCACATCTTCGTATGCTTCCTCCATTGCCAATTTATTGATCTGTGCGCATATTGCAACCTGGGAAATTCCTGCCACAAGCGCATCACAATTTGCTAAAGTATACATATCGCGTATCACTTCAAGACCCAAACGATATTTATAGTTTTTCGTATTCTTCTCCTCAAATATCACAGACTTGTTCCTGTCATTCCTAACCACGTCCGCATAATAACAAATCCTGTCCCCATACCTTTCTATAAACTGCCCTAATATCCTTTTATCATCTGTTGCAACAAAAATTTTGTCATAACTTTTTTCCTTGGATATTCTTTCTATCTCAGAAAAACAGTCTTCGGCTGTTACATAAACAGGATGCTTGTTATAATTAGATCTGAAATCTGTCCCTCGGACATGAACGCCAATCATTTTCTTATTTTTAAAGCCAAGCTTATTTAATCCATTCGTTAAGAACTGCCATGTTCTGTCATTGAATTTCATGTACTTTTTCACAATCCCGCTCATAGCATCCATATAATTAGAATTAGAAAAATAATTAGAATATCTTCCTGTATATACCAATTCAACAATTGTCCGATGTAATTTATGGGAACAGATGACATGATACGATGACCTTACCTGTTTCAATTCTACTCCCGCCGGCTGATAGAAATAATACTCAAACGGGTTCTTTTTCCCTAGCACCCGCCCTTCCTCTCTATAAGCAAATTTGCTTCCTCCGGATATAACAGGATAGTAACCACATATATCAGCAAAATATAAATATTCCAACCAATAACGGTACATTGCAAAAAAGCCCAACGCACCGTTATTCTCACAAATAACGTATATCGTTTTGTCCTTATTCGCCAACCCCAAATGTCTCGGATTCATCTTTAGGTATTTCACAAAATCTATTTCTTCTTTTTTCCATCCCATTTCATGCTGCGCCTTTCCTCAATTCTTTGTATAAAAATTATTTATTATCCGCAACCCGGTTTCTCAAATCTTTGTCCTGAAATAATTGATAGTCTTTTTTAATCCCTCTGTTAATTGAATTTCCGCCTCCCAATCCAATTCCTTTTTCGCCAAGTCTGTCAACGGCTTTCTCTGTTTCGGGTCATCTTGCGGCAATGGCCGAAAAATAATCCTTGATTTCGATTCTGTCAACTCTATTACTCTCTGAGCCAGTTCCAGAATTGTAAATTCTCTTGAATTTCCAAGATTGACCGGTCCAGTGAATCCATCACGGCTGTTCATCATCTTTATCATGCCATCAACAAGATCATCCACATAACAAAAACTTCTTGTTTGGCTTCCCTGCCCATATATTGTGATATCCTCTCCTTTTAATGCCTGAACAATAAAATTAGAAACAACCCTTCCATCATTAATAGCCATGCGCGGGCCATATGTGTTAAAAATACGGATGATCTTTATGTCCACTTTATGCTGGCGGTAATAATCAAAAAACAACGTTTCTGCCATTCTTTTTCCTTCATCATAACAGGAACGTACTCCAACACAATTGACATGCCCCCAATATTCCTCTGGCTGAGGATTGATTTCCGGATCACCATATACCTCACTCGTCGAAGCCTGTAGCACTCGGGCATGGCAACGTTTCGCAAGCCCAAGGCTGTGCAACGAGCCTAAAACACATGTCTTGCTCGTCTTTATTGGATCATATTGATAGTGAATCGGGCTTGCCGGACAAGCTAAATTATAAATCTGATCCGTCTCAACATAATAAGGCTCAATAATATCATGCCTCATAAATTCAAAATAGGGGTGGTCCATCAGATGACGGATGTTATCCTTGCTGCCGGTAAACAGATTATCTACACAGACTACATCATTTCCCTGCTCTAATAGTTTCTCGCATAAATGCGAACCAATAAAACCTGCCCCTCCAGTTACAACGATTCGTTTCTTTTCCATTTCTTTCTTCTCCTCATATATCGTTCTGCCTGTCTAATCACCTTTCAGCCATTTCAAGTACATTTGATTTCTCTCCTGTTCACTGTAAAAATATTTCATCTGCTCACTCTTTTTATAAATATCATCTAATACTTCTTGGGGAAGACAAATTTCCTTTTTATGTTCCTGATATGCAAAACGATACAGTTTTTCGTTCCCTACATTTTCTCTGTTCAGATGGAATTGTTCTATTTCCAGAAATTTGCCTATTACATCTTCCAGCCCATTCAGGCTTTCCATCTTTATCATTAAAATCTCTATGTTCCCTTGTTTTATTGTACTATATCCTTTTTCCTTGTCAAAAGGATATTGAAAAATATCTATCTTAAGATACTTCTTTATTTCATTATCAAGCCAGCAGAATTCATGCATCCAGAAACCATCCGGGAAAAAATAATTTTCTATTTCTGCAAAATCCACCTGAGGGCTGTACATCTCTACCTCTGACACGTTCTGCCACATTGCGGCTATTGTTCTCGCAATCGGATCCCGGACAAGACAGATAATTTTTGCAGATTTCAAGTCCAAAAGCTTATACAACTCGCCCTCAGTAAGTTCAATATCATTCAGGCTGTGGCAATGCAGGACATTCCGGTTATAGTTCTGTATACTATGGTATATGGAAGTCGACGCCACCTTTCCAGGCTGATATACTAAAATTATTTCATCTTGATGCAGTGGTAAAAAAGAAAAATATTGGAAAACTTTCTTTTGGCTTAATATAGAATTTTCTTTCCTTAGGCAGGCCACTTCGTGTTCCATCAGACTTTTTCTTTTAAATTCAGGATCAACATGTGGATTTTCTAAACCAAAATAGATTCCCCATACAATGGCATAATGGGTATATACCGATACCCCCCTCCCTGTATTTTCTTCTATTTCCTTTATAATCTCATTCTGTGCTTTTATGGAAATAGGCGTGACTAATACTGCCGTTTCCTCTTCAGAAAATATTGCCTCCTTAATCCGCAAATCTTTCGGAGATAGAATTTCGTTTCCGCAAATACTATTCCCTAATAAATTGCTGTCAGAATCACATAACAAAATACCCTTTCGCCCCGCCCCCATAGATACAATATCCTGTATTATTTCACGCCCCTTATTTCCAGCTCCCCAAATAACAAGCTTTTTCTCAAATAGCGGCGTAATGTCCTTTAATAACTGTAAATCTTTTACCATCCGTTCCTCCTCCAATATGCTGTTATGGCAAATAAAAAATTTCTTTGTTACACTTCAATCCTTTATCTTCTAAAAACTGCACTGCCTGTTCTCTTTTATCGTTGAAACATATGAAAATAATAAAGTCATCTTTGCCAAAACAGACATCTTCTATCTTCACAACTGGAATATCGCAAAAATCTATTTCCGTTTTCATCCTGTCAATAAATGCTGTCACCTCAACCGGAAACTGAAGTGCATGAATCATTTCCCATGCAAGCTTCCCATTATTCCCAGCCCCCCATAAATATGCTTTCTTTTTTTTAAGGGTCGTTTTTAGGTATGTATAATACAGCACATGTTTTTTTAATTTTGGATTTGCAGATAAAAAAGGCATTATCGTTTCATAAGTTTTGTCTACTTCCAGTTTTAAATCTGAATCTTCAGATTTTCTACATAAAAAATGCCCTATGATATATTGATAATACTCCTTTAGCTGTTCTCTGACAATATCCTGTGAAAAATATTCTTTCCAGGTAGCCTCCATATTTTTCTTTATTTTCTTTAAATTACCATTCTGAACCGCTTCCATATAATCTTTTATACTCCGTACTACATCATTTACCCCATTTCCTTCTGATATAAATGCATTATAATCATTCGTAAATATTTCTGGTATTCCGGCAACCGGAACAGCTATTACTGGGACGTCATACGTTACAGCTTCCACCAGAGACAGTGGGAAGGATTCCCTGATGCTTGTACATATAATGGCATCACTTTTTTTTAAGATTTCTGATACATCTTCCAAAAAATCTAAAAAAATAATTCGTTCTTCCAATCTATTTTTTTCTATATAATCCATGCATTCCCGCAAATATTCCCGGCTTATATTACCTGCAAGATATAAGGTAATATCATAATCATTTCTTAATGCATGAATTGCCTGTATCGCACATAACTGATTCTTCGCAGGATGTACCCAACCTAACATGACAAAACGGAAATGATTTTTTTTAACACAATTGATACGTTTCTGTTGTGCCAACGGCGCAACAGGCCGGATACATCTTGATTCCATTCCCATCTCCTCCGCCCACATTCTGGAGTATAGTTTGGAATCACTCAAATGGAATTGAGGATATAAATCTCCGTAACGTAACCGGAACTCCTCCCTTTTTAAAGAATAACTGCTCATCACATGCGGTATGCATAGTTTCCTAGAGACATACTCAACCGCTGGATTAAGCTGCACACTATGGAACAAATCAACCTTTTCTTTTTGGGCAATTTTTTCAATATCTGCTGTACTTTCAAGTGCAGCCAGATAATCTACACTATAAAATTCATATGCAGTTTCATAATAACAAGATACAAATTCCAATCCAAATTCTACACATCTCCGGACATATTCACCATTTGCAACGCCTTTCGCATTCGAAGGTACAATAACCAAAACGTCATATATATCCGACATTACCCTGGCATTCCACAAAAGTAAATTACCCGCTCCCCCCAGTCCCTGATACAAATCCAAAAAATAGGCGATTTTCATCCTTACATCTCCCATTTACATCCTTATAAGATGAATGTTCTCAATTTTCTGTTCCGCTAACTCGCGCGCTATCTCTAATCTATATCGGTTGTATACGATATATTCAAGTTCCGCCTTTTTATCTATTGTTTCTTCTAAAGGTATAATTTCAATCCCCTGTACGGATGTCCCCCACTTATCTGCATCCTTATCACATATACTGCATATTCGATTTCTCATCCCTAATGATTCCAATTTAATCAGAAACTTGTCAAATAACCCGCCTGCGCCACATATCACAATTTTACTTTTGCTCTCAAACAATGGGATATCATTTTCAATGTAACCTATATATCTCATGTGTCTTTCCAAAACCTCCTGATTTTGTTTTTAAATTCCTCTTTGTCCCAATTACGGATAATATTTCTCGGTATTTCATACAGTTCCATATTCTCCTTCCATATTCCTGGGAAATTTGACGCTGCTTTATGGAAGCCAAGTTTTCTACATATTTCTTTTGTGTCATTGGTGTAGTCGTTTCGTCCGCCAAAGGGATATGAAAATACCTCAATTTTATTTCCAAACATATGCTCCAGCATTTCTTTTGATCCACATATTTCATTTTCCTGTTCCTGCACTGACATTTTACTTAAAACACAGTGATTTACCGTATGTGCGCCAATTGTAAGCTCCGGTGAATATAGTGCGCGATACTCACCGGCATCCAACAAATAATTTATTTTCCTGTCATCTTCTAAGACATCCTCCCAGTTTTCCATCTGCTGCAGCCAATTCCACATTTTTGTTCGATTGTTAATCATTAACCAATGCAGCGTCTCATATAAATTTTTTCTTTCCTGACGATTTCGCGCTATCCACTTACAGCCAAACACATCATCTTTCAATTCCAGCTCATCTTTTGATATTCTGCAGAACAAATCGGACTCCAATTCATCCCACCAAAACTCGCGTTTTTTCCCAATATTTCCCGTGGACATAAAAACGGTAGCCGGAATCTTTAACTCCTTTAAAATTGGAAGGGCCTTTGTAAAATTATCTGCATATCCATCGTCAAAAGTGATACATACAGCCTCTCCATCCAACTGATTCCAATCTTCCTCAAACCTCACTATTTGATAATTTTCTTTCAGCCAGCGCATATGTTCATAAAAATTATCTGCCGATACCGCTAGCAAATTAATATCCCGCTCTAACTCATTTACTCTATGATAGAGCAATGTTAATACTTTTCCCATATTATTCCAAAAATTTCTCCTGTTTAATGTCTGACAACAGCGCATATTGATACTTGATAATCCGGATCACTATACTTTAAATCTTCCTCTGCAAGCTCCTCTTGATTATTCCGGGGCTCTTTGAGCCACCTGTCCGGACTTTGAGAGCCACCATTCC